>CAIPEB010000184.1 GCA_903863885.1 uncultured Planctomycetaceae bacterium | reverse complement strand
TTAATCCGTGGCCTCCTTGAAGATTGGAGTCGCGTAGCGACGGCTTGACGGTAGACGTGGGTTTCAACCCACGGCCGGCTGGTGTGCCCGCGCTCGCGGCCAATCGTTCCCACAACGCAAACACTCCTTTCGCGAGCTTGACACACCCTACAATCTGCAATCCTGGAGTCCGGACTTATCTGGCATCCTCATGTCTCCTCGCCGGCGATCACGGATTCAGGTTGCGCTGTGACCTCGGCGTCGAAGAACCGCCGCTTGAAGTACAAGGCCACATTCACCAGGCCAATGAGTACCGGCACCTCAACGAGCGGTCCGATGACGGCGGCGAAGGCAGCCCCGTGGTTGATGCCGAACACGGCCACAGCCACTGCAATCGCCAGCTCGAAGTTGTTGCTGGCGGCGGTGAAGGACAGGGTGACCGTCTTGGAATAGTCGGCCCCCGCCTTCCGCCCCATGTAAAAGCTCACCAGGAACATGGCGAGAAAATAGATCAACAGCGGCACCGCGATCATCAGGACGTCAAGCGGCTTCGCCACGATCTTCTCGCCCTGAAGGCTGAACATGACGAGGATCGTAAAAAGGAGCGCGACGAGCGTGATCGGACTGATCTTCGGGATGAACTCTTTTTCATACCATGCCCGGCCTTTCGACTTGACCAGAACCAGTCTGGTCAGCATGCCGGCGAGGAAAGGTATGCCGAGATAGATGAACACGCTCCAGGCGATCCGGCCTATCGTCACCCGGGTGCGCAGCGTCTCTTCGTCAACCGCCAGCGGGAGCCCCATTTTCAACGGAATGACCACGATGAAGACGTAGGCATACAGACTGTAGAAAAAGACCTGGAAGATGCTGTTGAAAGCCACCAGCCCCGCACAGTATTCAGAGTCACCCTTGGCCAGTTCGTTCCAGACAATGACCATGGCGATGCAGCGGGCGAGACCGACAAGGATCAACCCGGCCATGAATTGCGGCTGATCGCGGAGGAACAGGGCAGCAAGTGCGAACATCAGAACGGGGCCGACGACCCAGTTCTGGACCAGCGAGATCCCGAGGACCTTCCAGTTGCGAAGCACGTCCCCGAGTTCCTCGTAACGCACTTTCGCCAGCGGCGGGTACATCATCAGGATGAGGCCCAGGGCGATCGGAATGCTCGTTGTCTCATCGAACTTGAAGGCGTTGATGACCGTGGCCAGCCCCGGCCAGAACCGCCCGAGGGCGACGCCTACGGCCATCGCCAGGAAGATCCACAGAGTCAGATAGCGATCGAGGAAAGACAAACGCCCGGAAACGCTGCCACGCATCAGTCGTTAGCTCCTTGGCAAAATCGCCAATTCCTTGGCCGGACCAATGGACGGCCACCGCCGTCCCCGGATCTTACCTGCACGCCGCGCATTTCGTCTTGCCGTCTCCGTTGCAGCCGACCACCGACTCGATGCAGCGGAAGAAGTCGAGAATGCAGGGTACGCGCAGGCTGTAGTAAACCTGGTTTCCCCGCTTGTCGTCCTGGATGATGCCGGCGTTCTTCAGCAGCGAAAGGTGCTTGGAGACCGTCGATATGTCGGCGCCGACCATTTCGGTAAGTTCGCAGACGCACCGCTCGCCGGTCCGCGAAAGTTCATCGACAATGAACATGCGAGTCGGGTGGGCCATCGCTTTTACGACCCGCACGCGAGCCTCGTAACGCGCCAGCGTCTTCGCAGTCACCTCGCCATCCTCCTCGACGACTTTATCGTCATTTCAACGCTTGGCATTTTAGCCAAATACCGAAATCGAGGCAAGGTCGGCCGGCAGCCAGCGGGAAATCGCGGAGGAGCCGCGGCCTGGCACGGATTGGCTCGGGTGACGTCGATCAGCCAAGTTGAAACCCGCAGCAGGTAGTTGAAACCCGCAGCAGGCAATTGTTGCCGCGGAGCCGTCAACGGCGTATAGTTTGCTGCCCGAGGGAGGACGGAATATGTCCGATGAAATTCGTGATGCGATTCAATCGAAATATGCGTCAGTTGCCAGGAGCGGGTTAACCAGCCGGCAGACCGGAGTGCGGGAAGTCGCTGAGGCTTTTGGCTACACAGCCGAACAGTTGGCCTCGATCCCGGACGAAGCGAACATGGGGCTTTCCTGCGGAAACCCCACGTTGTTCGCGAGTCTGAAGCCCGGTGAGACCGTCGTGGACCTTGGTTGCGGCGGCGGGCTGGATGTCTTCCTCGCTGCCGCGAAAGTCGGTCCGGGCGGAAGGGCGATCGGGATCGACATGACCCCCGAAATGATCGAGTTGGCCGAACGGAACGCCGCCAGGCTGGCCGGGCGGTCCGCGGGGCAGAACATCGAGTTCCATCTGGCCACGATCGACAAGCTGCCGCTGCCGGACAACTCGGTGGATTGCGTGATCAGCAATTGCGTTATCAATCTCGCTCCGGATAAGCCCGCGGTCTTTCGCGAGATCGCGCGGGTGCTCAAGCCGCAGGGCCGGCTCGCCGTGAGCGACATCGCGCTGAAGAAGCCGTTGCCTCCCGAATTGGCGGGCGACTTGATGGCGTATGTAGGATGTATCGCCGGTGCGATCCCCGTCGAGGATTATCGCGGCGGACTATTGCGAGCGGGATTCGCCGAAGTGCAGGTCATCGACAGCGGCGCGGACCTCAACGCGTACGCCAAGGTGGAAAACGCGGGCGGATGCTGCTCGGCGCCACCGTCATCTCTCGCCATCGTCGAGCCGGCCGCCTGCTGCTCATCGAAGCCGGTTGACGATTCGCTGCACCGCCGGTTGGCGGGCCTGCTGCGGACATATGACGTCAACGAATTCGCCGCCAGCGTGCGGGTTTTCGCGGTGAAGTGACGCTGAGGCAGAGTGAAAGAATAACCGATACAATTCGCCGTTTGCTTGTGAGCGAGCGATGCGAAAGAAATCGATGTGATCGGCCAGGCCTGGAAGTTGGTCGTCGGTGAATTGCCGTGTCCTATCTGGCTCTGCCAATGGAAACGGCGATCACACCCTTGCCTGCTGTTTGGAGTGCCACTGGCTCTGCCAGTGTAAGCGGTCATGCCATCGAACACTCACACGGCTTGCCTGACCAAAACGGCCTGAATTTGCTCATCTCCATCCAACAACCGGTCCAGTCACCGGAACCGGATATCCCGTGTGCTGACTTATTCAGCAGGTGTTGCATTGTTCGAGAGTCCTGCCGGCATTACCTCTTCGTCCTTTGGACTCTGCTCTTCGTTGCGGACCCTCTCAGGTCCGGATATTGGAGGTCGTTGGCAAAGACTGTTTCCACTGGCACAGCCAGTGCCACACAAACGAATTCGTCAACTTATTCTTTCGCTCTGCCTAAGTCCGATTCATGCCCCGGCTCCTGTCTCGAGACATCCCGGAGGCGTCTCGATTCAGGCTCGGATTTCCTCCCGAACTTGGCGTAATGGCTGAGTCGTTCCTCTTCGGTCGCTGCGTTTGCGGCCAACCGGGGCGGATCATCAAATCCGACATGGACCACCCGGGCCCGGCCGCGGAAGACCGGGAAATGCCCGTTCGCGTGACCGCAAACGGTGACCACTTACGGTGACCGCGTAGCCAAACTCGACGTCGTTCAACTCCGCGCCGTTCCTGGAACGATGCCGAGCGATATCCACTCGGGCTTCGTCCGTCCTTGCGGCACGCCGCCAGGGCTGCCCGCTTCGGGTTCGACATGTGCGTTAAGACCCGCATTCGCTGAACAGCGTTCCCCTGGGAACTCGCACCCACCGGTGCGGAACTTCGTAACCCATGCGTCGCTCGGCATCACCCAGTCAGGGATCGCAGAATCTGCTAGATGAGAACGGCAGTTTATCCGAATTGTGCAATTATCTGGTCATGCGATCATGAAATCAGTGATTTCGGAGTCGCCATCGCTCGGCAGCGGCGTGGCGTTGAGTCGTGTGCGGCGGAAATCGCTGAGTCTGCCGGAGTTGTTCAAATGAGGTGACAAGTGGCATTCGCAAGCATACTCCTTTTCAGCACGGACCATCGGCTGGCGGACGGTGTCGCCAGGACAGTACGGCTGATTCCGGGATGCAAGTTGTTGCGTTGGACGACCCTGGATTCGGACGCGTTGACAGAGATATCGCGTCACCCGTTCGCCCTGGTGATTGTGCACATATCCGGGGCAATCACCGAACGCTGCGCGAAGCGGGCGCTTGAAGTGTACGCGGGTGATGATCGGGCGGGTGTTCCCATAATCGTCATCCTGGATGAGCCTTCCGTTTTCACCGAGAGCTGGGTGGATCTTGGCGCCGCGGACTGCCTGTGCCGTCCCCTGGACTTCGGGCAGTTGGGACGGCTGGTGGATTCTCTGACGTTTCGAGCGCGCGAGGCGCATGTGACACAACGGACTCGCTGGCTGAAAGTCGAGGGACAGCCACCGTACTGCTGCCAGTCGGATCAAATGCTGGCCTTGGCGGAGCGAGTGGAGATGCTCAGGAATCGAGACTGTAATATTCTGCTCACCGGCGAAACCGGGACGGGCAAGACGCATCTGGCTGGGGTTGTTCACGGGATGTCGAATCGCGCCGAGCACCCGTTCCTGGTTGTCAACTGTGCGGCGATTCCCCCGGAAGTAATTGAGAGCGAACTGTTCGGGCACCGGCAGGACGCCGTGTCGGGCGCGATTTGTGATAAACCGGGTCAACTCGAGGCGGTTGGTTTCGGAACGCTGCTGCTCGACGAAATCGACTCATTGCCGCTTGGCGTTCAAGCCAAACTACTGCACGTTGTCGAGGGGCGGTCCTATGTGCCGATCGGCGGAGATCACCTGCTGCATTTCCAGGGACGCCTCATGGCTGCCAGTAACCAGCCGCTGGAAATGCTGGTGGAACAGCGTCGCTTTCGCGCCGATTTGTATTTTCGTCTGAACGTTGTGGAAATTGAGGTTCCTCCGCTGCGAACTCGCTTGTCCATAATTCCAGCTCTTGTGGCGTCGTATCTGGCCGAGTCTGCGCGACGGTACGTCCGACCGCGTCAATTCCTGAGCGAAGAAGCTATTGAAGAACTTCAGCGGTACTCGTGGCCCGGCAATGTCCGCGAGTTGCACAACGTGCTGGAGCGGGTCATGGCGTATTGCGATGAGCCTGAAATCGGAGCGCGGCAGCTGTGCGAGGCTTGGGGGGGCCGTCACGCGCCGTGCGGGGGCTCAGTTCTTCGCCCCCATGCCGACGCGGCCGACGTCACAGCACTGTCGAATCCCTCGCTGTTACGCGACGTTGCGGCTTACCACGAGCCGCGGCACGATTGCCAGTCGAGTGAAAGCATGCGACTGGCGGATTTGCTGCGAAGGCACTCGCAGAACTGAAGTGCGGCAGCACACGAATTCGTGATCTGCCCTGCTGAACTCTGCAACAGGCTCGACATGCACGGCTGGATCAGGCGGTTTCTCAGCTGAGCGTCGGCTGCCCTTTGGCAAGCCGACCACGGGGCAATCCCCGACGGCGGCGACTTCGGGCCGCCGGCAACTCCGCGCCTGCGGCGTGAACGCACCAAGATCCGGGGGCTGACGAGGTCCTGGTCAAAGAGACGGAAAACTCCCAGTTGGCGATCCGGGATGCACTCGATGTCCAAAGCCTTCTCTGGGCTGCCTTTGCAGCTCATGCTGATACGGGGTAGTGGATTTTGCTACGTCAGAAGCATGTTTTGCCTGATTGCGGTTTGGATGCGCCAGGCACGATATTCAATCATCGGCGCTGTTCCAGTGGAATGCGACGATGCGCGGGAGTTGCGCCGAGTGTCAGTTGAGTGCGGGGATGTCGAAACGCACGATCCTCCCCCCCGGTCCTGCCGAGCCGACTCTCTCCAAGTGGAGAGTGGATTATGAGAGACCTTCCAAACTCCGGCACTCGAGGAAGCGATAGATTTGCGTTGGACCGCAACGGCAGGCAACCGATTCGGCATCACGGCGCGCGGAAACCTTGGGAACCGTAATGGACACCATTGTGCTGATTGCCGATCACGAGATGTGCCGCAGGCAGGAGTTGCGGCGTTTCCTGCTGCGCAGCGGCTTTCTGGTAACCGTCGCTTCAGACGGATTGGAAACGCTGAGCGAGATGGTGGCGCTTAGCCCCGATGTCCTGGTGATCGCGTGGGATCTCCCTTGCTGCGGGTGCGGCGGCATTATTTCGAGATTGAATCTCGGATTGCCAGTCAACAGAATGCCCCTGGTAAAGGTGTTGGGCACCCCGTCCGAGGACCGAGTGGCGAAGTCAGGCGTCGCTGTCAGTAATTGGCTTCCAACCCCGATCGACAAGCAATCGCTGCTCGACGGTATCCTTTCAGGGCTGCCGCCCGAGATTCCGGACATTCAGGAACGCATGACGCGCGCCCGCAACATCGTTTGAAAGAGGAATCGATCCAGGGAATTTGAATATCGCTTTGCCGGCTTGGCGCAGGGTGTGCGGAAAAACTCGAACGGGGGGACATCCTCGCAACAGGGCGTTCCCGTCCGCCCGCGACGAGAGCACGTTGCGCAGATATCTCGCACTGTTCGGCGTAAAACGCGGTCCAAGATCTGCTGCGTCGTTCAATCAGTTTCCGTCGCGTTTCCTTCTTTCCAGGACCGGCAGCCATTTTTCGATGGCCAGCGTAAAGTCCGGAAGCGCGGAGAGGGCCTGCACGATGCCGAGGATGACGATGCCGTGGTGGGCCCCGATCCGAAAACGCCGGGTTTCATCCATCAAGTCGCCGTAAAGATCGATCAACCCGGTAACCATCAGGACGCAACCCACAAGGAATCTGGTGGCAGGGTGGTCCACGAACGCCTTCATTGCCTTGGCCATTCTCGACATCATCTCGGTCTCGCTTCTCGAACTCGCTCGCTTACGGTCCCGCCTGTTTCCCAAGAGGCGATCGGCGTTGCGGGCTACTGCATACGGGGTTTGAGCGGATGGGGGTTGGGGGGCAGCCATGCGTTCAGGGCATCGACCAGAGCATGCGCGGAGATGGGCTTGGTGAGGTAGTCGTTCATGCCCGACTGCAGGCAGTTCTCGCGATCGCTGCGCATGGCGTGCGCCGTCACTGCAATGATCGGAATCCGATGGTTGAGCACGGGTGACAGAGGGTCACGGATTACCCGAGTGGCCTCGAGCCCATCCATTTCGGGCATTTGCACATCCATCAGTACCAGGTCATAAGGCAGTGTCTTCAACGCCTCGATGGCCTCGACCCCGTCGGCCACGGCTTCCGCATGAAGGCCGAGTTTGTGCAGAATGCCCAGTGCCACCTCCTGGTTCACGATATTGTCTTCGGCCACGAGGATGCGTGCTCCCCGCCGTTTGACGACCGGGGGAGCGGCTGGCGAAATATGAGCCGGCGCGGCTGCACTGACCAGAGCCGAAGACCGAGTCGCCTTGGCGAGACGTGCGGTGAACCAGAACTCGGAACCGGCTCCCGCCCGGCTGCTGACGCCGATTTCTCCCCCCATCAACTCGGCCAGTTGCTTGGATATTGCCAGCCCCATACCGGTTCCGCCGTAGCGACGCGTCGTGGAAGTGTCGGCCTGCGTGAATTTCTCGAACAGCTTCGGCTGCCCCTCGGGTGATATGCCGATTCCCGTGTCTCGAACCGTGAAGCGGACGACGGCCTCGTTTGCGGTTTCCGAGATCAGGCTGACCTGAACGGACACCTCGCCGCGCTCCGTGAACTTCACGGCATTGCCGGACAGATTGGCGAGGATCTGGCGCAGGCGGCCGGAATCGCCGCGAAGATGGGCCGGCACGCGGGGATCAACCGACCATCGGAAATGCAGCCCCTTGCTTTGCGCACGCAGCGTCATCGGGGCAGACAGGTCTTTCAGCAGGACACGAAGATCAAAATCCTCGGCTTCGATCACGAGCTTGCCGGCTTCGATCTTCGAATAGTCGAGGATGTCGTTCATAAGGGCCAACAGGAACTCGCCGCTGCTGCGGATTGTCTCGGCATAGCGCCGCTGCTCG
>CAIPEB010000183.1 GCA_903863885.1 uncultured Planctomycetaceae bacterium | reverse complement strand
GGCCGACGAACTCCAGGAAACACCGACGAGGCATCCACGGCCATGCATGCCATCCATTGCGTTCTGTTCATTGCGGTCGCCTCGGGACTGTGCGCTGCGGCCGACACGCGGCCAGCGGAATTGGTCGGCATCGGCCAACTGCCGGGAACTGCTGCGGATGCATCGGGTTTGATCGATGCGGCCGCCGGCTTTCCCCTGAACATGCTGGGAGGATTGTCAGGCCTTGAATACACAGGATCGGGAGACCGATTCTGGGCAATTTGTGATCGCGGCCCCGCAGACGGCGAAATCGACTTTCCCTGCCGCGTTCACGAGATCGAACTGCCGTTGCCGTCCTCTGGTCCGGGCTCGTTTGTGCCGCGGATCATAGCTACGCATCTGCTGACAGATGAGGCTGGAATTGCGTTGCGCGGCAGAGCGTCCCTGTTCGACTCGGAGATGCCGCGTAAATCTCAGCGATTCGATCCGGAGGCCGTCCGCAAGTCGAGTCACGGCACATTGTGGATTTCGGACGAATACGGGCCTGATATCAGCGAGTACTCACTGGATGGAAAACGAATCAAACGGTTGAACGTGCCCGATCGATTCTGTATTCAGCATCCCGCTGCCACTAAGGAGCAGGAGAACACGAGTAATGTTTCGGGACGCCGTTCCAACGCCGGTTTTGAAGGGTTGGCAGTCAACTCGAGCGGCAAACGGATGTTCGTTTGTATTCAACGTCCGCTGATTCAAGACAGCCAGGGACCGCCGGACCATTTGACCGGGCTTCACTGCCGGTTGCTCCAGATCGACTTGGAGACCGGACATACGCGTGAGTTCGTCGTGCGACTCGATGCTCCAAACCACGGCATCAATGAACTGCTGGCTTGGGGCGACGATCGCCTGCTGCTCATCGAGCGGGATGACAAACCGGGGGTGGCGGCACAATTCAAACGCATCATGGCAGTTCATCTGGATGGCGCAACGGACGTGTCAAATATCGAGCGACTTCCGTCTGAGCAGCTGCCCATTGCGATCAGACCCATGAGAAAAGAGACCGTGATTGATTTGCTGGATCCGCGGTATGGCCTTGCCGGCCCATCGTTTCCGGAAAAGATCGAAGGCCTGGCATTCGGCAGGCCGCTCGCAGACGGTCGGCAACTGCTCGTGGTTGGCACCGATAATGACTGCAACCCGAAGACGCCGAGCAGATTCTGGATGTTTGCGCTGAGCGACAGCCAATAGTGCGCCGTTAACGCCGCCGTATCGCAGGCCGCGATTGCGATACTATCTCGGCCTTGCGGGCTGGCGCCGTCGCCGTGGGCCAACGGGATTGCCGACTGTCCAAGCGAATTTCGCGTTGGACGCTCTTGACGGGCGAGTTGGTGGGCGTGCCGTATAGGCCGGTTCATTGGCGCGAAATCGGCACGGCAGCCGGGACGCCCGGTGTTGATGCGAACGCAGGCGGGCTCGCCCAAACCTCCCGGCTTTCCAGTGACTGAAGGCTGCTGCGGGCAGTCTCGAGCGGCACATCAACTCGCTGCCTGTGGATGAAGTGACTGACGTGCGAAAAGCCGCATGCCGAAAGCAGATCAAGAGTCGATTCAAACCCGCGCGCTACCTGCCAGGGCGATTGCGGGTCAGCGTTCAGCACGATGGGGATCTGCCTTGCAGCCATTTCTGTGAGAAACCACGCATCGAACGCCGATAAGCTGCTCAGACCGCGGCTTGCGGTGGGTATTTCGATCGCCGCGCCGGTATTCGCGATCCGGTCCATTGCGGCAATCGCTTCACAGGCGATCAAATCAAGATTCCAGTGCCACCGACACGTGCTCTCGAGAATCTCGTCGAACGCAATGCAGTCGAAGAAACCCGTTTCCGCGGCGTCGGCGGCCCGTCGAAAAGCCTGATGCTGCGTCAGTCGATCGAAATACGGCCACGGTTGAGTCGAAGCGGCGTTTGCCGCCGGGGCAATTTCGCCAACCACACAGTCAAACACGGCGCCGCGAACTTGAGTCCTCCAGAGGGCTTCATTTCCTGGAGCAAAGAAAATCCTCACTCCCAGCCGCACGTCCACTCGGTCGATCCAACCGCGGCGCACCCGATCGATCACGTCCAGGTACCCGGCAATCTCTTCCGCCGATACCGCCTGGCATCCCGAGGCAGTGCCAACCGCGCGGTCCTGCCACGTTGCGGTTAAGCCACGCAGATTGCGGCGATGTGCTGCATGAACGTAGTCATTCAATTCACAGACAGAGAACAGCTGCCGATGGGCGTGATGTCGCGCTCCGTACAGAACAGCACTCGTCACACAACCGCTCCTTTTGGCGAGGTTTTGTTTTGCATTTGCGCTGTATGGTACTTCGGCCGTGTTACAGAAGTGTGAGGCGTTCGTGGGAAATGCGCAAAACATGCCGCCATGCGAACCGCCGCCTCTCGTGACGGGCGTTTCAGAGAGATGCGACTGGAGTGCGGGTGTCCGTTCGCCCGAAGACTTGGGCAGGAAATGCATATTGCCGGCACTACGCCGGCAATATTCGGCATTCACCAGAACCGAAATCCCGCACGCCGCCGAGCGGGACACTCGCGCAATTTTCAGCGGGCTATTTCATCTTCGACTGGGCCGATTCTGCGGCATTTACGTCTTTGTCATGCTGGGCAATTTGTGCCTTATCTTGGTCGGTCAGTTGGGTCGGAGCGTTGCTTCCGCCGCAACCGGAAGCGAACAGGGCCGCAAGCAGCAGAGCTACGTAACCAGGGTTCTTCATTCTGATGTCCTTGTGCTGAGTTTTGGTAATGAGCAGCGTGGAACGCGTGGCGATCCTGCAGCGGTCGAATTGGAACATTCCGGCTAGTTCAGCGAAACGGAGCCTCCGTCGGCAGTCAGACTGAGAGAACGCATGACCTTGTCGTCAGTGGTTGACGAGATGAACTGCACCGACCCATCTGCCATTGTGAAGTTCGCGCCTCCGGAATGTGATGACCCGAAATACGGGTGCCACTGTCCCCATGCCTGTGCGCCCTTGTCCACGACCGTTGTCCAAGTAGTGCCGTTCAGCCAAGGCGCCTGCATATCGGCAATCGGGGGCAGTCCGTAGGCCGTGCCATTGCTGAGAATTGCAGCGCCGTACCGTACGATGTCCTCATCCCAGCCCGCGTTGTTCCACCGTTCGTTGTCGCCGCCCTCCGTTCCCCACGATTTGGGATTCAGCGCCTTTTCGCCGAACATGATTGTGTTCGACGACCCGTCCTTGATCATTTCGACCCTGGTCTTATCGCGGTCCATCTGGATGATGACGCCTTTGAGTCCACCGCTGGCAGTCGACCGGATACCTCCTGGGCCGCGTTCGCCGGCATTTCCCGCATAGTCGCATTTGTAGGTTCCACTGAAGAGCTGTGGCGGGCGGCGAGTGGGACAGTAGTAAATCGGCACCGCGGTTGCGGCCACGACGTCTTCTTTGGCGTTGTACGTGGTTTCGCTCGGAGTCTGGGCATCATCGGCGTCGCCGGCAATTTGATAGGCATTGGCCTGTTCGATGTAAGGCAGAATCTGATACGACCAACTCCAGCCGTAACGCGTGCTCGAACGGCAGCAGGCCGTCAGGGCGCTGGGAATCCGCTGATCTCCATCGCGGGCTCCGTTGGGTAGCTTGGCGTAGGTGTCCTGGAAATTGTGCGCGGCCAGCCCGAGTTGCTTCAAGTTGTTCGTGCATTGCGAGCGGCGCGCTGCTTCCCGCGCGGCCTGAACGGCGGGCAGTAGAAGCGCCACAAGGATTCCGATAATTGCAATAACCACGAGCAACTCGACCAGTGTGAAGCCGCGCTGACCTCGCGCCAGGCAGACTTTGGATCGTCGCATGACGTCTCATCTCCTTTCGACATCCCGAACAGTCGGTGGTTGTTTGAGATACACAGATCTACATCGCGGCCGCGTCTAGTTTGGCGAAACCGTCTCGCCGTCATTTGTGAGGCTCAACCTTCGCATGACCTTATCGTCTACTACAGAGGACACGAACTGCACCGAGCCATCTACCATCGTGAAATTCGCTCCTCCAGCGTGTGATGAGCCGAAGAACGGATGCCATTGGCCCCACGCCTGATTCCCCTTGTCGACGACGGTTGTCCATGTGCTGCCGACCAGTTTCGGCGCCCGCAGATCGGAAATCGGCGGCAGGCCGTAGAAGGTGCCGTTGCTGAGCAGCACCGACCCGTACCGGATAACGTCCTCGTCCCACCCGGCGTTGTTCCATCGCTCGTTGTCGCCTCCCTCGGTTCCAAACGACTCGGGGTGCAGCGCCTTCTCGCCGAACAGGATCGTATTGGAGGATCCGTCTTGGATATGTTCGATCTTCGTCTGATCACGGCCTGTCTGTCGGATTACCCCTCGAAGTCCACCGCTGGCCGTCGCGCGAATGTCGCCGGGAACGCGTTCGCCTGCGTTCCCCGCGTAGTCGCACTTGTACAGGCCGCTGTGAGGCTTAGGTATGCGGCGACTCGGACAATAGAAGACCTTCACCAGCGTTCCGGCGACAACCGTTTCCTTGGCGTTGTAGGTGGCTTCGCTCGGGCTTGCAGCGTCGTCTGAATCCTGCGCCAGATCAAAAGTCGTGCCCTGCTCGATGAAGGGCAGAATCTGATAGGACCAGCTCCACCCCGATCTTGTATTGGCGCGGCAGCAGGCGGTCAGGGCGCTGGGAATGCGGTGGTCTCCGTCCCGCGCTCCGGTGGGAAGTCGACCGAAGGTGTCCTGGAAGTTGTGAGCCGCCAATCCGAATTGCTTCAAGTTGTTGTTGCATTGCATGCGTCGCGCTGCTTCGCGTGCGGTTTGAACTGCCGGCAGCAGCAAAGCGACCAGGACTCCGATGATGGCAATCACGACAAGCAACTCGACCAGTGTGAAACCGCGCCGAGTGAAATGCAGCGATTGCGTGCTCGTTGACTTCATCGAGGTAATCTCCCTTTGAAAGTACGCAGGAAACGGAACGCCGTGACGCATGAGGTTCCGGATAGTCGAGTCACGCTGTGTTTGGGAGAAGTTGTAGCAGGCGAGTGCTAAGAGAATCTAAAAGGAATGTGAATCTTCGGTGAATTCTCTTCCCCTCGGGTAGTGAGCCGAGTTCCGATGTCTATTTTCACGGCAGTTTCATCTTCGTTTCATATTCCTTGAATACGAACGTGAGATATTACCGGCCGCCGCCACCGCCGCTCAGCCTGCAATCTGAGCGATTTGTCAATTCTGTTTCCTGCCTGGAGGATTAGCTATGAAGAGATGTATTCGTGTCGGTGTGTTCGTGGTGGCTGTTGCGTGCTTCAATGCAGCCAGCGCGATTTGGGCTGCCGAGGCCCGATTTGAGATACAGTTCCCGGACCTGCCCGATTACCAGACATTGAAGTGTGATGTTCACATGCACACGATGTTCTCCGACGGGCAGGTATGGCCAACCGTACGAGTGACGGAGGCGTGGCGGCAGGGATTGGACGCGATCGCCATCACGGATCATATCGAGTACCAACCGCACAAGGACGACGTCCCCACGAAGCATGGTCGAGCGTTCGAGTTGGCGGAGCAGTCTGCTGCGGAATACGGGATGTTGTTTGTCGAGGGGGCCGAAATCACCCGCGACACGCCTCCGGGGCACTTCAACGCCCTGTTTCTGAATGACGTCGCGGCAATCGACACGCCGGAGTTTCTGGACGCAGTGAAGCGTGCCAATGACCAAAAGGGATTTGTGTTCTGGAATCATCAGGGGTGGAAGGGCGAAGAGAAAGGCAAGTGGTTCGAGGTGCATGAGACAATGTTCCAGAAGAAACTGTTTCATGGCATGGAGGTGTGCAATGGCGAGACGTATTACCCGACGGCACACGGGTGGTGTCTGGACAAGAACCTGACGATGCTGGGTACATCGGATATTCACACGCCCGATCTTCGCATCCGCAATACGGCAAATGACCACCGCACGATAACGCTGGTCTTCTCGAAGGAAAGAACAGTGCCCGCTTTGAAAGAGGCGTTGTTCACGGGACGGACGGTTGTGTGGCACAAGGACTTGCTGATCGGCCGGCAGGCGTGGTTGGAGCCGCTGTTGAACGTGTGCGTGCGCATCGAGGCGCCCACGAAACGCTCGGACAAGTTTATCTGGGTTCCGATTCGAAACGCCAGTGAAGCCGACATTCGATTGGAGCGCAATGGCGACGCAGGACCGGCGCAGATAACGCTGCCGGCCACGGCTACAACGTTGGTGCGGTTCGATGCATCAGCTGCATCCGCCGAACTCCGATACACGGCGACGAACTTCTGGATTGGTCCCAACAAGGGGCTTCCCCTGACGCTTCGTCTGCCTGCGGGCGCCGATTCGGCGACCGTGGCCCACGGCAAGTAGCTCGCAGTCGGCTGCGTGGATCGGGAGGTTGGCTGGACCGCGATTGGCGGCGATGCGGCGCTCTCGGTCGCCACTTCCGATCTCCGCGGTCGGCCATCGCCTTGGACCGAGTCGGCAACCAGGATCTCCGCAATCGGGGGTCTCCTGGTGGCGGGCGAAGTGTGCGGTTACCCGCCGATGCGGGCCTCGATGAGTGAGATCATCGACTCGGGAAAGGCTGCCGGGACAACGATTGAAAAGCTGCTGCCACGGCCTACAGTGCTTTCCACGGCAACCGAGCCGCGGTGAGCGGAGATGATGTGTTTGACAATGGACAGCCCCAGTCCCGTTCCGCCCAGTTCCCGGCTTCGGGCACGATCGACCCGGTAGAACCGCTCGAAAAGCCGCACCAGGTGCTGGGCGGGGATGCCGCAGCCGTGATCGCGCACATGCAGCACCACCTGCTCGTGCAGCACTTCCGCCACCACGTAAACCGTGGAGGCACGGTCGCTGTACTTGATTGCGTTGTCAATCAGGTTGACGACCGCCTGCTCGAACAGCGGCGCGTTGAGTGCCGCGAAGATGTGTTCCGCACAGTCGACGCGGATCGCGATTTCTTTCTGGTTGGCCTTCTGCTGGCACATTTCCACGGCGGAGTGCACCACGTCCGCCATGCGCTCGTCGCGGAGTTCGATCGAATGTCCGCCGACGCCTCTCTCGACACGCGAGAGCAACAGCAGGTCGTTGATTATCGCGTCGAGTCGGTTAACCTGCTTCAGCACGATTTCCAGGAACTGCAGGGATTGCTCGTGGTTTGCGAGTCCCTCGTGCAGCAATGTTTCGACGAAGCCCTTGATCGAAGTGATGGGAGTCCGCAGTTCATGCGAGACGTTCGCGACAAAATCCCGGCGCACGTTTTCCAGGTGCCGCAGCCGCGTGACGTCGTGCAGCACGATTAATGCGCCGATTTCGCGTTGACATGCGTCGTGCAGCGCTGCTCCGCGCGCATGCAGGATCCGGTTCCGTGTGCCGTCGAATTCGAAATCCTCCTCGATCGGATGTGCGGCGCTCAGGGTGCGATCGATGAATCCAAGCAGGCCGGCCTTGTGAATGACCTCGCGAACGGATTCTCCCTTTGCATGTTTCTTGTCGATTCCCAGCAGCTTGCAGCAGCTTTCGTTGAGGCTCAGTATCTTGGCATCCCGATCGAGTGCCAACACTCCTTCCTCCATGCTCAAGAGCACGGCCCGATGTTCGTTGTCCTGTTCGACGATTCGCATGATGCGCTGATGCAACTGTTCAGCCATGGTATTCAGCGATTGCGCGACCATGCGCACTTCTTCCGCACCGGCGACGGGAACGCGATGGTTGAATTCGCCGCCCGCGAATCGTTCGGCGCCGTGGCGGATTACTTCAAACGGTTTCGAGATTCGCTGCGCCACGATCAGGCTGGCGAGCGCGCCGATGCCAACCGCCAGCAACCCCGTTGCAGCAATCCGGGTGTTGACAATCCGCAGCTTTCTCGAGGGAATGGAAACCGGAAAGGAAGTCCTGACGACCGAGACCAGCGAACCGCCAGCATAGACAGGAATCGCCACGTACATCCGCTCATTCTTCAGCGTGGCGCTGTAACGCGTGCTCTGGCCCAGCCCGCCGCGTAACGCCTGCTGGACTTCCGGCCGGGTCGCATGATTGTCCATCGCGTTCTGATCCGCGGAGCTCTCCCCGATGACTTTGCCGGACGGGATGATCACGGTGACCCGCATGCCCGTCGCGCGGAAAAAGTCCTGGCAGAAACGATCCAATTCGCCAGAAGGCGTTTGGATCAGCCGCCCCGCGAATCTCTGGGTGAACGCCCTCGCACCGGATTCCAGTTCGTGAGCCGTCTGCTCGAGGCAAACATCGCGCAGTTCGTGCGATGCGCCGATGCCGAACAGCAAGATCAACACCACGATGATCCCGAGATAGGGAAGGAAGATGCTCCAAAACAACCTCTTGCTCAGCATTCGATCTTCCCTGCTGGCAGGTCGCTGCGCATCATGTGAATCACCTCATTGCAGATGTTCACGGCCCTGTCGGCAATCCGCTGGAGATGTCGAGCCTGCAACACCTGGGTGCATGGGTCGCCGGCGACGCCATTTCCGACCGCAATGTCCTTCAGGACCTGGTCTGTCAGCAATTCGGTCACCACCTGATCGTTCAAGGCATCCACAATCTCGGTTTTCTGGCGAGTCGCCTCGGCCTTCATCGAATCCCGCATCGCGTACGCGTCGATGGAGTCGTTCACTATGTTCACCACTTCGTCCGTCATTTGCGTCACGGCTGCGTGCGTCACATGCAGCAGCGGGTTGCTGGTCATCATGCGCAGTGAGTCGCAGATGTGAATGGTCTGTTCGCAAATGTGCGCCCGTTGCTCGGTCAGGTTCATGCAACCAAGCAGGTAACGAAGACTGCCGGCATCAGGACCGTACGTCGTCATCATTCGCACGGCGGCCAGGTCGATCTCGGATTGCGCCCCGGCGAGCCGTTGCTCGATCGTGCGGGCTTCGTCGCCGACATCTTCGCGGCGGTGCCTGATTGCAGCAACGGCCAACCTGAGCAGCGTCCGGGTGTCTTCGGCCATTCCAAACAGTCGCCGATCCAAGTCTGCCAGTTCACCCTCGAACTTCGTCATGGAAATATCGCTCCGTTTCATGAATACGGAGAAGTGCCCACGTCAGACAATGCGTCGGCGATGCAGAGGGCTCTGTCAGGCTCAACGCACCGACCCATGCTGATCCGCGGCACGTCAGATTTCGTGCTCTTGTGTCGCGAGGCCGGCACCGGCCATATCGATCGCGTTTTCGATCCGGTCGCCGCGAACTTCACGAGATATCCGCTTGATTCCTGATGAGTCGCCTCGCACCGAACCAGAAATCTACGTTCGTCACATCAGTGCTCCAAGGGCGCGATGGCGGGCGCATTTGCCGGAGAATGGTGTTCGAATCGCATACGCGGTGTTCGGCCCGAGATACCGACTCGCAGGATCGCATTTGAAAGGAGCACGACAACTAAAGTCAGTTGCCGCGTCCCGACACGGGTAACACGGTTCGCGGCACGGCGTCAGTTTGGGTTTCGGAATGTCTGCGTCTTGCACGGGTTACGACGAGTCTCGATTGCCCAAGTCACACTCGGGGCGAGTCGTAGCGTCGTAGGCAATTGCCGTCATGACGCCGGGCGTCCGGGGAGCACTCGCGTGTCTTCTCGCAAGGCGGCGATGGAGAGGTTCGCCCGATAGGCGAACGGGTGCGCCATGTCTGACGGTTGAAAACTAACTGACAACTAACGCATTCCTAACACTCGTTGCTTGTCCGGCTGCGTTGAAATGCTCCGCGGAATCGGCTGAAGCCACTTCAGCTCGCCGCACGCAAGGACGATTTGCGGGCGTGTCGGCGCCGAGGCGTCGGATTGAATTGACGGATTCGGCGCCGCACGTTCCAGTCGCTGCTTGCCGGATTTGGCAGCCGCAACCCCGTTGAGTTGTGCGACATCCGTGTAAAGACACTTCCCGCGGCAACCGTTCACGGGGTGGGCCGGTTTTCGATTGTGGCGAACCGCGTAGCCGCGTCTCTCCGAGACGCGCGGACTTCGCGTCTCGGAGAGACGCGGCTACGTGGGC
>CAIPEB010000182.1 GCA_903863885.1 uncultured Planctomycetaceae bacterium | reverse complement strand
TCCGTCGCACGGTCAAGATCACCCAAGGTCAGATCGTCTCTCGTGCCGCGTTCCCCTGCGCGATGGGGCCGCAAGGGCGCGTCCGTCACGTCTGGCTGAGCTACGTCGCCCGCGAGTCACCGGCAGGGACAACGATCACATCCGCCGCCACGGTCACAGTCAACACTGGCATCTGTCCGTCTCGCAGCACGTCACGTCTGAAGGTCGTGAACCGGCTGGCGGGCCGGGCAGCAGCCGAGCAGATCGATGCGGCGTTAAGGGAGGCGGAACGAGAGGCACGGCAGTTATCGGCGGACGGGCATGAGGCAATAGTCGGACACGTCACGAACACCTTGAATTACCTGCTGCGTTGGAAACGCTAGATGGACTCGCCGATGAAGATCGCTTTGACACTGTGGTGCCTGTCGCTGGCTGGTATGGCCGTGGACGTCGTCAGCCGCGAGTACGGTACGCTGGAACCGTACGCAAACCTCGGGGCACTCGCCTGCGTGGTATCGCTGCTGATCTTCCTGGTCTGCAAATACCTGCCGAAGCTCGACAAGGACCGAGCCAAGGAACGCGAGGAGCATGTTGCCGCGATGGATCGCATGGCGGATCGGTTCGAGCGACGTGAGGTCAAGCGAGACGAGCAGCTCGAGCTCGTGACGAAGCGAATCACGGACATGGCGATTCAGTGTGCGAAGCACCAGAGCCACGACGAGGAGTGAGGGCCCCAACGCATGACGCTATCTCACGCATTCCTAATCCCGGTATCAAAACGAATCTCCATTGGACACCTGACACTCGGACAACTGAACGTCCTGACGCTCAATAAGCTCGATCGACTGTTCATCTAAGGAACATTTCGCATGACTCTGCAGAAAGAACTCATCAACGGCGTTGCGTGCGTCACGGACTCAGCGGCACCCGGCGTTCCCGTCACCAACCTCGCCCAAGACGGCGGAGATATCGTCGCGAACAATGCCGAGCGGTTGAGCAACTTGTACGGGGAATTGATCGGCATCGAGCACACGATTCCCAATCGCATCTATGCCGCTGCCGGACGTGAGAACAACGTCTATTTCGTCAATGCCATACGTGCCGCATTCCCTGGTCTGGTGGAATACGACGTGGCATGTGCTCTCGGCACGCAGCAGAACGAACGATGGACGTTCACGGCCGTCGATGGAGACGTGACCAGCGGCAACATTCGCGATCTCGCGTGGCAGTTGAATTGCTACGTTGGAACGGCGCTTGCCACGTACAAGGCAACGACGCTCCGAATCGCCAAGTCCACGGCCGGGACGGGCGTTACGCGAAAGGTCCTGGTGATTGGCGATTCAACGGGAGCGGGATGGCTTCCGGAACTCATGAATTTGTTCGACGGCGATGCCATGACGGCAACGCTGGTCGGACAGCATGCAACCACTGCCAACGACTCGGAGAGCGGAAGTCGCACCTCTCATCACGAGGCGATTTCCGGTTGGGGTTGGGCGACATCCAGCACGAGCCTGCAGACTCAGCTTTACGAGTCTGGTGACGCGTTGAATCAGTGCAGTGCGTGGTCATTCGCCGGGCATCTTGCTACCAACACGAACAACGGAACTCTGTATTGGAAACTGACGAACGCCAATGGGTCAAACCTCGTCGTAAATGGCGGTTTTGAAACGCTCGGAGCGGGTGGTGCGGACGTATTCGCAACGTGGGTCGACCAGGCGGGAACAGGCGCGGCGCTAGTTGAGGACGAGACGGGTACTGCGAAGGACACTGGCAGCCATTCGCTCAAAATGACGCACGGAACTGATTTGTGGTACGCACCGCGCGTCACGCAGGATTGTTCAGTCACAGCGGGTGAACAATACCGTCTGTCGATGCGATGTCGAGGCGACGGGACGAACGCCCCGCACTTTACACTTTTCGACAATACACATTCGACATACATAACCGGAAACTCCAATACCGCTGTCACGACTGGGGTGACGGGAACGACGTATACAGAATTTTCGTACGACTTTACTGCTCCAGCGGGATGCAGTTCCGTCAAAATCTACCTCGTACCTGCAAACGTGAACGGGGCTGTCGCCTACTTCGACGAAGTCTCTCTTGTTCGCCTCAACGTGCGAACGGTCAACGTCTACAAGAACTCAGACGGTGCCGGTGGAAACCTCGTCGCCACCGGAAGTCGGCAGAATGACGGTGTCGTGACACTGGCGGCCGCAAATGCGTCCGGACTGACGGGCAGTGTGACCGTGGCCTACTCAGCCGACGATACGGATCTCGCAAGTAACACGCTCATTCTTAATTTCTTCGTGCGTGCCTCGGTATTCGACTTCGACCAGTATTGCACGGACACGTCGACCGCCATGGCGTCCGGCGACTGGGTGCTGATT
>CAIPEB010000181.1 GCA_903863885.1 uncultured Planctomycetaceae bacterium | reverse complement strand
TGGTTCCGGTGATCGTGCGTCTCATGATTGAGTGGTGGTTCCAGCAGCGGGAGACGTGAATTGATCGAAGTCATCGAATTGTGGTCGCCGCTGATCCAGGGCGGCTTCGCGGTGTTCGCCATGTTGCTGCTGGGGGTCAACGTGTGGCTGGTCAAGCAGCTGCTCCGGGTGCTCCGCGACAACAGCCAGGTGATCGAGGGCAATACGCGGGCCATCGAATCAGTCGCGAATATCGCAGGCGATACCAAGGTGCTGATGCAGCAGATTCGCGATGAGTTATTCCGTCGTCCGTGTCTCTTGGCGGAGGAGCATCGATGACGGTGCCGGGGCAAGAGCGATCGTGCATGGAACCGCCCTATCGCGTCTACCGGCGGGTGGACTGCGAGGAGCGGTTTGCGGTGATCGCTCCCAACGGATGCGCTTTGCCGCTACGGCCCCTGTGGGAAAGCGAAGCCGAGTTCGTGGCCAAGACGCTGAATGCGTTTGCGGAGGACGTGCCGTGACGGAACGCAGTTGGCACGCTCCGCGCATAAGAAACCGACCAAGTGCGTTGTACACCTGGTCGGCTTCCAGAGCCAATTGCGGAAATGACACTGCAACGTGTGCTTTCACTGGCTTCATCGGTTGGGCCGTGGTTTCGGCTTTCGCCCCATAGCCAAAAGTCCGGTTTTGACTATCCGGCAAAGGCAATACGGAAAGTTGTAATTGAGAAATGCCGCAAGCCCAAATCATCGAACTGGCCGACGCGATTGTCGCGGCTCTGAATACGCACGCGTTCAGCCAGTCATTCGTGGCCGAGCGAGGCTACCTGCCGACTTTCGATCTGCCGGAGATGGGAACGCTCAAGGTGACGGTCGTTCCCAAAGAGGATGACGGGCGTTTGGACACGCGTTCGTCTTCCGTGCATGAGTATGCCGTGGACATTGGGATCCAGCAGAAACCCGAAACGACCGACAACGCGTCGCTGGATCCCTTGATGCGGCTGACGCAGGAGATCGCGGATTTCTTTTTGTTCGGACAGCGACCGGGCGCCACGACGTTGATCACACCGAGCGTGCGAATCCTGTACCTGCAGGAGCACCTGGCGAAGTTGGGACAATTCACGAGTGTCTTGACGCTGACCTTTCGCGGTTGGCGTGAAGCATAACGGAGGAGCAAGAGATGCCACTGACTCCCTCGCCCGTCGTGGGCAAGGACTGCAAACTGTATCTGAACGCGGGCACTCGCACGACGCCCACGTGGACCGAACTGAAGAGCGCGATTAACGTGAGTGCCAATCTCGGCAAGGGTGAGGCCGACGTGTCTGCCCGATACTCGAGCTGGAAGCTCTCCAAGGGCAGCCTCAAAGAATTAGAGATTAGCTTTACTTATAGGCATCGACAAGGCGCGGATACAGTATTTGATACCTTGTTAGCCGCCTATATTAATGGCACACCCAAAGAGTTCGCTGTGATGGACGCGACGATTACAGAAAGCGGAGCACAAGGACCGCGTGCATTCTGCGAAGTGATGTCGCTCAACCTGTCGCAAGAGCTGGAAAGCTCGGCAGAATACGAGATCACGCTGAAACCGACGTACTACGAAGAGACGGGCGCCGTCGTGGAGCCGCAGTGGCATGAAGTGACTTGATATGTGTCGTGGCAAGTTATAACCACTTATACATGACTCGGTGTATACGTGGTTAGACAGTAATGCCTAATACTGAATACTCGGCGAGCGGACTAACACGTGTTCTTTTGCTTAGGGCTAACAGGCTATGTTTGACGAAGTGCGATTTGCGGCGTTGAAACAAGGCGCGGACGCGTCCGCCGGGACGCAGTACGTCACCATTCGTACCAGCGACCTGGCGTGGCTGGTGGAACTGGTGGAATCGCTGCGGACCTCGCCGGTGCGCATTCCCGATACTGCGGAGCTCAACTGATGGAATCGGCTGTCTGGACGGATCGCGAAGGACGACGCTGGAATGTGACGATCACGGTCGGCACGCTCAAACGCGTGAAGGAACTCGTCGAAGTGAACCTACTCGACGTGTTCGACGGCGTGCTGCTCAATCGTTTGGCAGATGACCCGGTGCTGTTGGCCAATACGCTCTACGCCGTATGCAAGCCGCAGGCGGACGAGCGGGGCATCGACGACCTGGCGTTCGGCGAACTGCTGGTGGGCGACACGATCGAAGCGGCAGCGCAGGCCCTGGTGCTGGGGCTGTCCCTTTTTTTCCCGCAGCAGCGGCGCGCAGCTCTGACGAGTCTGTGGGCCAAGATGAACCGAGCCCGCTCGGCCATGCTGGACATGGCGACGGCCAAGCTGGACTCGCCGCAGTTGGAGCAGGCGATCCAGGCGGAGATCGAGCGGACGGCGGCGGAGATGGATCGGCGGCTGGCAGCCGTGCTGCATCCGTCTGGCGATGGATCTGGCGGCTAGCGGGCAAGTTGGGCGTCGATCCTCACGGATTGACGCTCCGCGAACTGGTCTGGATGTACGAAGGACAACGGCGGGAGGCCTGGATGCATGCGGGCAACCTGATGGCACTGGTGGCCAACTGCCATCGCAGCCCGAAGCGGATCCGGCCGTTTCACCTGGCGGATTTTCTGCCTGCCGATTTGCGGGCCGAAGTGCGGCGATCCTCGGGCATTCCACTATCGACCCAGAATCTCCGACTGCTCAAACCCATGTTCACGAGGGACGCATGAAATTTCGGATCGGATGGAACCGGATCGCCGCCGCTCTGTGGGCAATCTACCTTGTGAGCCTGCTTGGTGCTGTATTCGCTGCCGAGCGAGCGCCGCAGCCCAGTATCACGCTGCCGTGCACGATCGCGGAAGTGACCGACGGGGACACCGTGGTCGTGCAACTGCGACTCACCACGTCCGTGCGTTTGAAGGACTGCTGGGCCAAAGAACTGGGCAGCGGCGGAGAACCCGCCAAGAACCGATTGACGAAACTGGCGGAAGGCAAGGACGCAACGCTGACGATCGATCTGAGCGAAGCCAAGCGGTTGGGCGATGTATTTTCGTTCGGTCGCGTGATCGGCACGCTATGGATTGAGGGCGACTGCGTGAACAGGCAGCTCGTCAAGGAAGGCTTCGCGACCAAGGTCAAGCCGTGAGGGACCGGCGTGCCTGTGGGAATGTGATTTCACTCGGTGGCTGAGGCGGCAGGATGCGATTCTCCATCGGCATGCACATGACGGACTACTTCTTCGATCGCCAGACGGTGATCGAGCGCATGAGCAAGGCCAACCTCAAGGCGCTCTCGCGGGCGGGAGCCTTCATCCGCCAACGCGCTCGCACCAGCCTGCGGCGGCGCAAGAGCACTTCTGCCCCCGGCAGTCCGCCCAGCGTCCATTCCGCCGATCGGATCGCCACGCTCAAAAACATTCTGTTCGCGCTCGACCGGCAGCAGAATTCGCTGGTCGTCGGTCCGGTGCTCTTGAACCAGGTCGAGGACAGTTGGATCGACATGGGCCGCACGACCGTGCCGCAGCTGCACGAGTTCGGCGACATCGTGAGAATCCTGGAGTGGTCCTGGGACGGCGGTCGGACCTGGAGCCGGCGTGACCGCCGCTTCCGGCATACCAGCCGCAAACGCAAGGAAGTGTACCA
>CAIPEB010000180.1 GCA_903863885.1 uncultured Planctomycetaceae bacterium | reverse complement strand
GGGCAGATCGGCCGCCAGACGACCGGGCGACTTGGCCGAAGCCGCGACATCTTCCTTCCAGGCCAGATCCTGGCCACCACTCGTCATCCGCAAGTCGGCAAGTGATTTGGCTGGCACGGAGGATTCAAACTCCAGCCGCTGCAGAGCCTCGTACGCCACCTCGTAGGCATATGCCTGGTCGACGACCAGATGTGTGCCGGAGGCCTGCAGTCGCGTGGTGATCCGGACTTTGACCGACCGATCCCGTTTGCGCACTCTTCCCACAAACACGGCCCCCTCGGCCGAAGGCTCTTCGCGATATACGAGCGGCGGCAACACGAACCGCGCTGCGTCCATCGCGGCCGGTAAAGTATCGGGGACCAGCCCAACCGTCGCGGATGAGTCCGGCACCAGCTCTGCGTTTTCGGCCGCCGCCAATACAACCAGCGCCGGTGCGGCAGTCGCCTCCGGGCATCGCGGCGGAGCGAGCATCAGAGGCTGGCCCGCGACCACATCGCGATGAGCTTCGACCTGCAGCACAAATTCACCGGATGCCGGCAGGGATTGCGCGGCAATGGGTATCCGCAGCGGAGTCAGACTGTCCGTATTCAACGCTTCCGCCACCAATTCGGGCGGCGTCACGCGATCCAGCACCCAGCCTCCCAAGTCGATACGCGCATCGCGAGGCCGACCGCCGCTTGTCTTGTAGCGCAACGTGGCGTCGAGCCGCACGCGATTCGGATCAACCTGATATACGTAAACCGGTTCGACGCTGAGTCGCGTCTGCTTGGGGATCAGTTCAACAGCCAACGACCAGGGCTGCCGAAAATACTCAAAGCGTGCTGCGAGGTTCTGCTGCCGCGCAACTTCGCCCGCGCTGTCCACCCGCTGCACATTCTGCCCGGCGTTGAAGTCGACTTGCCATTCTCCCTCGACCGAAATATCCATCGCTCCCCACTGACGCACGGCACCGATCACCTCAAAGCCGCCCAACTCGATCGGCGCTCGCTGACCGCCTCGCTGCGAAGGACGCCAGGCCACCAACTGCACGTTCATCGGCTCCGAAGTCTTGCCCTCCAACCGTTGCACGAGCACTCGCTGGCCACTGATGGCGCCCGCCTCGGAATCCGCCACCGTCGTGACGCGAAAACCAGGTTGGCTGCCGGCCACCAGATCCATCTCCGGAGGCAGCCGCACGCTGAACGCATCAATTGGCGCCCCGTAACTGCGGATCTTGAGCTTTGCATTGCACTCGACACGCTCGCCTGTAATGGAAACAAGCAACGATCCGTTGGCCTCAAGCAGCGTTGGTCGCTCGCTTTTTTCCTGCCAGGCCAACTCGAGATTGCCTCCCGTGCCGTCGACAACCAGCAACGTCCGCAGGCCGTCCGGCCGTTCAATCGACAACATGTTCTCGTCGCTCGTGCCGACCCGTCCCTCGACTCCCGTCGCGGCAACTTCCATCTCAAGACGCATGGGGGCACGGACCAGCGACAACAACAGACGCTTTTCGCTGTCAACCTGCGTCAGCGGCGCCTTCAGCTTCAACGTCAATCGCTGCAGTCCCTCTGACTTCGACCTCACCCACGCAATGTAGCCTTCGTCACCCGCGCGGTATTCCAGGAATACTTCGCCCTGCCCCTCAAGCGTCGGCGGAGCAACCAATACTCCCTGCTTCATCTCTAACGGCACGCGAATCCAGCGCCCATTGGTCTCGGCCGTGGAAACAAACCGCAATGGAAATACCGCCTCGATCTCGGCCTGGTCGCGGTCCGTCTTGCACTTAAACCGGACCATGTCAGCAAAACTGTACGCCGGGGGTTTTGGCGCCCCCTGAGCGATTTCGCGCGCCACCAACTCCTCGTAGCGTTCAAACGTAAAGTCCGGCACCAGAACAAGATTTCCATCCTTGTCCTTCAAGTAATAGACTTTCGGCCCGACCTCCTGAACACTCACCGCGCGAGGCGGCACCGGCCCGACGCCTGGAGCCGCCGGCGGACTAATCACGGGCATGCCCGCCGGCGCCGGAACCGCCCCGGGTTGCCCTGTTCCAGGTTGCCCGGGAACCGAGGGAACTGCGTTTGGCGGGACTGTGCTCGGCGGCACGGACGATGGCGCCGCCGTGGGCGGCGACGAACCAGGCGGGGGCTGAGCACCCGGCGGCATCGCTCCGGCAGGTGTCGCGGGCGGAACGGTACCCGCTGCCCCTGCGGGAGTTACGGCGGCAGGAGGCGTCGTAGGCGGAACGGTTACGGGAGGCTGCGACAGCCCCAGCGCCGGCCGCAGCACCGCGACGATCCCCAGGGCCAGCAAGATGCAACGGTCTGCGGGCACGGTTCCCTACCCAAGTCCAAAGAGCGCAATCAGGATCAGATGAGACAGAAGAAAAGTAAACTCTTCTCCAGTCTACCCACGCCCGCATACAGATTGAAGGAGGAAACGGCCGAGAGAGCCCATCGAAATCGCCCAGAGCACCACGCGAGGGGGCGCAATCAGTCTGGAGTCTGGAGTCTGGAGTCTGGAGTCGCGGAGCGACGGCATGAAGGTAGACGTGGGTTTCAACCCACGGCGGACTGCCCGACATCCGGCATCCGACATCCGACATCCGGCATCCGACATCTGACATCCGACATCTGACATCCGACATCTGACATCCGACATCCGACATCCGACATCCGACATCTGACATCCGACATCTGACATCC
>CAIPEB010000179.1 GCA_903863885.1 uncultured Planctomycetaceae bacterium | reverse complement strand
TTCACCCTCCCGCAACGCGGGAGGGTCGGACGCGATAGCGTCCGGGGAGGGTCATCCCCCCCCTCTCCGGCCCTGTCGGGCAGACTCTCCCCAAGAGGAGAGTGAATGTTGAAACATGCGCTGAGAATGATAGGAAGCGGCCGTGAAGATTGAAGAGTCCTGTGTGGCAAGACGACGATTTCTCTGCCGCATGCTCGGCGGCGGAACCGCCGCGCTTGGCGCCGGCGCAGCAGTCCCGTTGATTCAATACGCGGGCAATTTCCGCCCGGATCCACCGCCGGCCTTCATGGAAATCGAGGCCAAGGATTTCGAATTGCCGCCCGGCAAGGCCCGCATGCTGTTGTATGGACGGATTCCCGTGCTGCTCATACGCACCGAAAGCGGGGCGGGCGAGTTGAAGGTATTCGTGGCGACGTGCACGCATTTGAGTTGTACGGTCCGATATGCGGAAGAGAGTCGACAAATCGCCTGCGCCTGCCACGGCGGCTACTTCGATCTCGAAGGAAAGGTCATCAGTGGCCCTCCGCCGCGACCTCTGCAGCAGTTCCATCAGAAAATGAAAGACGGCAAACTGATCATCGCACTGGAGCAAGCGAACCTTGACAAAGCGAGTTAACGGCGGGTTGTTCGACAGTGCCGCCGCGGGCACGATGACCTGGCTCGACGAACGCATTGATCTTTCGTCGGTGATGCAGTGGCTCAAGCACAAGAAGGTGCCTGTGCATCGCCACAGCTGGATCTATTTTCTTGGCGGTGCGGCGATGTTCCTGTTCGCGCTGCAGGTCGCCAGCGGCTGCCTGATGATGCTGTATTACCAGCCCACCGAAGCAGCGGCCCACGCCAGCGTCCAGAAGATCATGACGGTGGTGCCGTACGGCTGGCTCATTCGTTCGGTCCACGTCTGGGGCGCTCACTTCTTTGTTGCCGCAACGTTCCTGCATTTTCTCACCGTACTTTTCTCGCGAGCCTACCGCAAACCGCGCGAACTGACCTGGGTCTCCGGAATGGTGCTGATGGGCCTGACTCTGACCCTCGGATTCAGCGGATACCTGTTGCCGTGGACGGAACTTTCGTATCACGCGACGATGGTGGGAACGAGTATTCCGGAAGCGGTGCCGGGGGTTGGACAAGTGGCGACGCATCTGCTGCGCGGAGGAACGGAGATTTCGGGAGATACGATCACGCGGTTCTTTGCGGCCCACGTTGCCATCGTGCCCGCCGCGCTGGGAGCGGTCCTCGCATTGCACCTGCTGCTGGTCCAACTTCAGGGCATGAGCCTGCCGCTCGGCCTCCCGCGAGGACAGGTTCGCGATGAACGTCCGTTTTTCGGCGAGTTCCTGTATCTCGATGCCGGATTGTGGCTGCTGCTGCTCGGCGTGCTGACGACGCTGGCCGTCTGGATTCCCGCGGAGGTCGGCCCTCAAGCCAATCCGCTTCAACCTGCCCCGGTGGGCATCAAGCCCGAGTGGTACTTTCTCTTCATGTTCCAGACGCTCAAGTGCGTACCTGAGACGCTCGGAGTCGCGTTCTTCGCGGTGTGCGGGTTGTTTCTCCTGCTCGTGCCGTGGATGGATCGCCGAGCCAGTCGCGAGACGCGCAGCCCCGCCTTCACAATCGTATTCCTCGGCCTGCTCGCCTATGCGGCCATCTTCGAGGCATGGGCCTGGTGGGCGCCCGGCGTCCCCGGCGCGAAACAGGAGCTTGTCGCGGACACCTACAAGCTGGCGACACTGATACCCTGGCTGATCCTGCTGTGGGTCATCATCGCATTTTTGCTTTACTATCTGTTGCAGTTCGTTCGCGAAGCTGCTCGCGTTCGAAGGCTGCATCGCGAGAACGATCCGCGAACGGCAGCGTGATGGCCTCTTGCGGGACTTCAAGATCATGTCGGAAGTCGGATCCCGGTTCGAGCAATCGAGAAAGACCTGCGGCATGGTGGTCGCTCCCGCTGTGGCCGCGCTGGTGTGGATGCGGTTGGACGGTTCACTCACGCCGGCCGGGCGCAGCGTCTCGGCGATCCTCGCAATGGTGGCGGTGCTGTGGGTGACCGAGGCACTTCCGCTGCCGGTGACCGGAATACTCGGTGTCGTCCTGTGCATCCTGTTCGGTGTGGCCGATGCGAAGACAGCTCTCGCTCCCTTCGCCGATCCGATCGTGTTTCTGTTCATCGGCAGTTTCATGCTGGCCCGCGCCATGACGCTGCACCAGTTGGACCGGCGGCTCGCCTTGGGATTCCTCTCGCTGCGGTTCATCGGCGGTAACACGACTCGAGTGCTGGCCGGACTGGGGCTCGTTTCGATCCTGATATCCATGTGGGTGAGCAACACGGCCACCACGGCCATGATGCTGCCGGTAACCCTCGGTATCGTGAGCACCCTCAATCGGGCGAGAGGAAAGGGCGGTGCAACATCCGAACCCTGGCCCTACGCGACGGGCGTGATGATTATGATCGCCTATGCCGCTTCGATCGGCGGCATCGGCACTCCTGTCGGCTCCCCTCCGAACCTGATCGGCATCGGACTGATCCGGTCGCTTGCGCACGTCGAGATCAGCTTCTTTCGCTGGATGGCAATTGCCATACCGATGCTGATAGTCATGGGCCTTGCACTGTTCTTCATGATCCGCGGGATGGGTATTACCGACCGCGAAACGCCCGGCGCTGCCCACGACCTTGAACATTATCTGCACGAGGAACGCGAGGCACTCGGCCGCTGGACCGCCGGCGAGATCAACACGCTCGCGGCGTTCGTGCTGGCCATTACCCTTTGGCTCATGCCCGGATTGTTGTCGCTCGCATTGCCGAAGGAGCACCCGTGGCTCGCGATGTGCGAATCCCGCCTGCCGGAGGCGGTTGCAGCGATTGTTGCGGCACTTTTTCTGTTTGCCGCGCCGCTCGATTGGAAGCAGCGCACGTTTACACTGACCTGGGAGGATGCGGTACAAATCGATTGGGGCACGATCCTGCTGTTCGGCGGCGGACTCAGCCTCGGCACCCTGATGTTCAAAACCGGAGTAGCTGAGGCAATGGGCAGCGCGATCACAGGGATTCTCGGCGCGCGATCGCTCTGGTCAATTACCGCCACGTGCATCGGCATGGGCATCATAATCAGCGAGGCAACCTCCAACACAGCCGCCGCAAACATGATCTGCCCCGTTGCGATCGCACTGGCTCAGTCGGCGGGAGTCAATCCTGTGCCTCCCGCCCTCGGTGCCTGCCTGGGCGCCAGCTTCGGTTTCATGCTGCCCGTCTCGACGCCCCCCAATGCGATCGTCTACAGCTCTCGCCTGGTGCCGCTCTCCAAGATGATCCGCGCGGGAGTACTGTTCGACATTCTCGGCTTCTTTATAGTCCTCATCGGCCTGCGCATTCTCTGCCCGCTGATGGGACTTTCCTGACGAACGTTCGGTCACTCCCGCCAACCGTCCGTGTTAATCAGTGTTTATCCGTGGCCTCCCCCGCCGCTAGCACCAAAATGCTCTTGAGCCGTCGCGGCGGGGCAAGTATCTTTCCCACCCTCTCTCGACCGGCGAAAACGCCGAATGCCCATTCCAGTTCACAGCGAGAATCGCGAATGAGCCAGTTCGAACTTCCACGAAATCCGATGGACAGCGCAAAGCGCCTCATGGCGGACCCGACCAAGACGGCATTCACCCTGTTTGACGAATTCAAGAGCTTCGCGCTCAAGGGCAATGTGGTTGACCTGGCCATCGGTGTGATCATCGGCGGCGCGTTCGGCAAGATCGTCGACTCGCTGGTTAAGAACATCATCATGCCGCTGATCGGTTTGGTCATGCCCGGTCAGCAGGGCTATCTTGGCTGGAAACTGTCGGTGCACGGCAAAGAGGTCCCCTTCGGACTGTTTATCGGCGAGGTCGTGAACTTCGTTATCGTCGCGCTGGCGCTTTGGCTCTTCCTCGTCAAGTTTCTGGGGTGGATCACGAGGAACAAGAAACAGGAATCGCAGGCTCCCAAACTGACGAAAGACCAGCAGCTCCTTACGGAAATCCGCGACGCGCTGGTGAGTCGCAAAACGGCGTCCTGAGTCCGCACTAACTGCTCATGCAGTACTACCTCGAGCATTTCGGTGTCGCAGTAGCGGCCATCTCCGGCGTGCTGGCTGCCAAGGGCAAGTACGTTGATCTCTTCGGCGTCATTGTGCTCGCCCTTGTGACGGCACTGGGCGGAGGCACATTTCGCGACGTCGTGCTGAAGACACCCGGCGTCTTTTGGATCCATGACTCGTCTTACGTGGTAACGGCCGCGATCACCGCAGTCGCCACCTTCTACGCGGCCCGGTTCGTGCGATTCCCGGCAGCTGCGTTCATGATCGCCGACGCGTTTGTGCTCGGCTTCTTCACGATTCTAGGCACTTCAAAGTCGCTGTCTTTCGCGGCCGATCGCATCGACTCGGTCGTGCTCGGCGTGATGACCGGAGTTGCGGGCGGTGTCGCCCGCGATGTGCTGCTGAACACGCTCCCCGTCGTTTTCCGCAAGGAAACCTATCTCTACGCGACCGCTGCGTTTGTCGGAGCGGGCACGTACGTATTGCTCGAGGCCTGGCATCCGGGAGCGATCGGCAATCGTCTGGCCGCCATCGCGATCATCATCGGCCTGCGGCTGGCGTCGCTGCAGTGGCGGTTTACGCTGCCCGAATTCGAACTGTAGCGTGCTCCGATTCTCAATCCGCCTGCGGTCCGTTCGGTTCAGGCGGCTGCCACGGCACTTGCCCGGCGCGCAGGAACTGCGACTGCAGCGCGGCCGAGAGTTCTCGCGCGACGGCCGGGTTCTGATCGACCACGTTCTTCGACTCGCCGGGGTCGCTGTCGAGATTGTAGAGTTCCAGCGGCGAGAAAGGACGATCCTGCAGCAGCTTCCAGGGTCCGCGGCGCACGGCCTCGATCGATTTGCCGCCGAACTGCGGCCCGCCTTCCCTCAGCGTGTAATAATAATCCCGCTTCGCATCGGCCTGCGGCTTTCCGAGCAGCGCCGGCAGGAAACTCACCGCGTCGATTCCGTTCGGGGCCGCCGCACCAGACGTTTCGCAGACCGTCGCGTACAGATCCATCGTCAGCGCAACGTGGGGAGTCTGAGAGCCCGGCGCGATCCGCCCGGGCCAGCGAGCGATCGCCGGAACTCGCACTCCGCCTTCGTAAACGTGCGTCTTTCCGCTGCGCCACGGCCCGTTGTTGGCCCGTGACGGAAGCCAACCGCCGTTGTCCGACGTAAAGAACACCAGCGTGTTTTCCGTCAGACGAAGTTCATCGAGCCGCTCGAGCACGCGGCCAATTCCGCTATCGAGGTGTTCGATCAGCCCCACGAGTTTCGCTCGGGTCGGATCCATCTTCGGCTCCCGCTGCCGGACCCGGTCCAGCCATTCCTGTGGAGGCTGCAGCGGATCGTGCGGGGCGTTGTAGGCCAGGTACAGGAAAAACGGCTGATTCGACTTGGCCCGCTCGTCGAGATAGTCGCAGGCCCATTGGCTGAACAAATCGGTCGCATGCCCCGTCGGATTGATCGTCTCCTGATTGAGCCTCATGAAGTTCTGGCCGCCCCGCAGGTGGGTCCAGTAGTCGTCCATCATGTCGCCGAGAAAACCGTGAAAGAAATCGAATCCCCGCTCGTTCGGCGTGTTCGGCGATGAAAGCCCAAGATGCCACTTGCCGACGATGGCCGTGTGGTATTTCGCCGACTTGAGCGTCTTGGGCAACAGAGCAAAGCGAGAGGAAAGGAATCCCCAGGAGTTCTCCGGCGTATGCCGAATGACTCCCGGCACTCCGACGCGATCCGGATAGCAGCCTGTGAGCAGCGCCGCCCGCGTGGGGGAACAGGCGCACGAATTCGCGTAGAAATTGTCGAAACTCATTCCCTCGCGCGCAAGTCGATCGATGCTGGGCGTGCGAATATCAGCCGTGCCGAACGCCGAGTAATCGCCGCGCCCCAGGTCATCCGCGAGAATGACCAGCACATTCGGCCGCGACGCGGGAACGCCGGACTCCGCGGCATTCGCTGTCAAATCCGCAAGAAAAGCGAAGGCAGCCACGGTAGCATACATCGCAATAACTGTTAGTACTTTCATAACACTTCAAGTTCATAATACCTGCCAGGCAAGTGCCTAACTTACTATTCACTTAGTTAGTAGTTATCATTAGTAATCACGGCCAACGAGCAGAATGTGCCGCGCATGAACGGTTCAGTCGGCGATACGCGTCCGGTACAGTTGCTCGCCGACCTCGCGACTGGCCGCGATCATCTCCGCATAGGGCGTATCCGCAATGTCGACGAAACCGATCTGGTAATTTTCCTCGTCGTAGACGCGTCCGGTAGTCGGCTCGTCCTGGTATTGAAACCAGTGAGTGCCGACGAACTGCGGATGCCGTGCCGCTCCTTGCACGTAGTCTCGGTAGGTCTTGGCGCGTTCAGCCTGATCCGGCACGGAAACGAGTCCCGTGTGAAACATCCCGCGGTCGAGCGCGCCGAAGTGGAATTCGCCGATGATCAGCGGCACGTCGGCTCCCCCGTTGAATCGAAAATCGGCCACGCTGGAACGGTAGAGGTTGTAACTCACGACGTCACAATATTTCGCGGCCGCGGCCGCTGCGCGATCGTTGACCCAGGCAAAGCGACAGCCCAGGTACAACTGCTGAGGCGCGACGGATCGTATCGCATCGCGAACGCCGGAAAAATAGCGCTCCGCCAGGCGGGAATAGAACGCCTTCAGATCGCTGCCCGCTTTCGCACGGTCGGGAGCCTCGCGCCGATTCAACAGTTCGTCCCACGACGGATACGATGTTCCCCAGGCCGCATTCAACTTTCCAATCTCTTCGTACTTCGCCTTGAGATCGCCGACGAATTCCCGCTTCGCAGCCTGCTGCGGCGGGGATTTCAGCGTTGCGATCGCGAGCGACATTTCGTCGCCCCAGGACATTTCATTATCGGAAAAATACCCTACGCACCAGGGATCCCCGGCGCTGCGTCCCCGGTGATTGTCCATCGCGGCCCTGAGATTCCGAGCGAAACTCCCGTCGAAGACATCGGGAAATTTGCCCCAGTACCCTTCGCTCCCCTCGATCATCGGCGTGCGTCCCGAAGAGATCGTGTCCGTATACGGAGTGCGCCGCATCAGCCGCACTCCCTCGTCGGACCAGTTGGCGATCGTGTTCAGTCCCCAACTGCGCAACCGCCGATGGATCACGTCGGCATATTCGTTCTTCCAATCCGAGCCGTACTTGCGAAACAGGTTCGCTGCAGCGAACGAGAAGCACTGTGGCGACCGGTCCGCATAATGTCCTTTCAACGCGCGGCTGCGGCTCAAGAACGCCTGGAACTCGGGCTTCGAGCCGGGGAAATCCTCGAACCACGCTTCGCGTTCCTCAACAGGCGTCGCATCGACCATTCGCACACAGTCAATACCGTGCGACCAGAAGAGGTGCCCATCCGGATCGACAAGCCACCATTTATTCTGGTGTTTTTCCACGCGGAAGAATCCCGTCGTCTTGTACTGCGGGCCACGGGCCCACCCGCCATACGAATCCCATTCGACCGGGCCCGGGTGTTCTTCCAGATCTCGAGCCTCCGTTTTCGGTCTCGATTGCAGATCGTCCAGCGACAGGACCTTGCCGGGCCACGTCTTGTGCTTGTACTGCCCGAATGTATCGATCAACGGGAAATATGGCTCGGCATCATGAATCGATGCGTTCGGCGCAATGTACCTGCCGGCAGCGCGCACGCGATCCGCCTCGAACTGCCAGTCGCGATCCGGCTTGCTCACGAACAACAGGACCTGAGTCACATTCGCCGCGTCGATTGTTCCCGGCCCGCCAACTGCAACCGGATAGCCGCGCATGCCGAAGAGTTTTCCGTCCAGCCGGCTGTCCGATGTGCGTCTCAGGTCGACGTGCAGCACGCCCCGTTTGCCCGGCTCGAGTTCGAGAGATCCCGTCACACAGTGCTGCTTTCCATCGGCTCCCGGATTATCGACTCGACAAAAGACCGCAAGACGTGCATCGCTGGTGTTGTGCAGATCGACGAGCACTTCACGGCAGTCTGCCAGATCCCATCGGCCCTGCGGCGCCTTCAGCGTCACGCCCGGCCACGGCTGCATATGGCCGGTGGCGACTCGCAGCGCCGAACCCCCTTCCACTGCAATCCGCTCCACTTTCGCATCGGTTGTCGCGTGCGGACCGAGTTCGGTCTCGAAATCCAGCAGCATTAACTCGCCGCCTTGTGCGAGATTTGCGCAGACTACGAGCGTGTTCAGCACGAAGCCATGCAGGACCGAATTCAAGCGCATCATTTCCTTGCTCCCGATAGTGTTCGGCGTTAGAAAGTCCAGCCTCGTCCACGCGCTACCGGGTGAGTCTATCGCGGTCGGCACGACGCAGCAACGACGCCGGAGGTGGGTGGATATGAGCCACGAAACGATGGTTCTTGCGGGAAAACCGCAAAGGACAGATGGCGTCTGCCGCATCGGCGGCGGAAAACCCACTCGCCTGCTCCCGGCCGCCGATTGTTTCCTGCCTTGATGGCAGGACGGGACCGCGTTTTCGTCGCGAAAAACCTTGCGGCGCCGTGACGTACGACATTTTCGCCGAGCCCACGGCTCCCGTCGGCGTCTGGCCCGATTCGCCTTGCCGCTGCATAATAGAGTTTCCTGGAAATTCGATATTTGCCTGAGGAGCCATTACTGATGCGATCCGACGCGATCAAACTGGGTGACGCGAGAGCACCCCACCGTAGCCTGCTGCGGGCCACGGGAGTCGAAGATGCAGATTTCGGCAAACCGTTTATCGCGGTCTGCAACAGCTATACCGACATTATTCCCGGCCACGTGCATTTGAATCGCGTAGGCGAGTTCGTCAAGAAATGCGTGCGTGAAGCGGGGGCAGTGCCGTTCGTATTCAACACGATCGGCGTCGACGACGGAATCGCGATGGGGCACGGCGGAATGAAGTTTTCGCTGCCCAGCCGCGAGCTGATCGCCGATTGTGTCGAGACGATGGTGCAGGCCCATTGCTTTGACGGCATGATCTGCATTCCCAACTGCGACAAGATCGTTCCCGGCATGCTGATGGCGGCTGTCCGCTGCAACATCCCGACCATCTTCGTCAGCGGCGGCCCGATGGAAGCCGGTGCCACGGCCGAAGGAAAGAAAGTCGACCTGATCGACGTGTTCGCCGGGGCGGCGGCACGTCAGCAAGGCAAGATTTCGGCCGAAGAACTGCAGAAGCTCGAGAAGCTCGGCTGCCCCACCTGCGGTTCCTGTTCCGGGCTGTTCACGGCCAACAGCATGAACTGCCTGTGCGAGGCACTCGGCCTCGCTCTGCCCACCAACGGAACGCTTCTGGCCACGAGCATCGAGCGGCAGAAACTGTTCCGCCGCGTCTCGGAACGGATCGTCGAGATGGTGCAGGAATTCGACAAGCGAGGCCCCGGACACGGACTGCTGCCCCGCGAGATCGTCACCCTCGAATCGGTGGACAACGCGATGGTGCTCGACATGGCGATGGGCGGCAGCACCAATACGGTGCTTCACATGCTGGCGATCGCCCACGAGGCCGGCATCGAATACAACATGGAACGAATCAACCAGCTCAGCACCCGCACGCCCAACGTCTGCAAGGTGTCGCCGAGCAGCCACTATCACATCGAGGACGTCCACAATTCGGGCGGTATCCACACTATCCTGGGAAGCGTCCAGCGAGGACGGCCCGGACTGCTGAACCTCGACTGCAAGACGGTCACCGGAAAGACGCTCGGCGAGAATCTCGCCGAATTCGACGTGCGGACCAAGACGGTCAGCAAGGAAGCTCTGGAACTCGCGGCGGTCACGCCGGGACGTCAGCGAAATGTTCAAGGCATGAACGTAGCGAAGCGGGCCGCCACGCTGAGCGACCTGTCGAAGGAAGATCTCGGCTTCGATCCGTACGACTGTCTGCGGGAAGCCGACAATGCCTACAGCCAGGAGGGCGGATTGACGATCCTGTTCGGCAATCTGGCCCCCCAGGGTGCAGTCGTGAAATCAGCCGGGGTGCGTCCCGAAATGCTCCGCCATTCCGGACCCGCGGTGATCTTTGAATCCGAGCCGGATGCATACGCGGGCATCATCGACGGGCGAGTCAAGGCGGGCGATGTGGTTGCAATCCGCTTTGAGGGACCGCGCGGCGGACCTGGAATGCAGGAAATGCTTGCCCCCACATCCGCGCTGAAAGGCGTGGGCCTCGACGACAAAGTCGCGCTGATCACCGACGGACGATTCTCCGGCGGAACAGCCGGCGCCTGCATCGGTCACATCAGCCCCGAAGCCGCTTCGGGCGGCCCGATCGGACTGCTGCAACCGGGCGATATCATCGACATCGATATCCCGGCCCGCAAACTGAACGTCCGGTTGAGCGAGGAAGAACTCGCCCGCCGCGCGGCACAATGGACGGCACCGCCGCCGCGGTTCAGGACCGGATATCTGGCCAAATATGCGTCCATGGCGACCAGTGCCGATACCGGCGCAATTCTCAAGACGCCCTGATCCGTACGACGTCCTGACCCGTACGACGTCGTGATCGCCGGGAAGAAATCTTGTGCCCGTTTGTTCACCCGCACGGTGGACCGACGGGCACGCTTGTTTCTTGCAGGCTGAATACGCTCTTGAATGCAGCGTCTGGAGTGCCATCTGGCTCAGCCAGTGTTCCGAGGCGTTCATCGCACATTGGCGTTACTCGCCACACGCCCATTCCGCCGCTATTTGCCCGAAGTACCGTCCTGCAACACGGGCAAAGCCAGAGGCACTCGAAAGAAACGGCAACCCATCTCTTCGTTCTTGTCTAGGGCTCCCAAACCGATCGCATCAGTTCGTAGATCTCGGGCTCCGCGGTCTTCAGTTCGCCCCGATTGAACGGAAAGAAATCGTCCGAGCCGAAATAGGCTTCGGTCATCTCGGCAAAGAACTCCATTTGGTCCGTCAGTGCGTAATGCCGCACGCGGCTTCCGTCGAACAGCATGACCTGCTCGCCGCGACCGCTGCTGCGGTACTTCTCGTACGCCTCCCGGATCTTCGGCTCGTCAAAGCCAAGTACCTGGTCGTGGTACGCATGCGAGAGTTCGTGCAGAACCACCCAGGGCTGCTCGCGCACTGTGCGCGCCGTGAGGAGATCGGCAGCCACCGGGATATGCACGCATCGCGCCAGATCACGCGAATAGCCGTGTTCGGCCAGCCAGTCCTCGCTGGGGTGATACTGCATGGTGCGCAGACCGCCGCAGCTCAAATCGATGACGATCGTGACGGACCGCAGCTTCCGCAACCGTTCCGGCGGCACGACAAAAGTAATGTCTACCAGTTTAGATTCAAGCATCTGCAATGCGCGCCGCCCAACTGCCTCGTCGGGCGGCGCGAGCAGACGGTCATCCACGCGCACCGTCCAGCCCTCGACGGTCCGAACGGTGCGCGAACTCGGCTTCGGCACTTCCGCATCGGCCGCTTTCGCCTGCGGCACAGGCGCCGCTGCATCCAGCATCAGCGTGACCAATGCAATGGCCGACACTATCCAATCGCAATACGACTTCCTGCACACCGAATTGCCGCTCATTTCGGCATCGGCAGCAGAATCATGGCGTCTTCGGCCAGAGATACTTCGCCGGCCTTGCCGTTGATCCGATACTGGATCTTCAACTTCTTAGCCACGCCGGGTGCCGGATCGCCGGTGAACGACTTGTTGTAGCTCGCCGACGGCAGCACGATGAGCGGCAGGTCGCGGACCTGCTTGCGAAGCACTTCGGTCACGTCCTTCGACTTGCCTTCAGCGCCGTACTCGGCCTTGACGATCTCGATCTTCACCGGTTCCTGGCCGAGTTGAGCCAGCAGCGCGTTCACATCCGGTGATCCCCCGACCTTCTGCGCGATCACCAGCGAGGAGGCCAGCGCATCCTGCTTCAGCGACGGGGTCTTCGCCACTTCGACTGCAAGCCGCAGCCCGTCAAGGCTCGCGTAGCGTTCGAGGACTTCGAGCACGAGCTTCTTTTCGGCGTCTCGCTTGGCGATCTGAAGTGCAGTGCGGCACATGGCGATCCGCTGATCTTCGGGCAGCGTGAACTGCCGCACCAGGCGGATGTAGGCCCGGACCGCGCGGACTTCATACTTCGTATTGGCCTTGGCCAGATCGAGCAGCACGGGTGCCGCGTCAACGGCCATCCATTCGCCGAGCAACTGAGTGGCCGTGTCCTGCAGATCGGCGTCCTGCGCCTTGGCTGCAGCCCCGATGGCCTGCAACGCTTTCGGCCCGCCCATCAAGGCGAGGATCTTCAGCATTTCACACTTCGCCTCAACCGGCGCCCGTCCCATCGCATCGACAAGCTGCTGGGCACACGCCTCGCGGTCGGGCATACGAACACACGCCTCACGGAGCGCCTTCCGCGCGGCAGCCAGATCCTCCGGATTCTTGGCGGATGAGGCCCGCGTTGTCAGCACCGAGAGCTTGTCGAGTCCAACGACCGATCCGAGCGCGGTCAGCGCGGCGGCCCGGGTCTGGGCATCGGCATCATCGGCGGCGGCAATCAAAGCCGGCACGGCGTCAATGCGGCGTTTACCGATCACTTGAATCAAGACACGTTTTGCCGCGCCCTTCGATCCCTGCAGGCGGGCTGCGAGATCGCCGTCCACTTCCTTGCCAGGCAGCTTTTCCATGGCCTCGCGGGACTTCTCCGCGATTCCCTCATCCGACTCGACCGCAATCTCCAACAGCGCCGGCAGGCACGAAGCATTGCCCAACCGCTCGACCACCTCGATCGCCGCGATGCGAGAATCCTTCGATCCGCTTTTCGCAGCCGCCAGCACCGCGGGCAGCGCGGCAACATCGGCGCGGTCCGCCAACACGAGCAGCAGCGAGGCTTTCTTCTCCGGCGCGGCTTTCTCGAATTCCGCGATCACGGCCTTCGTCGTATCGTTACCCGCAATCTCGCGGGCCAGTCCGAGGCCAAGAGCAAAGAACGCCTTGTCCTTCGATTGCAGCTGCTCGACCAGCAACGGCAGCCCTGCGGCCTCCTTCGCGAGAATTGCGCCGCGAGTCGCTTCGATGATCCTCTGCTTCGGCACATCAGCTTTGCGGACCAGTTCGTACAGGCCCGCTGCTTCGGCTTTCTTGCCCTCGGCCAGCAACTGCTCGGCGCACAGGATGCACCCTTCCGCCATCGCGGACTTCACGGGCGCCGGGGCGTCGGCCAGCGACTGCTGCAACGTCCTGGTCGCCGCTTCATTTCCGATGCGGCCCAGAGCCACTGCCGCGGCCGAAGCGACTTCCGCGTCCGCGTCTTTCAATTGACCGGTCAGAATCTCCACTGCGCCCGCATCGCGACGAGTTGCAATGGAGTTGATGATGCCGACCCGCATCCGTCCCGCGACCTTTCCTACTGCATCGCGCAGAGCCCCGTCTGCTTCGGGCCCCGGAATCGCCTCCAGCGCGATGCGTGCCCACGACGAAAGCTCGGCATCGGGCAGCAGGGCGGCCAGCGCGGGAACCGCTTCCTTCGATCCGTAAACCGCCAGGCGTTTGCAGGTGATCGCTTTTTCCGCGGCGGGCGAGTCGGACTTCAATACCGCGATCAGAGCCGGCTCTTGCGGAACCGAATTCTCGGCCGCGTGCAACAGACATGCGGGCATCATTGCGGCCGCGCAGGCGGCAAGGCAAACAAGTGAGCGTATCTTCTTAGGCATGGGCTTGTCCTTCAATATTCGGAAATTCGTCCAGAGAATCCAATCCGTCCTGAAACCCGCGACAACTAAATCCGCCACGGGTCACGCAGCGCTTCGGAACGCAGCCGGTTGGCCTGTTCGTCCCCGACGAACTCGTTCTTCTGCGTGTCGTAAGTCACCTTGCGATTCAGGAACAGGGCGATATTCGCCGCATGACAGGCGATGTGCGAATAGCACGCCACTTCGGCATTGCACACCGGCTTCGATCGCGTGTGGACGCAATTCAGGAAGTCGCGCACGTGGAATGTGGCGGGATAACCGCCGATCTCTTCGACCTTTCTGCCGGCCACAAGTTCGGGTGAACTCAGCACGATCTGACCGCTGTCGCCAGCCTCGACCCAGCCGGTGTCCCCCTCGAAACGCACGGGGCACGACCCCAGCGGCAGCCAGCCGTCGTTGCGCAGCACGAGTTTGACTCCGTTGGCGTACTTCGCGACCATCTGGCCGTTCTCCGGCGGGTTGTACTCGACGGGCGCCGTGTTGTCCGCGTTGTTCGCCCATTGGCACAGATCCACGCAGTGCGAGCCCCACTCGAGAACTCCGCCGCCGACCAGGCCGCCGCCCTTCTCGAAATTGAAGCCGTCGAGCAGCGCCGAATTGAAGGGGCGCCATGCAGCCGGGCCGAGGTAAAGGTCCCAATCGACCTCTTCCTTCGGGGGCTCTTTCTCCGGCGCCGCCCATCCGCTCATCACGGCGTTCATCCCGGCCGGATGCGCATAGACAGTGTGGAGCTTGCCGAGCTTGCCGGTCCGTGCCAGTTCGCAGGCAAAGGCGAAGTGGGGCAGGTTGCGGCGCTGGGTTCCCACCTGGAAAACACGGGCCGTGCGCCGCATCGTCTCGGCCAGCCGCAGGCTCTGTGCGATATTCTTGGTGCAGGGTTTTTCGCAGTAAATGTCTTTGCCGGCCCGTGCCGCGAGCATCGCGGCCGTTGCATGCCAGTTCGGGCCTGTCGCGATCAGCACCGCGTCGATGTCGGGGCGATCAAGCAACTCGCGCATGTCGGAGTAGGTCTTGCAGTCCTGATTCCCGTTCTTGTCGTCGATGATCTTCTTGACTGCCGCGCGGCGGACCGCTTTCACGTCGCACACCGCAACGAATTGCACATCCGGCTCCGGCAGAAAACAGCTGAGATCGTAGGTGCCCCGGTTGCCAATCCCGATGCCGCCCATCACGATGCGGTCGCTCGGCGCCGCAACGCCGTCCTTGCCCAGCGCCGACGCGGGAATAATGCTGGGAGCCGCACACACGGCGCCTGCCAGGCCCGCTGCCTTCAAGAACCTTCGCCTGTTTAGGCGAGCTTCACTGCTCAACATCTTGAGGTCTCCTGAACATGGTTGATTCCGGTCGTGTTTGGGATGTTCCGCAGGCGGACCGCGACTGCCGTAACGCGCGACGGCTTGGTGCTCACGGAAAAGTGCCAGCCAAGCAGCGAGGGGCGAAAGAGCGGTCGTTGCTCGAATCGTTTCGGTCGAGGATATTCGGCGGGTCTCTGGCCTGTGCGTAACGCCATGCAATGTAACACGGACCGAGGATCGTTCCTACTGCGATCGACACGGTTGGACGAGAATCACCGCCGTTCTGACGTCCGATCCGGCGGAGTCATTCGCATTGCATTCGGCCTGCCGTGCGGCACAATGGGGGCACTTGAATGCCTTGTATTGAGGTGAATCGATGATCAAGCACCCGATGTCCGGCTTAGCGATTCTTGCAGTTTTCTGCTGGAGTGCCGCAGCCTGGACCGCTGAGCTGCCGCCTCCGATCGACGAACAGGCCGTACTTGCTCAATCGTCCAGCGTTCCCGACGAGGTCGTCGCCGACTGGCTGCTGCAGGACGGTGTCGAGTCGCTCGGCGATTACCGCGGAGCCCTCGGCGCAATCCTCAAAGAAACCGGCGACTGCGCGAAATCGTGCCGCGAGCGGTTTCTGAAACTGAATCACGACGGTACGCCCGATTCGAGTTGGAAGGAACTCTATCGGGACGCGTGCCTCGTCCGTCGCGCAGTTCGGCTCCGAACGCTCGTCGCCCGCGTGCCGCAAATGATCTTCACCAAACACTACGATCTCGGCGGCTCGCATTACGCGTACACAGAAGGCCTGTCGGACGCCCAGGCCGAGCGCCAATTCGTGCCCGGTTCGGCGCTGTGCCGATTGACGGTTAACGGGACTTCCGGCAGCGTGCAGACGCTGCTCGAGCATGCCGAGGGCGTGATTCGCGACCCCGACGTTTCGTACGACGGCAAGCGGGTCCTTTTCGCATGGAAGAAGTCACTCGATGCGGACGACTATCATCTCTACGAACTCGATCTCGAAACTCGCAATGTCCGGCAGATCACTTTCGGCCTGGGATTCGCCGATTACGAGGGCATCTACACCCCGAACGGACAGATCATCTTCAACTCGACACGCTGCGTGCAGACGGTTGACTGCTGGTGGACTGAGGTCAGCAATCTCTATACGTGCGACCTTGAAGGGCGATATCTGCGGCGACTGACCTTTGACCAGGTCCACACGAATTTCCCGACCGTAATGCCGGATGGACGCATCATCTACACTCGCTGGGACTACAACGACCGCGGGCAGATTTTTCCTCAGGGTCTGTTCCAGATGAACGGCGACGGCACGGGACAAAGCCAGTTCTACGGCAACAATTCCTGGTTTCCCACGACGATCCTGCACGCCCGCGGAATCCCGGGCACACAGAACATCATCGCCATACTCACGGGCCACCACACGATTCAGAAGGGGTGGCTGGCGACCATCGCGCCGAGTCGGGGCAGGCAGGAAAACGAAGGAACTCAGCTCGTCGCGCCGGTGCGCGACACCGACGCGGTGCGCATCGATCAGTACGCCCAGGACGGCGACCAGTTCCAGTACCCGTACCCGATCGACGAAAGCCAATTTTTGGCCGCCTGCAAACCCAAAGGATCGCAGCGTCCATTCGGAATCTACTGGGTCGATGTGCAGGGTCGCCGCGAGTTGCTGGCGAGCGATACCCGAATCTCGTGCAATCAGCCGATACCGCTTCGGCCGCGCCCCGTCGAAACGGTTCGCCCGAACCTCGTCGATCACCGGCAGAGAACCGGCACATACTACATTCAGGACATTTACCACGGCGACGGCTTGCGCGGCGTGCCGCGTGGCACCGTCAAGCGGCTCCGCGTCGTCGCACTCGATTTCCGAGCTGCCGGCATCGGGGAAAACCGCAGTCACGGCGAGGCGGGCGGGGCACTGAGCAGCACGCCGATTTCAATCGGCAACGGAGCCTGGGACCCCAAGACCATCCTCGGTGAGGCGACGGTCCATGCCGATGGCTCGGCGCTGTTTACGGTACCGGCCAAGACGCCCGTCTACTTTCAGGCGCTGGATGAAAAGGGCTACATGGTCCAGACGATGCGAAGCTGGTCCACTGCGCAGCCCGGCGAAACCCTGTCTTGTGTAGGATGTCACGAGTCCCAGAACACCTCCGTTCCCGCGACGACCATGTCAATGGCGCTGCGTGCCGGAGCCGAGACCATCCCGGCCGACTCCGCGCCGCGAGAAGGCTTCAGTTTTTCGCGTGAAATCCAGCCGATTCTCGACCGGCACTGCGTGAGTTGCCACGACCAGCCCTCGATCGCCGATGCCGTCGTTGCGAAAACCAAAGATCCGAATTCAAAGCACTCGTTCAGCCTGCGATCCAACGAAGTCGCGGACACCGTGGCCAAACGGAGATGGAGCGAGAGCTACCTCGCACTCACGCACAGCAGGGCATCCAAGGAAGTCGGCGGAGTCGATATGTTCCTGGGCAGGCCGACATCGAAGGTGAATTGGATCAGCGTCCAGTCCGCGCCGCCGATGCGTTCCGCATATTCCGCAGGCTCCTCACGGAGCGAGTGGCTCGCGCTGCTGGAAAACGGCCATGAAGGCGTGACGCTCACTCGCCAGGAGCTGGCCAAGATCGCCTGCTGGATCGATCTGGCCGTCCCGTTCTGCGGAGACTATCGCGAAGCGAATCTCTGGTCGCAGGAAGAAATCGACCGCTACAACCACTTCCTCGAAAAACGCCGCACTATGCAGGACCTTGAAAACGCCAACATCCGCGAACTGCTCGACGGCAGTCGCTGACGGAATGCCGCGCCGATTCAACGCTCAACCGCTCCTCCGCCAACAACGAAAACGAGTAGATCGATGAACGCTCTCTTGTTGATATGCGTACTCCACCTTGCGGCCGCGGACCCGGCTCTTGCAAACAGCGACTTTCTTTGGCGCGAGGAATTCCAAGACGCCGGCCGTTGGACCGCACAGCCCGCATGGCTCGGCAACGGATCGGCGGCCGCATCGGCGAAGAGCGACGGAAACGCAGTCGCCTTTCACGTGGTCGAACCGCGGCACGGCATGAAATGGTCATCGACCTTCGACGCAATCTCGACGCTCGACCTGCCCTGGCTCGCCTTGCGATACAAGGCACAACACCTCGACACTAAAAGCAGCGATTACCTCGTCTACGTGCGAGACTCGCGCGGGCGGGAGTTGTACGCCATCCGGCTCTGCGACGCCCGCTGCGACGGTCAATGGCACGTCGCCGCCGTGGATCTGTCGGCGATCCTCGATGACGCAGCGATCACCGTTCTCGCATTGCAGGTTCAAAGTGATGAAGCGGGAAATGCGCAGCTGACGGTTGACTGGCTCGCGGCCATGGAATCTCCGCCCGAAGGCGCGGACATTGCATCACAGTCGCCCGCGGGCAAGCTTGCTGCGCCGTTGACCATTTCGATGAACGACGTGGAATGGACGCCGCAACCGAGTTGGCTGGGTAATGCGGCGGACAAACACGAGGTTGCGAAGCGAGAGTCTGTCGCCGAGTTCAAGATCAACCGTCCAAGCTCGGGCATGAAGTGGTCGTGGAACCCGTCGTCCGCAATCAACTGCCGCGACTATCGCTACCTGGCCGTTCGCTACCGTGCCACCGGCGCGAGTTCCGCCGGCGATTACTTTCTCTGCCTCCTCGGTGACGACAAGACAGCGCCCCCCGGATATGCCTCAGCCATCGCATCCGCGGAACTCACGTCCGACGGACGGTGGCACACGCTGAACGTCAGTCTTCGACAACTCGCCAAGTCCGTCCCCGCCATCCGCGGAATTGCGATCCAGCTTCAATCCGACTCATCGCCGGCAAAGCTCGAGGTGTCGGACATCCGGTTCGTGCAGACTAGGACCCCGACCCCGCTCCTGGACGTGATTGCCTGGAAGCCGGGTGCTGCATTCCAGGACGACCAACCCGTTTCGATTCAAAACTCAGTCAACTCCGACAGCTCCGACTGGCAGCGTCACCTCGTATTCTCCGATTGGTTCTCTTCGACCGAGGTGACGGTCGAGGGAATACCGTTGCGTTTGGCTCAAAGGCCGAGCGATCTCGCGTCCACTCGACTCAGTGAGAAACAGCGACTGCAATTTCCCGTGAATGCAACAGCGTCGGAGATTTACGTCCTCCTCCTGGCCGCCTTCAATGGCAACGATGAACCGGTCTTCGGCGAAGGAAAACTCCGCGCAATAAAGGACGTCGATCGATTCCGCATGAGCGTGGAGTACACCGACGGAACGCGAGACGATTGCCTTCCGATGAACGTCGTGACGCGCCGCTTCGGCGTTGTCGCCGGCCCGCAAATGCTCGTGCTCGCCGCGGAGCCGAAGAAGACTATCAAGTTCCTGACTCTGCAGGACGACACGCGACAAGGAGCGTTTGCCGTCGCGGGCATCACACTGCATCCGTCGTCCGAACGCAGGTTCCCGGACTCGCTCGAGAACGACCTTCTGTGGCTTCGGGCAAATCCCGCTGCCCGACAACGATCCGCGTCATTGGCATTTCGACTTGCCGACAACGGTCTGCCTTTTCTCGAGAGCATTTCGGATACGAGTGACGCGACTTCGAACCTGCTGTCCGGCCGGCAGCCGCTGATCGGCTTGAAGGTCGACGGGCAATCGGTTGCGGTCGATAAACTCCAGAGAATTGCCGAAAATCCATCGGCAAATCGCGAAAAGGACGATTCACTCGCGTGGTTTTCTTCGGAAGAAATGCATGGACTTGCGCTGGGCTTACGGGTCTCTCAGCCAGGGGCTGACAGCCTGCGCATCGACGCCTGTGTTAAGAACAGCGGCACAACTCAGCATACCGTGATGCTGGAATCGCCTCGCATCGGGCCTTACCGGCTGAGCAGTTCGGGGCAACCGAGTTTCTATCTGGTTCCGCGGCGCGGCAGCGTGCTGGAAAGCGGGCCCGCTTCGTTTCGAGAGCGTTACTGCGGATTGTTTCCCGTGCAGTTTCTCGACACGTTCTGTCCCGAAGCAGGCCATGGCCTGAGTTTACGCACTTTGGACACGGACTGCCTTCGCAAGTATTACCGTCTCGAAAAGGACCAGGAGCAGTTCACGCTCGGCGTGGAGTATCCGGACCAGAAACTCGAACCGGGCGCAACGCTCTCCGCGGCCCCTGCAATCGTGAAGCTCACCGACGGGGACTGGCATCGCGGCCTCGAAGCCTATCGGAACTGGATGTCTTCCTGGAACAAGCCCGCATCGCCGCGAAAGCCCTGGTTCCGCGAGGTGTTCAACTTTCGTCAGCGGTTTCTCTGGACGTGGGACCCGCTCTACGATGCGGACAAAGGCGAGTTGAATCTCAACAGTGCAGTCGAAGAAGCTCGCCGCGAATTCGGAGGCATGGACTATCTGCACCTGTTCGATTGGGGATACTACCCCGGCCTTGGACGGATCTATGGACGGACGGGCGACAAGTCTCCCTACGAAGCACTGAAGGGCGGGCAGGAAGCCCTGAGGGGCGCGATATCGGGAGTGCAAATCCAGAGGATCCCCGTCGGCCTCTACATCGAGGGCTATCTGCTCGAAGAGCAGGGACTGCTCGGCCAGAAATTCGGCAAGTCGTGGCAGCTGATCGACTCACGCAAAGCCCCTGTTTACTGGCCCGAGTCTACCGAGATGATGATCTGCCCGGCGCCGCCGGCATGGAGTGAAGTGCAGGCCTCCACCTACGCGACGAAGATCCGCGAGCTGAATGTCGACGGCATGTATCTGGACCAGTTCGGTTTTTCGAACGTCGAGAAGGACTGCTGGTCGGACCAGCACGGCCATGCGGTTCCGAGCTATTGCGTCGCGACGGAACGGGACACGACCCGTCGAGTGCGGCAGAGCATGGATCAGGCTCGACCGAACGTCGCGCTGTACACCGAAGAAACGCCTGTGGATGTCACCACGCAGAACCAGGACGGCAGTTTCACTTATGCCATGTCCAGCTCTCTGCATTCCCGGTCCGCCGTTCCGCTGAACATGGCCCGTTTCGCTTTCCCGGATTTCAAGACCATCGAGATTCTGGTCTGCGACAAACCCACGGGCAGTTGGGCGACCGGCGTGAAATGGGTCTTTTTCAACGGCGAAGCGATCTGGCTGGAGGGAAAGGCCGACGAGTGGTTCGAGCCCGAGACGCGGCAGGCCATTCGCCAGTGCCACGCTCTGCTGCGCAAACACAAGGACGCCTTCACGGGCCTGCAGCCATCGCCACTCGTGCCCACCGAAGTGCCCGGAGTATTCGCCAACGCCTTTCGCACAAACGGCAAGACCGTTTACACGCTCTACAACTCACGGCACCGCACCATCCGCGGCCCCGTCCTGCGAGTCCCGCACGCGGCGAACAACTCCTACTCCGACGAATGGCACCGGCACCCCGCCGAAATCCGCATCGACGCGCAAACCGCGATCCTGTCCACGGACCTCGGCCCCCAAGACGTCGGCTGTCTGGTGGTACAGACGAAGCAGTAGGGAGCAGTCCGGAGTCCGGAGTCCGGAGTCCGGAGGAAGACGAGTATCCGTCCGACTACCGGCGACCGTGTTCCATCCGCGGCCTCTTCTCCGCGCGCAATTGTCGCGTCTGCTCTTTTGGCCCGTGCGAGCCTGTGATCTAATTTCCCGCATTGGTCATGACTTCTTTCCGCGAGAGGCGATGCGATGGAATATCAGATCCGCGGCAATCCGGATCAGGCCAACGTGACGCTGGCGTTTAATCCGGGCGATTCGATGCTCGTCGAGAGCGGTTCGATGAGCTTCATGAGTTCCGACATGGACGTGAAGGCCCAGATGGTCGGCGGTTGGGGACCGGCGGTTGCCCGCAAACTGTTGGGCGGCCAGTCGCTGTTTCTCAGCGAATATCGCGCGTCGACCACCGGTTTCGTAAGCCTGGCGCCGATGTACCCCGGGTCGATCGTCTGCAGGGAATTGCACGGCAGCCAGATGCTGCTGACTGCGGGTTCGTTTCTGGCCTGCGATCCTCGCGTTCAGATTTCCACGCGATTCGGCGGCTGGAAGTCGATGTTCTCGGGCGAGGGAGCCTTCGTGCTTCAGTGCCAGGGAACCGGGCCGCTCTTCTTCACTGCCTACGGAGGCGTTGTGGAACGGGAGGTTCGCGGCGAGTTCAAAGTGGATACGGGTCACGTTGTGGCCTGGGAGCCGACGCTGGACTACACAATCAGCGGCATGGGCGGCGTCAAGCAGACCCTGTTTTCGGGTGAAGGGCTGGTCATGTCATTCACCGGCAACGGCCGGATCTATCTGCAGACGCGTCATATCGGCGGGCTGGTCCGATGGTTGAGTCCATTCTGCCGCTGATTCGGAGACGTTACCGTGAAGATCGACGTGCGTGAACAAGGCGTTTTTTCCGTGGCGGTGGTCCACCTGAATCCGGGCGAGGAGTTTGTCTCGGAGGCGGGTGCTCTGTATCGATCGTCGAGCAACGTGGATATCGATGTCACGACGAAGAGCCGCGGCCAGGGCGGAATATTGAGCGGGCTGAAACGGATGCTGGCCGGCAATACTTTCTTCTTCTCGACCTACCGCGTCCTGGATTCCCAACCGGGCGAAGTGGGCCTGGCCCCGACGCACCTGGGCAGCGTCCATCGCATCGATGTCACGCCGGAACAGGGTTGGCTTTGCACCGGGGGCAGCTACCTGGGCTCGGGCGCCGAAGTGGCCCTCGACACCGAATTCCAGGGCCTGCGGGGATTCGTTTCCGGCGAGTCGCTGATGTTCGTCAAGGCGCACGGAACAGGACCGCTGCTCGTCTCCGCCTTCGGCCAGATTTCGCAACTCGAAGTGACGGATTCATTGATCATTGATACGGGCCATCTCGTCGCGTTCACCGAAGGTCTCACCTACACGATCGACAAGGTCGGAGGCGGCTGGATGCAGACCTTTCTGACCGGCGAAGGATTCGTGATGAGGATCTCAGGACGCGGGAAGGTCATTCTCCAGTCGCATAATCCCGAACGCCTGGGCAAGTATCTCGGCCCCAAGTTGCCGGAACGAGAATAGCCATGCAATACGAAATCCAGTGTCAACCAAGCTTCAGCATGTTGGAAGTATCGCTTGATGCAGGCGAGCGTATCGTCGCCGAGGCAGGCGCCATGGCCTGGATGGAAGGCCCGGTCCGGACCGAGACGTCAACCCGCGGCGGCGTTCTTTCCGGACTCAAGAGGGCCGTGCTCGCCGGCGAGAGTTTTTTTCAGAACACGTACACGGCTGAAGGCGCACCCGCCACGATTGCTTTTGCGCCCGGATGCGCGGGAGATATCGTGCCGTATCATCTGAAGAACTCTGAACTGTTCCTCGAACGGGGCGCTTACCTTGCCTCCGTCGAAGGCGTCCGATGCGAAAGCAACTACCAGGGATTGAAGGGTCTGCTCAACGAGGGCCTGTTTGTGCTGCGTCTCACCGGCGACGGCCTGCTCTTCTTCAGCGCCTACGGCGCCGTGGAGGAAATCGAAGTTCGCGGCTCCTACACGGTCGACAACGGCTTTGCGGTCGCCTGGGAACCGACGCTGCAGTACCAGCTCACGCGCGCCCGGCGCATCCGCTCGTTCCTGTTTTCAGACCAATTGCTGCTGAAGTTCACCGGCAACGGCCGCGTGTGGATCCAGTCGCGCAGCCCTGTTACTTTGGCGAACTGGGTATTCCCGTTTCGCCGCCAGAAAGCGAAAAAGGATTGATAACGAGCAGCAGAGCGGCTTAAGAACGTGTTTGAAAAATCCAATTCACCCTCCTGCAATGCGCGAGGGTCGGACGCGAAAGCGTCCGGGGAGGGGTAATCCCCCCTCTCCGGCCCTAACGGGCCGACTCTCCCAAGGGGCGAGTGAATTTCAAAACCCCTTCTAGGGCAGCGCGGTCGCTCACTTCTCTGAACTGCCCGCTTCGGCCCTAATACCTTCGATGACTCCGCGCAGCCGCTCCGGCCACGCGAACGTCGGTGACTTCGACGGATCGTAGCCCTCCAGGTGCCCCTGCAGTCGCGTTGCCGGCCTGCTATATCGCATCGCTTCGCCGCCGAACACTTCCCGGCACAGCGCCGCTAGATCGGGTTCATACTCCAGCAGTTCGTCGCGAGTATTCACATGGTTGTGGTCCATATCGAACTCGCGGTTGTTGTCGAACCACGACTGCGCTCCCTCCGCGAAGAACTCATGATGATTGCTTGCCGCGTACTTTCCTTTCCAGCGGCCCGCCTTCATCGCGCGATCATAAGCCGCGCGCAACCGGCCATCGAACGTCGCATCGACCCGAACCATGCCGCGCAGGTGAATGTTGTGCGCGAACTCGTGAATCAGGATGCATTCCGTGGGATACGGATCACCCGGGTAGCCGAGCAGGTTCTCCTCGCCGCATGAACAATACGGATCCGTGTCGCTTCCGCCTGTCCCGCGAGCGCGAGCGTCCCAGTAATCTCTCGGCTTCAGCCAGGCGAATTCGGGCAAGTCCGTGGTGAACTCGCTGTAAGCCAGGACACACATCCGCGAACCGCTCGCAATCATCGCTTTACGCACTTCCGGACGATGACCGAGCATCGCATTGACAAGATACGCAGCCTCTTTCAGGGCAAAGTCATTCACGCGAGCCGAAGCCACAATCGGGTATCCGTCCGCGCTGATGTACTTGGTGTAGATCGGGGCCAACTTGAGTTCAGCCGGCGGCGCGCATACCTCGCCCGTCGAACAGGCCGCGCCGACAAATCCCCAGCACGCCAACGGTACGAACCACCACGCCACACACGGACTCCTGCAAACGGCTGCTTCAATCGAGTTTCATTTCGCGATCCGCGCCGAACAACAATCGCACGGGACCGATCAGTCCGGAGGGCTCAAGCGGAACGTCCGCGTTGTACCCTCGATAACCCGGAGTCTTCGCGTCGAGCGGCACGTTCGTTTTTGTGAACCGCTTCTCCGCAGGCAGACGCGCGTCGCCGACCAGACGATTCACCCACAGGTTCACCACGTCGATTTCAAGCTGGTTTTCGCCCTGCCGCACGACGCCTGTTGCATCAACAGCCCACGGATCCGTCCACACGATCCCCAGGTCCGTACCGTTTACACGAACCTGAGCAACGTGCTTCACCGTGCCCAGATCGATCCGAACGGCTTGCGATGCCTGCCGCTCGTCCAGACCGAACGTCGTGCGATAGGTCGCCTTGCCCGAATAATACCTGATGCCTTCATCGGAATTCTCGTTCCACGGCGCGAGCCGCTCGAAGGTCGCCGTTTCAGGCGCTCCCCAGCCTTTGGCAAAGTGCACTTCCCAAGGTTTCGCGAGAGTGACGGGTTCGGGCAGCGATTCGAGTTCCAGGAGTCTCTTCTGATCCTCGCCCGCGACAAATTCATAGCGTCCCGGTTTCCATATCCGCGCGACGATTGGTCCGTTCTTGCGGCCGAGCAACTCAACGGTGTCCGGTGCGGCTTGGATGGCGGTCACGTGCGGAGCCGAGGCCGTCCTCCTGAAAACGACAAACATTGATCCGTTCTTCGGCAGATTGATCGGCACCGTGGTGTAACCGTCCGCATCGCTTCGATAACAAACCGCATCGCGAGATTCGCCCGTAACCGGATCCCACAATTCCGGCTCCTTTCCCGCCACTCGAAACCGGCATTCCTCGCGGCCGGTGCCTGACACGTAATAGATATCAGCCTCATCGCTGTGCCGATGAATGTAGTCCCAGGGACCGACAAAATCGGGTCGGATATTCTCCGAACCAAGCGTCGCCTGCAGATTGCCCGATATGATCTTCTTGCCCTTTCCGACCGCAGTCGCGGGCTCTCCTTCCCACAATTCGGCAGCCAATTGACGAACTTCCTGGTCGGAGGCCGGATAATTGGTGAGCCCGAGCGATCTGTCGGGTCGGCGTTTACCCAGCACGACCGTTGCTCCCTGTTGCGTCAAATCGCGGACTTTCTTCAACACCTCGGGAACAACGGCCTCCTCTTCGAGATCGATAACCAGCAGCGCATAACTCATGCCGTCCGGCAGCACCAGACGACCGTCCTTCACGGACACCCGATTCAAAAGCACTTCCGTGTTAATCAGGTCGTACGCATAGCCGCGAGGCAGCACGAGACTCGGTTTCTCGCTCCATTTTTCGCTGCGTCCCCAGCGTTCGTAATTGCGGTCGCTCGTGTAACAACATACATCCGCCACAAATTGCCCGTGTCGAAGCAGATACTGACAGCGGGCGAGGTACTGAAGAAACGCCCGCGACTCTTCCCACCACGTTACGTTCGGATTCAAGTGCGTGCCGGCAAAGTACTCGATCCCCGGCTTGCCGAATTCCTCCGGAGAAGCGCTGAACGTATGCCACACAAACGCATTGATTCCGTCGCAGAAGACCGCATCCGCCGCCGGCTTGAGCACCGCGGGATACGCGGACCAGTGCAGCGTCATGTGCGTAAAAGCTTCCGCGGAAGCAAGCGGCTTCCCGTAGATGTGCGCGGTCATCGCGATCCGTCTGGCGTTGCTCTGCGGACGGTCCTTCTTCCAGGGATGCCAGAATTCCGACTGCGGCATGTCGTTGCGTGCCAGAAACGCGAACTGGTCCGCGTGCGTGAATAAGAGCTTGGTGCGATCCCAAGGCCCGCCCGATTCGCAGTGGATCTGCAGGCCCGCATTGTGGCAAAGGTCGCGCAGCTTGCCGTAGCAATTATGCAGGAAGCAATCGCTGAGCGAGCGAGCATAATCCCGGACGAATCGCTGCGTGACTTCGTCGTTGGTTACCGTCATCCCTGCAAGCACAGGCAGATAAGGCCTGAGGCTGTAGCCGCGGTACTTTTCAAAGTCATCTTCAAAACCCGAGGTCCACGTCGGAACGGCGCCTTCCCAGCTCACACTGTAGAAATGAGTGAACGTCTTACCAACCAGTGGCCCCGCATCCCGCCGGACCGTCTCGCCCATTCGTGTGAAATAGGATTCGACCGCGCGGGGATCGAGCACATCCACATCGCTTTCGTAGCCGCTCATTACCTCGTATGCGAATCGCAGCAGGGTCCAGGTTCCTTCCGGAACATCCCAAACCAATCGCGATTGCGAGTCGACTTTGTCCGTCAGGTCGATGACCTCGCCGACCTTCGACTTGCCATCGGGTGTGGTGAGAGCGTCGCGCCAATTTTCGGAGAGTGCGAGTTCTCCTTCGGAAGCTGCGGAGGGCGCATTGCCGCTGATCTGCTTTGCCGCCACGACTGCGGCATTCCAGAATCGCTGCGGTTGTTTCGGGCGCAGTGCAACGTCGATCCGTCGCGGGCCCTGAACTACCGCCGAAGTCCATATCAGCCGCTTGGGAGCCTCGTCACCCACATCCCACGGCCCCTTGAGTGTCCCGGCACAACTGCTGAGATTCATGCTCATGGTGAGGCCAAGCCGGTTCGCCTCAGTCATCGCAAAATGCAGATGCTTGCGCCATTCGGGACTCATGAAGTCCATGCGTGAAGGGGGAGGGGGGACGTACGTGTCGTGGTAGCCGCGGGCATCGAACATCAGCAGCCCGCCGAAACCCTGCCGCTTCATTGCTTCCAGATCACGCGTAATCGATGCTTCACTCACATTGCCGTTGAGCCACCACCAGTAAGCCCACGGCTTCGCGGTATCCGGCGGTTGCCGAAAGTCCCGTTCAAGCTCGGCTTGGCTTGCCGCACCGAGCAGCATAGCCAGAAACAGATATGTGGATGCCATGAGCTACTCCTTCGAAGAACATTCGGCAAGTGCAAGAGAGCAGGGTACTTCAGCGCGACACTGCATGACAAGGCATTCGACTCTGAGCCCCATGCATAGAAGTCGGGAGTCCGCAGGGGAAGAAGCCAAGGATGGTCACGGATGCACACGGATGGGCGGGGCAGTTTGACACGCGTACAGACCGGTCTCAGAATAGCCGCATATCCAGCCAACAGCCAATGGAGTGAAGCGATGGGATACAAGTTGCGGGCGTGCCTGTTGCCAATGGCGTGCGTGATTATCGCGGGCACACTGGTGGCGGAGACCATGCCGCCGGCGCCGCCCGGTTACGACAAGTCTTGCGTCGACGATTTCGCGTACGCCAACGCCGAGTCCGCTCGAAAGCAATGGCAGCCGATGAACGGATCGGCAGGTGTCGAACCCGTCACGATCGGCGCACGGCACGCCCTGAGGATGCCCTGCAACTTCCGCGGCACTTCGCTGGAACGGGCGTCGTGGGACCGGAACATCAAGCTTGACATGACGGCCTGCCGGGGATTGCGGTTCGATTTCTATTGCGCGGACATCTCTCCCGTCTCGTACTTCAGTTTCTATCTGCACAGCGGCAACGGGTGGTATTCCATGACCTTCGGTGTTTCTAACCGCAAGGGATGGAACACGATCGTGATCGACAAGGCCGATACCCAGATCGAAGGAAAGCCGGGCGGCTGGGCCGCAGTCGATACGCTTCGCATTTCCGCCTGGCGAAGCCAGAACATCGACACGGAGTTCTACATCGCCAACATGGCGCTTGACGGCGCCGACGCCCCGATTGCCATCATCCGCGCCGAATCGGTCGAGAAGGGATCCCGCGACGAGGCTCGGTCGGTTGCCGAGTTCTCGAAATCGGTGGCAGCCACCCTGGAGCAACTCGGCTTGCCCTACGTGGTGATGGGAGATGTGGACGTCACGGCTGCGCGTCTGCAGGGCAAGAAGGTTGCGATCCTGCCTTACAATCCAAGCCTCCCGCCAGAAGCCGCGAACGCCTTGCTGCAGTTTCTTGAGTCGGGCGGCAAACTTCAGGTCTTTTACATCATTGACGCACGGTTTGCCAAGGAACTGGGAGTCGGTGGAGGAACACATCTTCCGCAGAAATACGAAGGCCAATTCGCGACGATTCGGTCCAGCGACGGCGGACTCGCAGGCATGCCGCGCGTCGTGGGACAGGCATCCTGGAACATCCGGCAGACACAGCCCGTTCAAGGAGTGAGCCGTGCCGTCGCAACGTGGTTCAATGCCAAGGGTGAATCCACCGGCGAGCCAGCGATCATCGCCTCCGACCGCGGTGTGTTCATGACGCACGTGCTGCTGAGCGACGATCCCGTGGCGAAACGCGCGATGATGCTCGCCATGCTGGGCTCGCTTGATACTTCGCTGTGGAAGCTCGCCGTAACCAACTGTTTCGACCGAGTCGGACGCTTCTCCACGTACGAAGGATACGCTGCGGCAGCAGCCGACATTCGCAAGCAGGCCCAGGGTAACGACCGGGCGATGGACAACCTGAAGCAGTCCGATTCGCTCCATCAAGATGCAGCCAAACTGGCCGACGGAGGCAAGTACGCCGAGGCCATGGAGTCGCTGGCCCAATCGCACGCTCAGCTTCTGGCCGCTTTCTGCGCGGCCCAGACCCCTCAGACCGGCGAACAACGAGCGTGGTGGTGTCACAGCGCGACGGGAGTCTCCGGCATGTCCTGGGACGAGGCCGTTCGAACCCTTGCCGAAAACGGCTTCACCTCCGTGCTGCCGAACATGCTGTGGGGCGGCGTGGCCTACTATGACAGTCGCGTGCTGCCCGTGGCCCCTCTGGTTGCCCAACAGGGCGACCAGATTGAGGCGTGCGTCGCTGCCTGCAAGAAATACGGCGTGCAATGCCACGTGTGGAAAGTGAACTGGAATATGGGACACGCGGTGGATCGCGAGTTCATGGAACGCATGAACCGCGAAGGCCACACACAGGTTGATTTCGCGGGAACCTCCGAGCCGCGCTGGTTGTGCCCGTCCCATCCGGCGAATCAGCAGCTCGAAATCGACTCCATGATCGAGGTCGCCACGAAATACGACGTTGATGGAATCCATTTCGACTACATCCGTTATCCCGGCGGAGATAACTGCTTCTGCTCCGGCTGCCGGGAACGATTCGAGGGAGTGCTGGGCGCAAAGGTGCCGAACTGGCCGGCCGACACCCGAAAGGACCCTGCAATCCGCCAAAAATGGCTCGATTTTCGCCGTGAGAACATCACCAAAGTCGTCGCGGCCGTGCACGAAGCCGTGAAGAAGCAGAAACCGAAAGTTAAGATCTCGGCCGCCGTGTTCCGCAACTGGCCGACCGACCGCGACGGCGTCGGCCAGGACTGGAAGCTCTGGTGCGAACGAGGCTACCTCGATTTCGTCTGCCCGATGGACTACACGCCAAACGACGCGGAGTTCGAGAACTTCGTCACGCTGCAGAAGGAATGGGCAAGCGGCGTTCCAGTCTATCCGGGCATCGGCCTGAGCACCTGGACCGGCGATCCGGATGTCGCCAAAGTGATCGACCAGATCAAAATCACGCGACGTCTGCAGACCGGAGGCTTCACGATTTTCAATTACGGCGTCCCGGAAGCCAAGCTGGTCGCTCCCATGTGCGGACTCGGCATTACACGACGCGAGTAGGAGGAAGATGCCGGATGCCGGATGCCGGGAAGATTATATGCGAGCCAGACAGGGGTTTGCTTGTCGGTCGAGTTAACAAACCTTTCGATTTATCCTTGCACTCGGTACTCAATTAAGAATTCCAGTTAGCCATTACGACACGATCACGATTACCACCTCGAAGAATTAAGACCCTACTAATCCGACCACATCAACAGGAGCATACGCAGTGCAATCCATCCGCACGGGGAATCCCATCGACAGGCATTGCATATTTGGTTTCGGTTTCTACCGGCTCGCACCCTTGTTGGCCTGGCTGCTGAGCGTGGCGTTAGTGCAGGGCTCCGAATCGTGGATTCAGTACAAATTCGACGCGCGGCATTCCGGCAACATCGCCGATCGCAACATCCAGTTGCCTCTGGGACTTGTTACGGCCGTCCCGTTGAGCGATGCGATCTTCACCGCGCCGGTGGTTTCCGAGGGGCGAGTTTACGCAGTGGATGGAAGCGGCGTCGTCTATTGTCTCGACGGCGAGTCGGGCCACGTGGTCTGGAAAATGGAAACTCGCGGAGGTGCAAGGAACTGCAATAACACGGCGTCGCCCGTGCTGGCGGGCCGTTATCTGCACGTGGGAACAACGGGCGGCTCTTACTACGTCCTCGACGCGTCCGACGGCAAGATCGTTCGCGAGATCGAATGCGGCGAGCCCATCTTCGCCTCACCGGCAATCGCCAACGATCGCGTCTATTTCGCGACGCTGGGGGGGCGGATCCATGCGTTGGAAGCTGACGGCAAAGATGCATGGACCTGGGATTTCGTCGTCGAAGCGTTGAAATTCCCCGGAGATCGCTGGAGCGGACAGGAATGGGAACAATTCCTCGGACGTCGCGTGACAAACCGGGAGCAGTTCGCCTGCTCGCGCGAGTTCGCCGTGGACGGCAAGACACTGGTAATACCGGCTGGCGGCTACATCGTTTATCTCGACGACAACGGTGCCGCCCCGAAAATTCGACAGATTCTCGCTCCGACAACCGCCACGCTTTCTCTCGCAATCGGCGAGGACGGCACGGCATATCGGCAATCCCACTGGCTGGACAACGGCGGGCAGGTCGAGATGCTGCCGTCGCTGAAGAGTGCCGCGGCCGGGGCAAAGACCACGATTGTGCCCGGAACGAAGACGAGCACGGAAGGCGGATTGCTCAGCTTCTGTTCCGTCAGCCTCCGAGGCAAGGACGTCTATCGCTGCCGGACGGAGGAGAACTTTGCCTTCTGCAAACACGGCCCTGACCAGGAAACACGGTCATTCCAAGGCTGCTATCCCTCGATCGCGCCGCCCGTACTGCTGAAGGACAAGGCAGTTTACGGAGCGCTCGATGGCGCTTTGTATGTCGTCAGTCTGACTGACGGCGCGGTCTGGACCTTCAAGACGGCTTTTGGCAAAGCGATTACAGCACCGGTCGCGGTATGCGACGGCCGCATCTGCTTCGGATGCGAGGATGGGTACCTCTACATACTCGGTCCGGATGGAAAAGCCGCATTGCCGACTCAGGATCTTGGCTTGTCGAAGATCCGCAGCCCTCTGACCGGCGAGCAATCTGCTTCGCAGTTCAATCGCTTCACGAGCTTTGCCGACTGGCGAAACTCGAATGCAACGGCAACGACACTGACAGCCCCGTTCAAGATCAGTTGGGTTCGGCGCTTCGATGGCACGGCCAAACACTTTTCGACATTCGGCGAGGGCCGTATGTACACGCACACGGCCGAGGGCCAGATCATTGCCATGGAGCAGGAAACCGGCCGAATGCTCTGGCGCCGTTACTTCCCCGGCGTTCATATTTCCTATACCTCGCCGCTGTATTACGACGGACAATTGCTGGTGCCGCAGGCCGGATTGGACAAGTGCCAGTTGCGATGCCTGAATGCGGCCACCGGCGAGCTCGTGTGGGAAGCTCCCTTTGCGGGATCGCCGAGTTGGAATCGACAGTTGCCGCCGGTCGTGTGCGGCAACGTCGCGATCTACGCGTTCGGCACCGGCCGATACGGAGACGAGATCCAGGAAGAGGGCAAGCTTCCGTGGCTGTTTGAGCATCAGAACGTAGAGGCCTTTCCCAAGACCCATCATCCGCTGCTGCGAGCCTACGATCTGAAGACGGGCCGCGAGGTGTGGACAAAGGACTTTTCCGAATACGGATCCGGTGGCGACGAAGCGGGCGTCTGCCTGATGGACGGCAAGATCTACTACTCGTGCTTCTTCGGACGCCGCATCACCCACCCCGGCGCAAAAGGGCTGACAGCGGCGATCGAGCCCGAGACGGGCAAAGTGATCTGGCTGACCACCGAGCACTCGATCTACGGTGGCTGCACAATTTCCGCCGCCGACGGCCGTTTGTACCTCGGCGGCTACAACCCGCTTGCCGGCACAGAAGGCCGACACATCTGGTGTCTCGACGCTAAAGACGGTTCGCTGGTCTGGCAGTCTGAGCCTTTGCGCGAAGCGATTCACGTTGCGACGATCGGACCCGATTTCATTTTCGTTCACGCTCAATACAAGAACGGGTACTTGCTGGACAAAGCGACGGGCAAGATCAAGGCGACGCTTACCGAAGGTTACAAATGTTCCCGCTTCACGCTGTGCGGATCGCACCTGCTCGGCCCGGCGATGGACATCGTGGACGTATCGAACCCCGCGGCGATTCAGCTGATCAGTTCGGGGCCGCGCATGGACTTCAGCGAATGCATCGGAGCCTGCAGTTCCAACGGCAGAATCTACTACACGGGCCACGGCGGCGGACTCATCGCCAGCATGGTCTGCGGGAAGGAAGCCGAATCGGCGCCATCCTTCGGCGCATGGAAATGACCGGCTTCAGCAAGAGCTATTGTCCAACTTTAACAGGAACATCGACGCATGAAGATCGCATCATTTATTGCAGTGGTCGTGCTCAACGTCGCTTCGATCTCGGTATCCGCCGAGCCCGGCGCCCCGCAACCCGATGCGAAATGGCTCGCTGTCTGGAGTGACTCGGCCAAAGACGCAGCGATCCGACGGACGATGAGCGGCGTGCACAAGGAATGCATGTCGGCCGACCTGTTCTACTTGTCGAAGGACCCGCTCCCGTTCCGCAAGCTCAACCTGACGCTGCCCGGTCACGAGAAATGCACGCTGTACGAAGCGGACGATTTCCTGGCAAAACAACTGGAATCCGCCGGATACAAAGTGGACCGCGACGGAGTCGCCGTTCGTGCCTTCCGCCGCGACACAAGCAAACCGATTTCCGCCCAGTATTCGGCTCCGATGCCCGAAGATCCGACTTACACGGCTTACAACCTGTGCGCCGAGAAGCGAGGCGAGAAGCATCCCGACGAGATCATCGTCCTCGTCGCTCACAAAGATTCGCAGAGTTGGATCGACTCGCCCGGCGCGAACGACAACGCGATCGGCACGGTCGGGGTAGTCGAGATTGCCCGCGTACTCGGTAATTATAAGTCCCAGCGAACGATCCGCTTCCTGCTGTGCAACGAAGAGCATTGGCCTTGGACCAGCGCGACCGCGGCCAATAAAGCCAAGGAGCGAGGCGACAAAATCATTGCCGTGTTCAACACGGATGGCATCGGCGTGAAGTCGCCGGCGGACCGGACGGCAGGCAAGAAGACGAACGTCACCGCCTACAGTCTGCCCGAGGGTCTGAAACTGGCCGAACTGATGAGCGGCGTAAACAGCCACTTCCAAGTCGGACTCGAACAGCGGAGCGTGCAACGCACGTTTCCGAACGATGACGACGGCTCCTTTGTCAAAGCCGGATTTCCCGCCGCGGTCATCAACATCGGCTCGTGGCCTTACGCCGACCCGAACTACCACACGCCGGGCGACGTACCCGAATTGTGCGATGTTGAAAACGCCGCGATGACTGCGCGGGCGATCATCGCAGCGGTTATGACGCTCGATCAGGCCGAATGAGCGACTTAGGCAGAGCGAAAAACAACCTATACAATTCGCCGGTTGCTTGTGAGCGATCGATGCGAAAGAAATCAATGTGATCGGCTATGCCTGGAAGTTAGTCGTCGATGAATTGCCGTGTCCTATCTGGCTCTGCCAATGGAAACGGCGATCACACCCTTGCCTGCTGTTTTGCGTGCCACTGGCTGTGCCAGTGCAAGCGGTCATGCCATCGAACACTCACACGGCTTGCCTGACCAAAACGGCCTGAATTTGCTCATCTCCATCCAACAACCGGTCCAGTCACCGGAGCCGGATATTCCGTGTGCTGACTTGTTCAGCAGGTGCTGTATTGTTCGAGAGTCCTGCCGGCATTACCCCTTCGTCCTTTGGACTTTGCTCTTCGTTGCGGACCCTCTCAGGTCCGGATATTGGAGGTCGTTGGCAAGGACCGTTTCCACTGGCACAGCCAGTGGCACACAAACAAAGTCGTCAACTTGTTCTTTCGCTCTGCCTTACAGCAGCCGGATGTTCGCTTCCGCGCATTGCCGGACCATGTCCTCCGGCCAAATGCCGCAGGCGACTTCACCGACGTGCGCAGTGCGCAGGAAGAACATGCACAATCGCGATTGGCCGATGCCGCCACCCATCGTCTGCGGCAACTCTCCGGCGAGCAACATCCGGTGGAATGGTAGTTCCGTGCGGTGTTGAAGGCCGCGAATCTCCAGCTGTTTCAGCAACGTCGACGGATCGACGCGAATCCCCATCGACGAGATCTCGAACGACCGTTCGAGCACGGGATTCCACAGCAGAATGTCGCCGTTCAGCCCGCAGCCGCCATCGTCGTTCGGGGTCGTCCAATCGTCGTAGTCGGGCGCTCGGCCGTCGTGAATCTCGCCGTCGGGCAGTTTCCCGCCGATACCGATCACGAACACAGCCTTGTGTTCGGCGCAGATCAGGTCCTCACGCTGACGAGGGTGCAGGTCCGGATAACGCGTGCACAATTCCTCGGACGTGATGAAGAAAATATCCTCGGGCAGAATCGGTCGGATGTTCGGGTGCTCGGAAGCGATGTGGAATTCGGTGCGGCACAGCGCTCCGTAGATCGCGCGCACCGTATCCTTCAACATCTTCACATTCCGTTCCTCGGGACGCAGGACCTTCTCCCAGTCCCATTGGTCCACGTAGATCGAATGGGTGTTGTCGATCGTCTCGTCGGGCCGGATGGCGTTCATGTCCGTGTAAAGTCCCTGGCCCATCTGAAAACCGTAGCGGGCCAGCGCCATGCGTTTCCACTTTGCCAGCGACTGAACGATCTCCACCTGCACATTCCCGTCTTCCTTGACGCAGAACTGCACCGGCTTCTCAATCCCGTTCAGATCATCGTTTATGCCCTGGCCGCTGCGCACGAACAACGGGGCCGTGACGCGTTGAAGTCCAATCGCGGAGGCCAAGCTGTTCTCGAAGAAGTCCTTGATATCCTTGATTGCGGACTCCAGATCCTGCAACCCGAGTTTCGGCTGATACGAACTGGGAATGAACAGCTTGCTGGCCATGAGCTTGCTTCCTTTACTTGCGCACAACATTGGGAGTCTGGAGTCCGGAGCAACTCGCCGTCGGGTATTGTCCGTGTTCATCCGCGGCCATCCGTGGCCTCCCCCCAGGCATCCGGCATTCCCACATTTATACCGAGCAGAGCCGTACGCGCAACCCCTGCACGCCAGAAACGCGCTGCTGTCCCGCCTATCGTGCCAGGAGGTTCACCGCACGGACCGTCCGTGTGCTTTCCTCGATCGCCGCCGGCAGCGAACCTTTAAACCAGGCTTTGGCCCGATACACGAATTCATCTCCCCGCGGCAGGAAATCCAGGGGGGCGTGAGTTGCAGCGCGAGGATATCGCCCTGCCGAAGTTGCGTGCGGCGGTTCATGACAGCCAACGCACGACTTGGTCTCGCCGGGCCGCGAATAGATCCATGTGAGCTGATTCCCGACAACTCGCCGGTCGCTGTCGAGCACCTGCAAATGCAGCAAACGGTCGGCCGGCACCTCGGCATAGAACGAGCCATCCGCTGCAAGCGGAGCGACTCCAAGGACGCGGGCGAGCGTGCCGCCGTGGTTCTTCCAGACCGGCTCCGGATTCGTCTGGGTGCTGTGCCGCGCTACCTGGGGCACTCCCTCGATCAGTCGTACGAAGCGGCCCCGCTGTGCAACCTCCGGCTCCTGCGACGCGAACGCACTGGCGCAGAGAAATTTCCCCGAATAGCTGTCCTCCGAAGCAATATCCGGAATTCGTGGAGGAACAGGCCGAGCGACCAGGGGCCGTGCTTCGTAGTCGGCACACTTCGGGTCGTTGTAGATCAACGTGCGTTGTCCGCTTTGCAGATCAAACGCGTAGATGCCCAGGTCGACTTCGGATCGGTTGGGCGTTTTCCGAGTGACCGCGCAAAGCACTCGCCCGTCCGGCAGTGGATACGGCGTCGTGTATGCGAAGTCTCTGTAGTCGGGGCAGAGCAATCGCTCCGTGTCACGCTTCGGCCCGATGAGCGTCAGTCCGCCTTGAGTCGACACGATGACTCCGCGCCCGCCGGGCAAAGGCTGTGGTTGTGTCATACGCAGCACGCGATGCGTGAGCGGAGCTTCCTGAACATCGGCGGGATCGGGATCACCGTGATCGAGTTGCCGCCAGAAAGCGCGTCGCTCGGGACCGTACAGCACCAAGTCCTGCGTCCCGTCGCTGCGCATCGCGTGCAAAGTCAGCTCCGTCTTGTTCCTCGAATAGAACACTTCGAGGCGACTGAACACGATCCGCCCGTCGTCCATCACGGCAGGTTCGTTGTCGCGACCGATGTTGGTGGCGATCAAATGCGAGTTATTCCCATCGCGATCCATCACGCACAGCGCCGTGCACGCATAGCCGTGATACTCGTCCCGCGTACCGACCCGGCTCGATGCAAAGACGATCCGGCCATCCGGAAGCCAGGCAGGCTGGATGCTGTGATACGGCCCTTCCGTCAACTGCCGCAATCCAGTGCCGTCGGCTCGCACCACATAGACCTGCCACCAGGGATCTTCGTAACCGCGATGACAGAACACGACGTCTCGACCGTCCCAGGATACTTCGGGATCCGCGACGTAGCCGCCGGTAAACCGGGTCAATGGCGCGACTAGGCCGTCCGGCCTGGCGGGACGCAGCACGTAGAGATTATTTCCGGGGCGATACGTCGGTCCCTCGTCGGTCACGACATAAGTCTGGCGCCAGCGATCCGCCTGTTCCACGGTCTGCGGCGTATTGGGAACGTCATTGTCGCCCTTGATAAAGACGATGGCGGGCAGCGGATCGGCAGTTGTTGCGATGGCGGATGCCGGCCCTCGTAAATGCCCGGCGACAGACGGAACTTCAATCCCGGCGTGACTCTCACCGGCACCGAGGCCCCGAGCCCGCAAAGCGTCGCGGGCCACGTGGCGTATGCTGCCAAAATCGTGCGAGCCGGCCGCCCGCCGCAAAGCGTCAACGGCCGCTTCGTCGCCGAGATCCGACAACGCCTCTGCCGCTGCACGCCGCACATCGATTACGGAACGCTGATCGTTGAGAATACCGACCAGCAGGTCCACATGCTGGTGAGCCTGAAGAAGGCCAAGTGCGCGGATCAGCCCTTCTCGGACACGCGGTGCCGGATCGTTGTACTCTTCATCCTTGAAGATCCCGCTGTATCCGAACTCCGCTTCGGCAGGAGTTGCCGAGAGTCGTTGAGCCAGCGGTTCAATTGCGCGCGGATCGCCCAACCATGCGAGCGCCTTGCACGCATTCAACCGCACCCATCCGTCGGTGTGGTCGAGCAGGGCAACAAGACGCGGCAGGTCTTCCCGCTCGGTGCAAACGGCCGGCAGCCACGAGGCAATCTGACTCGCGGTAAACGGCGACCAGAGCTTCGAATCAACCGTCGGGGAATTCCGCGTCGCCTGCCCGAGAACGCGAAAAGCATGTTCACACGCCTCCTGCCGGCGTCCAGTGCGTTCGATTACATAACCGGTCAGGACGTGGGCAACCTCCTGACGGTAAAGCAAAAACGTGTCGAGATCGCCCGGCAGATTCGCCATGAAACGCGGCGCGAGTTCGCGCAACATCGCGAGTTCTTCCGGCTTGTCAATCGGCATCCGACAAAGCGAGTACAAGATCCAGTAAGGAGTTTCGAGCATGCGGTCTTCACTCGGAAACCCCATCTTGTCATCCGACGGCACATCTTTCGGATCCGCGCCATCCAACTGCTTCGCATATCGCGAATAGGCCTTCAGCAGCGGCATGACCGCTCGCGAGTCCGCGCGATCCCCCAGAGCTTCAGCCGCATTGCGGGCCCACAGCGGGTTGTCCAGCAGTCGCAGCAGAAACTGAAATGACGATTCGTCCGCCAATCGGCCAAGCGAGCGAATCGCGGCGATCACGGTTTCTCGTTGCATCTCGCCGGAAGCCGGCGGATCGCCAATCCGCTTCAGCATCAACTCCGCCGCGGACGCTCCGCCCAGCGAACCGAGTGCACGCACGCCTCGCAGATGACGCCAGGCAACAGACTTTGCGTCGCGAATCGCCCGCACATCTCCGCCATTGGCTTCGATCTCGAAGAACGTGGTCGGGTAACGCGGGTTTTCGGAACCGAAGCTGGTGATGCGCACAAAACGAACCGGTCGCGCGGGAAAGTCAATCGCGAGTTTGGGCGGCGTGACTCTCTTGTCACGGCAAACGACGGTGTAGTTCCGATCGTCCACACTGGTCGCCAGTTCAAACTCCGTCATGCAGTACCCTGGCCCGTACTGATGCACGATCACCTGCGAAACGTCTCGGGTGTTTCCAAGATCCACGCAACACCATTGAGGCGGATCAACGTTCTTGGTCTGCCAGTAATCGGGCCCGATCTGGCCATCGACGAGAATATCGGGCGGCCCGCGATATGTTGTCGAGGCAGTGACCGCACCGGCCCGCGACAAATCGCCCTTCAGCAATTCCGCAACGTCGTTCGGCACTTCGCCGTCGACAAGTCCGGACACCCAATCGTGCCATGCATCAACCTGGGCAACACGAGTGGCGGGCGGCGCATCGGCATCAAACGGAAACTCCATTCCCGTGAGATTCGTCAGGGAGACGCGGGCACTTTGCCGCACGAGCCAGTCTTTGTCATCCAGTGCGATTACCAGCGGTTGCAGCGCTGCACGAGACCCGCACCAGGACAGCGCCATGGCAGACTGACGGCGAACTTCGGCCGACGCATCGGCAAGGCGCTGGATCAGATCAGGCTCGGCGACGTACGCCCGCAGAAGCCCAAGCGATTCCGCAGCGCGAGCCCGCTTCTCCTTTGATTCGCACCGCAGCAACTCGCGCTGCTCGGCGATTTGCCGAACATACGGCCCCGGCGGCGACTCGCCGCGCGATTCGGGACCAATACTCAATGCCGCCGGCAACAGGTTGAGCAATACAAGCCAAAGCTGTCGGTTCCTGCTCATGAGACAGTTCGTCAATCGCCGAGAATGACTGCACTTTTCCGCACGACCACGCCACTTTAATCGGCCGTTTGGATGGCAACAACCGTGCTATTCGTATTGCACTTCAAACAGCGCACGCCGTGGGTTGAACAGTACGCCGTGGGTTGAACAGTACGCCGTGGGTTGAACAGTACGCCGTGGGTTGAACAGTACGCCGTGGGTTGAAACCCACGTCTACCCTCATGCCGTCGCTGCGCGACTCCAGCATCTTGTAGGGTATGTCAAGCTCGCAATGCGAGCGCGGGCACACCAGCATGCGGCTCCGGACTTCTTCGTGCGAGACACGCAGATCAAGGAAGGGCCGCGAGATCTCTCTGCGTCCCCCGTATCGCTGTGAGAATCCGTCTGCGCAAGTCGGACGATACGTCGCGTCGCACGCCAGATATACACGGGTGGACAACCAACCCGTGGCACCGGAACAGGATGACGATCGAACGGTTCGATGTCGCGTTAAAGAGGGTGGACCGGTCCGCCGTGGCACGGGTTCGAGCCGTCGGTCTCTTCCCTGACTCGGGTGGCATCCGAGATCAAACACAATAAACTGATTCTGTCAGCCCCGACTGCATCGGATCGCCGCATTCCCTTGAGGAGACGATGATGTCCACGGTATCGATTTCACGCTGTTCGAAACAGGTGCTCTTTATTTCGATTGCGGCAACGTGGATCGCGGCGTACAGCCAAGGCGAGGCGGCGGCAGCCGAATCCTGGCAGAAAGTCGAACTGGGGCAAGTGGAAGTCGGCGGCGAAATCGGCCGTCGCATTGCAATCACGATCGACGCTAATCTCCTGAAGCTGGACATCGACAAGGATTTCGTCGGCCCGCTGGCGGACAAGAAAAGCAAGGACGGTTATGTCGCGGCCGGAAAACTGCTCGACTCCGCGGCGCGTTTTGCAGCTTATCAAAAGAACCCCGCCGTGGTGGCACTCAAAGACAACCTCGTGCGGAAGATCATCTCGCTGCAACAGGATGACGGCTACATCGGCATCATGCTGCCCGAACAGCGAGTAACCGCGTTGTGGGACGTTCACGAGATGGGATATCTCGTCTACGGACTGCTCAGCGATTTCGAGTTTTTCGGCAATGACGCCTCACTGCAATCGGCAAGGAAGCTCGCCGACTACATCATCGCGAACTGGAACAAGGTGCCCGCAGACTGGGGGCAGAAGACGGGCGTTGCGACCGAGGTTGCCGCCACGGGACTTGAACGGACCATGCTTCGTCTGCACACACTGACGCATGATCCGAAATACCTGGATTTCTGCGTGAAACAGCGTCATCTGGCCGAGTGGCACCCAAACATCGTGATCGGACGGCGTCCGCTCATCGAAGGCCACATCTACGGGTTCCTTTGCAGGTGCCTGGCGCAATTGGAACTGAACGCGATTCAACCCGACGAGCGACTACTCGGCCCGACGCACAAAGCAGTCGATTTCATGCTGCATGGCGATGCTATGGCAATCACCGGGGGTTGCGGCCAGTGGGAGATCTGGACCGACGACCAGGACGTCCGCGGCGAACTGGGCGAGACCTGTGCGACGGCTTACGAACTGCGGGTATTTGACCATCTGCTGCGGACGACGGCGGACTCTCACTACGGCGACCTGATGGAACGTCTGATCTACAACGCTCTGTTTGCGGCCCAATCGCCCGACGGCGCACTGATTCGTTATTACGCACCGCTCGAAGGTCCGCGCGAGTATTTTCCTCTGCAGAATTACTGCTGCCCGGCCAATTACCGGCGCATTGTTGCCGAACTGCCGCAGATGATCGCCTACCAGACGCCGGATGGCGTCGCGATGAACCTCTACTCCGCTGCGCGCGGAGAATTCCAACTGCGGTCCGGCGTGAATGTGCGATTCGCTGAGGAAACCGATTATCCCAATTCGGGAAAAGTGCAGATTCGCGTCGGCCTCGAGAAACCGACCTCTTTTACCTTGCGGCTTCGCATCCCGAGTTGGGCCAAGGACTCAGAGCTGCGAGTCAATGACGAGGCCGTATCGGGCGTGCAGTCCGGCCAGTTCGCCGCAATCACCCGCACATGGAAGAACGACGATGTGGTGCGGATGGACATGCCCATGCCGTACAGATTCGTTCTCGGTCGCAAGCGGCAATCAGGCCGAGTCGCCGTCATGCGGGGGCCGCTCGTATTCTGCCTCGACGGTTCGCAATCCAAGCAACTCGCGGGTCGAGACGGAGCCGATCTCGGCCGGATCACGCTCGACCCGCAGTCCATATCCGCGCCGGAGTCCGACAAAGCAGTTCGTCCGGACGGACTTGCCGTCACCATTCAAGCCTGGAAACCCGACTATCGCTGCGAGCGCCCAGGCGATCTGACGTTGCGACTCACGGAGTTTCCGGACCCGAAAGGCACGGCAGCCTACTTCCGTCTGCAGGACTTCTCGCAGGCGTGCGACGACGAACTGCTCGCGGGCCGGTAATGTTTATCGCTTGCCGTCTTCTCAACGAACCTTGAGAGCGAAGCAATGCGAATACAATCGGGCAAACGGAATTTAACCGCGCCGATCCATGTTTATCCGTGGCCCACTCGGCCGATTACCGCTTGCCGGCTTCGGCCGAAAGTTCGCCCAGCACGAGTTGGGTAAGGTCCTTTACCGGAACTGCCCCTAGACCGAGCAGTGCTTCGTGGTATTTGTTCAGTTCGAACTTGTCGCCCAGCTTTCGCTGCACTTCCCGCCGCGTTCGCACCAGCGCCATGCGTCCGACGAAATACGTTGACAGCTGGCACGAGGACTGTTTGGAGCGAATGATCTTGAGTTTCGCTTCGCCTTCGCTTTGAAACGCGCCGCGAGTGAGCAGCTTCAACGCGTCTTCGTCCGAAATGTCCGTGCAGTGCATGCGGTGGTCGAGAATCGCGTTGGTAACGGCACGCAAGTAGAACTTCAACTGCGTCAGGCGGAGTTGCAGATCGCCCTCGCCGTATCCCTGGTCGAGCATCATCTGCTCGGTGTACACGGCCCAGCCTTCGATGTACGGTCCGGATCCCATCACGCGGCGGATAAGCGACGGGTTTCGGTTCGAGTACTCCAACTGGACGTAGTGGCCCGGATAGGCTTCATGGATCGTCAGGATCTGGAGCATGTGTCGGTTGTATTCTTCGAGGAGACTGTTCACCTGCTGCTCGGTCCAGTCCTTCGGCGGCGGGCTAACCGCATACACGCTGCGCGCCGACGTATCGAGGGGAGGCGCCGGATTCAGGAACGCGGTCGAGTTTCCTCGCTGAAATTCGGGCATTTCGATGATGTTGCAGCGATCCGGATCGGGCAGGGCGAGGATCTTGCGGTCCCGAATAAAGTCCTTGATGCGGACGACAGTGGCCCGCGCGTCGGAAGTCAGGTCCTCGGGTTTTCCGTGTTCGTGCCCGACGGCCTGAAGGACCCGCACCGTCGTATCGCGCCGGCCGATTTCATCATCAGGAGGAATCACCACGCCGGGAAAGTAGTGACTCCACAACTGGCGGGCAATCACGTACATGTCTCGGTGAACGCGTGCGAACTCCGATTCCGCTTCTTTCAATACCTGCTCGGCCGTCAGGCCGGCGTCCAGATCCATATCCAGTTTGACTGCGAATTTCTCGGCCCCCAGCCGCCACTGGCCGTTGGCTCGAGGCAGAAGGTCCTTCTCGAGAAACTCCCGATAAGCTTTGATCGACTCAATGACCTTTGCAGCTTCCGCCTTCAGCTTGTCCAACTGCGGAGTATCGCCGGCCAGTTGAAACAGTTCCTGCTCGTAGAACGACACGGCCCCGGCGCTCTGGCGAATCGCGGTTTCCGTTGTCACGCGTGTCGGATTCTGCAGATTCTGTTTGGCGGCCGCGATCACCTGAGGAATCTGCCCCATGCGCGCGATCGCGTTGCTGATATTCGTTTCCTTCGGCTGGGTGGACTGCGAGAGCAGCATATAAACGCTGTCGGTGATGTAGTCGCCGTACACCCGCGGGTCCTGCTCGAAAGGCTTCAGGTTCTCGGCGCCCCAGATGCCGCGTTTGAGGTCGTGGCGCAGGATCTCCAGGTCAAGCCGGGCTGCGGGAGACAACCGCTCGGCCTGAAACTCCTCGTCGAGTTGTTTCAGCGTGTTGCGATCGAGTGCCACCCACTTCTGGCGCGCTGCCGCCGTGAGATCATCCAGTCGATTATCGAAGCGGTGATCGCCCAGGCGCGTCGCATCCATCGGCCGCAGCGCAAACACCTGTTCCAGGTAGTTCTTGTAGAACTGTTCAAGTTTCGCATCGGCGTTCTCCGCGGCGGGCAACCACGAAGCAACATGCAGGACGGCCAACAGCGCTAACAATGCATACAACGATCGATTCATGCGGCGTTCTCCCGAATCCATGCGAATGACGAATTTGGAGGCAAGTGATTTGGATGGGTATCATAAAGTTCGGCAGGCACCTCCCGCAACATCCGGCGACAATCGATTCGTTGCCGGTCGAGCCTGCGACCTGTAGAATCCGGCCAGGGAGCGATTGAGGGGTGATTTCCCGGTTGCACGAGCGTCGTGCGGAGGTGCCGATTGAAGCTTGAACACGTCGCGTTGAACGTCGCGGATCCGGTGGCGATGGCAGCCTGGTACCAGCAGCACTTGGGCATGGAGGTTGCGATGCGGTCGGACGGCCCGGCCCGCGCGCACTTCCTGCGAGACAGCAGCGGCAGCATGATGCTGGAGATCTATACGAATCCGCCGGATGAGGTCCCGGCCTACGCGACCATGAATCCGCTCGTGCTGCACGTGGCATTCGATTGCGAGAATCCTGAGGAAAAGTCGAAGCAACTGGTTGCGGCTGGCGCCGTGTTTGTGAACGAGGTCCGCCCGGCCGACGGCTCGCACATGGTCATGCTGCGCGATCCCTGGGGACTCGCGATTCAATTGTGCCGGCGGGCCACGCGTCTGCTGAAATAGTCGGAGCAAACGCCACATGACTTCATCATCGAGAATACAGCGCCGGGCCTTTCTAGGGCGGGCCGGCGGGGTGGTCGCAGGCGGTGCCGCAATGGGGGCGAGGCTTGCCGTACCCGTCGCGACAGCTGAAGAGTCCGCAGGTCCGGCTGCCACGCGAAAATCAGTCGCGATCATCCCGCCGGTCGCTGCTGTGGCGCAACCCGTCCGGGAAGCACTCGCTGCCTCCTACCAGATTCGCATGCTGGATCCGTTTGTCCGATTCGACCAGTCCCTCGAAGAATGGGCGGCGGGCCGGCGGGCCATGGGCGATTCGCTGCGCGGGTGCGACGCCATCGTCTACGCTCCTGAACCGGCACCGGATCGCGACGAGGCCTCGCTCGACGAACTGACGCGAGGCACGTACGACCTGTTGAACGTCGCGGCATCACAGAAAGTTCAACTCGTCGTTTTCCTGAGCACATTGGAGTTGATGGCAGACTACCCCAAGGAGTTCGAGGTCGACGAGGGTTTCATGCCGACGACGGATACCAGCGTCAGAAGAATGTCGCTGTATCTGGCCGAATTCGCATGCCGTGAATTCGCGCGCGAGGGCAAATTGCGCTGCATCACTCTGCGGATCGGGCAGCTTGCGAACGCGTCGGCAACACCCGCCTCGGCCGGACCGCTGTCGGTCAGTCCGGGCGAAGTGGCACGAGCGGTCAAAGCGGCGGTGGACGTCGGTTTTTCACAGCCGTCTCGTCTGGCCAACTGGGAGATCTTCCACATTCAATCGTCGCATTCTCAGGCGCGATCAAGCACCGAGAAGGCGATTTTGCAGCTGGGCTGGAAGCCGGACCAGGATTGAAAACCGGCGGGCAAGGCATGCCGCGTCGTGAAATGACCTGCCGCGCAAAAGCGACAGCGACCGGACCTGCAAAAGGGAACATGCGATGAAAGTTCTCATACTCGGTGCAAACGGCTACATGGGGCCGCACGTGGTGCGGAAGCTGGCTCCGGCGCACCAACTGAGAATTACGGACATCCGACCTGCCCCAGAGGAAATCGTCAACGAGTTTCCGAAGCAGGAGTTCATGGACGTCGACGTCACGTCCGTGGAGCAAGTGCGATCGGCGGCACGGGGCATGGACGCGATCATTAATCTTTCGGTCGTGCGACAGGACCCGATCCTGGCCTTTCACGTCAACACCCTGGGCTGCCTTCACGTGATGCGCACAGCCGTCGAATTCGGAATCCGCAGGGTCATCAATACGGGGCCGCATTTTGCGGTTGCGGGCCCGAGTTACGAGCAGATGGATTACCGGATTTCACCCGACATTCCGCCGCATCCGGGCATTGGCCTCTATCCTCTGTCCAAGTCGCTCGGCCAGGAAATCTGCCGGACGTACGCCAATCAGCACGACATCCAGGTGCTGGAATTACTGTTCTACAGCCTGCGGGACCGGCATGAACTCGAACCGGGAACGGGCGGCGTGCCATTCCTCATCGAATGGGAGGACGCAGCCGAAGCATTTCGTCTGGCGCTGGAAGTTGATTCAAAAGAACTGCCTTCCCGCTGTGAAGTTTTTTTCGTGTTCGGCGACATTCCTCAAATGAAATTCTCAAACAAAAAAGCCAAGGAGCTGCTGGGATTCAAACCGCGCCAGGACGTATCCGCCCCGTGGAAACGCGGGTAGCCGACACGAGCTTTCCAGGCATGCTCCTTGGCCGGTGCGGGCATAAGGCTCGCTAGGCGCAGCCCTCCGACAGAGATCGCTGCAAAGCGGCAAGCAGCTCGCTCTGAAGTCCCGCGCATTGCTTGGCCAGCGGCGGGCATTGCCCGCCCAGTTCCTCGAGATGTTCGTGGAAGCTCATCATCACCGGCTCGATGAGCGCGGCCTGAGCGGTACGCAAGGTCTCACGCAGGTTGCTGAAATCCCGGTTGAGCGAATCCAGAAAAGGCCGCGCGATTTCGGGCGAGGTGTTCTTCAGATCGCAAAGCAGCTCTGCCAGCATTCCGCCGAGAGCGAACAGCCCCAACTCGACCGACTCGATCGAGCCCGCAGGAAAACCGCCGCTCTGCCAGAAACCGCGAGCCCCGCCCTCGAGCATCACCTCCGTGGCGCCGCTCGCCGTCTTGCTTGACAAAGGGGGCAGCACGGTCATTTCCGGAGGCTGCCGCAGGCCTCCCTCGCGTTCCCATTCCTCGTAGGTCTTGTAGTAGGAAAACGCAAACCCGTCATCCATGTGGTATTCGTCCAGGTACCAGAAGACGGGCCCGCTTTCGGCCATCATCTGGCAAAGGGGACAGTCGCAGTCGGCCATCGCCGCCTCGCCGCTGACGGCCAGCGGCAGCCGCTGCCGTTCGCGCTCGATGGCCTCTTCCGCCGTGAACCCCTGCAGATCGTCGTGCGGCGTGACCATCCACACGCGCATCTGATTCTCAAGCCGCCGTGCTTCCACCTCAGCGTCGGCGCTTTCGTCACTGCACACGTTCTCCCAACACCGCAGCAGCAGACAGCGGACGATATCGTAGTACAGCACGAGTTCATTCGGGCCGAATCCGCCCAGCCGATACGCAGCCGACTTCTTGTCCAAACCGGGCGGACACTCGCCCAGTCGGCTCCAGCGGTTGCAGCGGTCCCTCAGGTCGCATTCGAGAAACTCGCGCCGGTCCAGCAGCCAGTCGCGCGGCGCGCGATTCTGCAGATCTTCCCTCGGCTCGAGCAGCCAGTTCGCGTGGATCTCGGGGATTGCCTCGTTCCGCTGCTGCCCCTGAGCAACTGCGGCAATGCACCGGGACGCGATGAACTCGCACACTTTTCCGTACAGCACGCGGCGCACGTCAAGCGGTTGAATCGCTGCCCGTTCCGCGCGTCGATCCTGGGCCAGACGCTCCCACCCGGAGATCTCCTCGGTCAGTTTCCAGTCTTCGTGAATTCGGAAGCCCAGCCAGATTTCCTTGTCCTTGTCGCCGCCGACGAACAGCACCTCGCCATCGTGCTCCAGCCGCAGGTTGCACAGATCCGATGTCACCGCCAATCGCCCGGGCAGATCAATCACTGCGCACCGCAGAGAGTCAGCCACCTCGCCGGCGCCGGGCTCCCAATCGGCGAAAAACCGCTGCCCCGCGGGCAATTCCATGTATCGGGGAAGCGCTGCCTCCAGTTCCTCAATCGTGTCGGGATCGGCCCCCAGCGAAGCCAGTACAGCGTCAAACACCTCGAACGACACGCCGCGGTGGACAGACCGCTCCTCGTCACAAATCGTGAGAATCACCTGTTTCATGGATTGTTCCTCCTTCTATATGCTTAAGCACGGAATGAAGGCTGGACCCATCACGGAAAAGGGAAAAAACTCGGAAATAGTCCAGGAGGCCATCGTGCACACACGCCGCGTTGCCGGTCTCTTCAGAGTCCTGCTGCTCGTCGACTCCTCGATACTCGTCCGCGCCGCGGGCATCCTGCTTGCCTGCCCGCTGCTGCTGCCTCCGGTCTGCGAGTCCGCCGAAGTGCGCAAATGGGTATCGCGCGACGGTCAGTACACGGTTGAAGCCGAGTTGTCGGATGTGCGAGACGCCAGCGCCATCCTCAAGAAACCGGATGGTTCCGAGGTCATCGTGCCACTGAACAAGTTGAGCCTGGCCGACGTGAATTACGTGCGAAAGGTGCTCGACGACGCGGAAAAGGCAGTGACGCATCGCGAAGATCCGGCCGACAGGAAACCGGAAGGTGAAGCTGAAAAGTCAGGAAAGCCTCCGACATCGTCGCCCCGCCGCTCGCCATCGCGTCCTCGCCAGCCGAGCCCGCGCGCGTCGAGCGGGTCAGGCTGGCAGGTGCGGGTCGAACGTACGCCAGACATGCGGATCGTGAAGCGACCACGTCCGATTGCCATCGGCCAGGACTTTGCGGTTCGCTTCATTGCTCCCGCAACGCCCAGCACGTTTCTGGCCGGCTGCCGTCAGGGATTGAAGATGACTTGCGACGTTTGGGATTTCGGCCGCGGAGAGAAGATCGCCTCGTTGAGCGATTTGCCGAATCCAGGCCAGTTCTATGCGCTGAGCCCCGACGGCGGAAGGCTGGCCCTATCGCCGGTCCTGGGCGGAAAGCTGCAGATCTGGTCTGTCCGGTCCGGAAAAATTGAACGCGAGATCGACCTGAAGCAGCAGTTTCCCTCGCTGAATTACCTCGCGTTCGCACAGTCGGCACGGTTGGTGGTCGGCCTGGGACTTGAAAGGAAGATGCAGGTATACGATTGTGCGTCCGGAGAAGAAGTCTGCTCCGTCCCCGCCGATTTCGCCATGATGGCGAAACAGATTTCGCTCAGCAATGCCGGAGGCTATCTGGCGATTCCGAATCCGCTGGAACAAAGTGTTCGTTTCTTTGATTTGCAGCTAGGCTCCCCCGCCGGCAGTCTGTCGCTTCCATCACTGGCGGACCGGACAACAAGCATCGAGGGCACAGTTTTCTCGCCGGACGGCACCGAATTCGCCGCGCTGGTCACGACGATCAGCGGAGGAGCCATCGTCTGCTGGAATGTGAACGGCGGCAGCCACGTTCTCACGATCACGCTGGACAAATCGCCTTCGCTGCTTGTCGAAAGTGGAGCCGCCTATCCGGGTGCACCGCTGGAGTTTGTCGCGAACCAAGGGTGGCTCGTCTACGGGCGGGGATTCGTTGACCGCAAACAACGGCAATTCGTCTGGTCTGAGAAAGCGACGGATCCGCTTTCGGCAAACCTGGTGCGCCGCGTGCTGCCCGACGGCCGAGTGTTACGAACCACAGGCAGCGGCAACACCACCGTCTACGCCGTCGAGGAACTCCCCTGGCAGGAGATCCGGGAGAGTTCCTCCGTAGTGGCCAAGGGCGGCAAACCGTCCGACGCGGGATTGCCCGCAATCACCGCAGCCAGTTGGAGCGGTGTCAGGAACATCTCGCACTCAGGCCGTGAAGAATGGACCGCGCAGCCAGATTCCGTTCCGGTAGCGGAAGCCGCGTTTCGCGCGAAGCCGATCAATCTCGGACACGCCGCATTCCTCGTGAATCGCATCGCGATGTCAGCCCCGGACGCACGACGCGTCATGATCTCGAGCACGCGTCAGCAGAAATCCGGACTGGCGATGACCGACGGCCAGCTCTCGCAGCAGGCCCTCGTGCTTGACCTCGAAAAGGCGGCCCCCGTCCAGACTCTCAACCCCGCCTTTCCGACGGAATTCCTCGACATGAACCCGAGCGGCGACCGACTCGTGTCGAGAACCGGCAAAGAACACGATCGACTGGATGTCTGGGATGCGGACAGCGGCGAACACGTGCTGGGTTTTCGGCCGTTCGAGACCGACTCGTTCCCGGTCAAGATGGTGCATGCCGCATGGCTTCTTGACGAAAAGCGGATGCTGACCTTCGGCTCAAACGGCAAACTGACGAGTTGGTCCCTGCCGCAATGCACTGCAGTCTATTCGCTGGACCTCGCAATCTCGGTCAATGCCTTTCTTTTCCCTCCGGTCTGCCTCGACTCGCACCGTGGCCGCATGGCCGTCGTGTCGGTTCCCTCGGTACGCATGGTTGAAACCGCCGACGGCCGGTGCCTCGGCACGTTCGCCAGCCCGATGGATTTCGGCGATGGCGGCAACTGCACCCGCCTGGCGTTTTCTCCCGACGACGCTCAACTGGCCATGACATGGAACAGGGCAGGGGAGGAGCGGCTCGCCGTCTGGGACACCGGCACGGGCAAGCTCGTCCGAGACGTTGCACTGGACGCCGGCGGCTCCGAGTTGATCTGGGCCGCGCCCGGCCAGTTGGTGATTGAGGGATTCCGCAAGAACGCCGGTCGCAGTCGTCTCGACGCATTCGATGCGCAGAACCGGATTGCCGATCTGTTCGATGTTAAACTCGGTTTCGTCACGTGGCGGTATGCAGTACCTCTGGGCCGCATGGCCGGATGGGGGCCCGGCAAATGCGCCTGGTACGTAACCTGCGAGTCGCTGACAACCAGCGGAGTTCTTTACCCGCTGGCTTTGCCTACCGAAGTGTGCGCCGCCGCTGTGAAGAAAGTCCCCGAACCGCGAACCGCCTTGACCAAGGGCTCGCAACTCGGTCTCTCCATCCAACTGAAGCTGCACGACGGTTCACTTGCCGCGGAACCGCTGGAAAAGGAAGTGCGGGACAGTCTGGAAAAGCAGATAACGCTCAGCGGAATGCAGATCGCGGAACGTGCTCCATTCGCATTGCGTGTGAAGATCGACGAAGGATCGAACGGCGACTTCCTGACAGTCTTTCCGCTGGGCGACGCGGAGCGGGCGTCGGTCACCGACGGGCTTTCGGTGCTTTGCCAATTGACGCTGACCGACGCGGCCGGCACCGTTTACTGGCACCGCGTCAAGCGGTTCCCCACGGTCGACAAGCCGTCGATGCGCCCCTCCGATTCCCGAGCGTCACTGTTGCAGACGATGCGGAAAGAGCAATGGAGACGAGTCGCCGAATGGTTCGCCAGTGAACCGTTTCCGCAGGAGATCTCGGATCCCAGGGACCGGCAGGCAATCGGCGAATCGGTATTGGGCGCGCGAGGCGAGGAGAACCTTCATGCGCTGCGATGATTGCGAAGCGTGGAAAGAGCCTGGAGGAAGACGATCCTCCGCCGCTGCCGTTTGCCGGCATCCGCGTCTCCACCGTGCGTGTTAGAGCCTCCTCCTGTCAAGCTCCGCGGATCGGAACCGGCCTGCGTTTTCCGCCGTGCAGATCAACCGCGACATACGTGACCTCGGCTTCGGTGAGTTGCGCGATCTCGCCCTGACGATCCGCCTCGACATTGACATGCACGGTAATTGAAGTTGTCCCGACCCTCACCAGTGTCGTCCAGAAACTGACGATGTCGCCGACGAAAACGGGCCGGTGAAACTCGACGCTGTTCATGGCCACCGAGACGATCGGCTGATCCGGCCAGCCCGCCTGGCGGATGGCGTGGTGAGCTCCGACCGCACCGGCCTGATCGATGTAGCTGAGAATGACCCCGCCGAAAATCGTTCCGTACGGATTCGTATCGCGCGGCATCATCACGGTCTTGATGGCCAGGTATCGGTCCGCGGCGTCTTCGTTTGTCATGACATCATCCTCAATGACAGATGAATCGCAGTCGCCCGTCGACGGGGCCGTCATAATACCACAATGGCCGGTTGCGAAAGTGCAGCCGCTCTGCACTTTCCGACAGTCCCGGGGCGGTTGAACTGCAGGGTCCGCATCCCGTCCGCGGCACCTCGCAATGAAAGAGACGCCATCATGCAATGCGTCCGATTACGGACAGCAGCGCGTGCAGCAGGGTCAGCGGATGGGGTGGACAGCCCGGCACCATCACGTCCACCGGCACGACCGATCCGGCGCCGTTGCAGACTTCCTCATGCCCCGCATAAGGTCCGCCGGAGATCGCACAAGCGCCGACGGCGATCACGATCTTGGGCGAGGGGACCGCATGGTAGGTCTTTTCCAACGCGAGCTTCATGTTGCCGGGGACGGGACCTGTGACCAGCAGACCATCCGCGTGGCGAGGCGAAGCGACGAACTGGATGCCGAAGCGACTCAGGTCCCAGCCAACGGTGTTCAGCACGTTGGCGTCCGCCTCGCACGCATTACATCCTCCGGCGCTGACCTGCCGCAACCGGAGCGCTCGGCCCAGGATTCGATGCAGTTCATCCGCGATCTTCACCGCAGACGGCTCCGAGCCGCTCGTCATTTTCAATGCCTCGCGCTGCGATGCGGCCAGTCGATACTCGCGGGTGAAATCGATCGCCGATTCGGGGCAGGCACGCTGGCAATCGCGGCAGAACAGGCACTTTCCCAGATCGAGCGAAGCGAACCGGCCGTCCGAGCCGGTCTCGACCGCGTCGGTCGGACACGAGTCGGCACATCGACGGCAATCGCTGCGGCATTTTCCCAGTTCCACCGTCGGGCGTCCCGCGAATCGCACAGGCAACTCAGGGGGCGGGCCATCAGGGTAGCGCATGGTCCGATAACCTTGCTGCCATCTCGCTCCGATGATATTCAGCATGCCATTCTCCGCTCACAGACAGTTCATTCATTCTGCCGTACCGGTGCTCGCCGGCCGTGTCTGCCGCCCAAACGATCTC
>CAIPEB010000178.1 GCA_903863885.1 uncultured Planctomycetaceae bacterium | reverse complement strand
GAACGCGTTCTGACCGCACTGAAAATGACCCTGCCGGTTCTGGCCCTGCTGGCTGGGCCGGTCATTGCAGGCGAGGCACCCGCACCGGAAGTCGCCGCGCCCGCTCCCGCAGCCGCGCCGAATCCGGCACCGTCTGAGCCTGCACCCGCACCGGCACCCGCACCCGCACCCGCACCCGCACCCGCACCCGCACCCGCACCCGCACCCGCACCCGCACCCGCACCCGCACCCGCACCGGAAGTCGCACCGGAAGTCGCCCCGCCCGCACCTGAGCCTGCACCCGCACCTGCACCCGCACCTGCGGCGCCGCTGGTGAGCATTGCGGCCTATCCGCCGGACGTTCAGCTGACAACGAACCGGGACTTTCAGTCGCTGATCGTGCAGGCAACGTATGCCGACGGTATCACTCGCGACGTCACGGCCAAGTCGGTAATGACAGTTTCCGATGCTTCGCTGGTGCGACAGGACAAGAACGTGCTGTATCCCGTCAAAGACGGGCAGTGCGAGTTGAAGGTGGAATTCGAGGGCAAGAGCCTTGCGCTTCCGGTGGTCGTCAAGGACGCGACTGCTGATCGGCCGATCAGCTTCAAGCTGGACGTCATGCCGATTTTCATGAAGGCCGGCTGCAACATGGGCAGCTGCCACGGCGCGGCTCGGGGCAAGGACGGGTTCCGCCTGTCGCTGTTCGGATTTGATCCCAACGGAGATTACTTCCGGCTGACGCGCGAATTCAGCGGCCGCCGCATCAATCTAGCAGTCCCGAAGGACTGTCTGCTGTACGCGAAGGCTGTCGGCAAGGTGCCCCACTCGGGCGGCAAACGGTTCGAGGAAGACAGTCCTTACGCGGCGACGCTCATCCGCTGGCTGGAGGCAGGTGCTCCTCAGGACGCCGGGGAAGTGCCCAAGTGCGTTTCGGTCGAAGTTTACCCGCCGGGCGGCGTAATGGACGGCGAAGGCGAGACGCAGACGTTGAATGTCCGAGCCAAGTACGCGGACGGTACGGATCGGGACGTCAGCGGCGTGGCTTACTACCGGACCAGCAATGATAACTCGGCCCTGGTTGAGCAAACCGCGGTGGTGACAGCCAAGAACCGCGGCGAGGCCTTTCTGATGGCTCGCTTCGATACGCATACCGTCGGTTCGCACTTCATTGTGTTGCCGAAGGGGCTGCAGTTCAGCTGGACGGACGTGCCGGCCAACAATTACGTCGACGAGTTGCTGTACAACAAGTTCAAGAAGCTGCGCATCCAGCCGTCGGGGTTGTGCAGCGACGAGGAATTCCTGCGCCGCGCGTCTCTCGACATTGCGGGTGTGCTCCCGACGGTCGAGGAGTACCAGCGGTTCATGTCCGATGCGGATCCGAACAAGCGAGACAAGCTCGTCGACGATCTGCTCTCGCGCAAGGAGTTCGTCGAGTTGTGGGTCATGAAGTGGGCGGAATTGCTGCAGATCCGCACCAACCAGCAGATCAGCTACAAGTCGATGCTCCGCTACTACAACTGGCTGCAGGACCGCATTGCCGGCAACGTTCCGATCGACCAGATGATCCGCGAACTATTGAGCGCCAACGGCGGCACGTTCAGCAATGCGGCCACGAATTATTACCAGAACGAGACCGACACGCTGAAGGTCTCGGAGAACGTGGCTCAGGTCTTCATGGGGATGCGCATTCAGTGCACCCAGTGCCATAACCATCCGTTCGATCGCTGGACGATGGACGACTACTACAGCTTCGCCGCGTTCTTTTCGCAGATCGGACGAAAGGCGGCTGAGGATCCGCGCGAGGTCGTGATCTTCAACAGCGGCTCGGGCGATGTAAAGCACCTGGTCGATGGCCGCGTCATGCAGCCGAAGTTCCTGGGCGGCGACGCGCCTGACGTGCAGGGCAAGGACCGACGTGCGGTGCTGGCCGGTTGGCTGGCTTCCAAGGACAATCCGTTTTTCGCCCGGAATCTGGCAAACATCGTCTGGGCACATTTCTTCGGGCGCGGGATCATTGATCCTGTCGACGACGTGCGGGTCAGCAATCCTGCCGTCAATCCGGAACTGCTCGATGCGCTGGGCTCGAAGTTCACGGACTACAAGTACGATTTTCGCAAGCTGGTGCGCGACATCTGCACTTCGCGAGCGTACCAGCTCGACACGGTGACCAACCCCACCAATGCGGACGATACCCGCAATTTCTCCCATGCAGTGCTGCGCCGGATCCGCTCGGAAGTGATGCTCGATGCGATCTCACGCATCACGGATACCAAGGACAAGTTCCCTGGTCTTCCGGTGGGAGCCCGTGCCGTGCAGATCGCCGATGGCAACACGAGCACGTACTTCCTGACCTCGTTCGGCCGCGCCACTCGCGAGACGGTCTGTTCCTGCGAAGTCGTCACGGAACCGAATCTTTCCCAGGCGCTGCATCTTCTGAACGGCGATACGGTCAATGCCAAGATCCAGGAAGGCAAGCTGGTCGAACGCCGGCTGGCCGAGGGACGCACGCCCCCTCAGATTCTGGAGGAGATGTACGTACGTTGTCTTTGCCGCAAGCCGACGGAGCAGGAGGTTGCGGCCCTGACGGGACTCCTGGCGGAACAGAAGGATCCGAAATCCGCGTTGGAGGATGTGTTCTGGGCGCTGCTGAATTCCAGCGAGTTTCTGTTCAACCATTGATGATTGCCGCGCGGCCTGCCGGCTGCGTCGCCCACGACATTCCACGTTGATACACCGCGGAGAATTTCGAGATGGACAGCCTCATGGGACGATTGAGCGTCGGGCTGAATGTTCTTGGCATCGCGCTGCTGGTCGGTGCGGCCGGCGGACTGGCTGAAGAGCCGAAAGCGAAGACGACGTATGACGACCATGTCAAACCGATACTCCGCCAGAAGTGCTTCGCGTGCCACAACCCGGACAAGAAGAGCGGCGACCTCGACCTGACGAATTACACCACCCTGATGGCAGGCGGCGGGTCGGGTGCTGTAATTTCGGCCGGAGACCCGGGCGGTAGTTACCTGTACATGCTGATCACGCACGAGGGCCAGCCCTACATGCCGCCCGAGTCGCCGAAACTCGGGGATGATCTTCTTGAGACCGTGCGCAAGTGGATCGAGGGAGGCGCTCTGGAGAACGCGGGGAGCGAAGCCAAGGTCGCGGCCAAGCCGAAGTTCGAAATGGCTCTGCAAACCGCTCCGTCACAGCGGCCGAGCGTCATCCCGATGCCCGGGCGGATGGTACTTGAACCCGTGCTGCGCACGCGTGCGCTCTCCGCGGTTGTGGCGTTGGCCACCAGTCCCTGGGCACCGCTGGCTGCGGTCGGCGGGCCGCAGCAGGTGCTGCTCTACAATACTCAGACCCTGGAATTGCTGGGCGTTTTGCCCTTCCCCGAAGGGACGCCCTACGTGCTGAAATTCAGCCGCAACGGTGCACTGCTGCTGGCGGGCGGCGGCATCGGCGGTCAGTCCGGACGCGCCATCGTCTGGAACGTGGCCAACGGCCAGCGAGTTTTTGAAATCGGCGACGACCTCGACTCGGTACTCGCCGCGGATATCAGTTCCGACCAGACGCTGATCGCCATGGGAGGGCCGCAGCGCGTCGTGCGCGTGTACTCGACGAAAGACGGCCAGCGCGTCTACGAAATGCGGAAGCACACGGACTGGATTACCTCGCTCGAGTTCAGCCCCGACAGCGTGTTGCTGGCGAGCGGCGATCGCAATGGCGGGGTGATCGTGTGTGAAGCCCCCACCGGCCGCGATTACCTGACGTTGAGCGGCCATACGGCCGCCATCTCGGGGGTTTCCTGGCGAGGCGATTCCAACGTGGTGGGGACGTGCAGCGAAGACGGCACGATTCGCCTCTGGGAAATGGAGAACGGCAATCAGATCAAGAACTGGGGGGCTCACGGCGGCGGTGCTTCGAGTCTCGAGTTCGCGCGGGACGGCCGTATCGTCTCCAGCGGTCGTGATCGCGTGGTGAAGCTCTGGGACGCCAACGGCGGCCAGCAACGAGCTTTCGAAGCCTTCGGAGACCTGGCGCTGCGTGCGTCGATCTGCGATGAAACCAACCGCGTCATCGGCGGCGACTGGTCGGGCGCGATTCGCGTCTGGAATGCGGCCGACGGGGCAAAAATCGGTGAACTGACCACGAATCCGCCCACCTTGGCCGAACGCTTAGCAGCCGCGACCCAGGCTGTGACTGCCAGGCAGACCGAGCAGCAGCCGCTCGCTCAGGCTCTCCTGGCAGCGACGACCGCCCTGGACGGAGCGAAGTCGCAACTGGCGGCCGCACAGAATGCGGTCCAGGCGGCCGAACAAAAGGTCGCCGCGTCCACCGAGAAGCTGAACGGTGTCAAGCAGGCTGTGGCCAAAGCCAAATCCGACAGCGATGCGGCCCAGCAGGCCGTGGTGACCCTGGAATCCAGTGTGACAATGCTGATGGATGCGTGCGGCAAGTGCCAGCAAGCGAAGGAGAAGGCCCCGGGAGATGCCGAATTGGCCGACATCGCGGCCAAGATCCTGGCCCTGGCGCAGGCACGCTCCGCCGGACTGGAGGCTCAGCGCAAGGCCGCAGCAGAAAAGGCCGGCCTGACGGAAGCGGCCGGTAAAGACCTGGCGGCGTTCGAAAAAGACGCAGCGGATGCCACGGCCGCCATGACCGCGGCGCGAGCTCAGGCCGACCTGATGGCGGCGGCGGTCAAGCCGGCGGAAGAACAGGCTGCCAAGGCGCGGGCCGCGGCGGACGCAGCCAATGCGGCAGTGGATGAAGCCCAGAAGCAGGTCCAGCGTTGGCAGGGCGAAATCGAATTCGCCAAGCAGCAGGCTGCCGCAGCAACCGCTCCGGCGCCCGCACCGGCCAAGTGACACTTGGTCGAGATCATCGTGCGGCCGGCATGAAGCACCGTGTGCCGGGACGCTCGTCCTGCGGATGGCGGAATCCGTTTGACCCGGATTGAGGGGCGTCATGCGCTGCTGTGTTGCGGCCATGCAACATTTGGCGGAATGACGGAGAGCGGAGGGTGAGTTGATCCGTGTCTTCGCTCCCTCCGGACCGCAGACTCGGGTGTGCTTTCTGCGTGCGGCAATGAAAAAAGGGCGTCCAAACGGACGCCCTGTGTTTTCATACAGCGTTTAACAGAACGGTTTATTCATTAAGCGGGGACCAGCCGCGCGATGCCCCTATTCGCGAGGGCGCACCGCACCGGTCAAGCCGGTGTAATCAACGCGGTCGCGCGAATGCCACAAAGGCAAGCCCATCTCGACGCGGCGTCGGAGGATTTCAATCTTTTCCTCGGAACCGGCCGGAGCGTCGGTCGGCTGAAACGTGTTCGTCTCCTCGGGAAAGAAATCCTCGTCGTGGCCGTACTTGAGGATCGCCTCGAAAACATTGCGAACCTTTTGCATAGAACCTCAAACCTCCTTCAAAAACAAATCGAGCGCCAAATTGCGATACGGGGTAATTCCCTGCTGCGGCTTTGCAGTTTCCGCCTGAACTGCTCCGCTACGGCGTTCCGCGCTCGTTCGGCGCTCACCCAAACAACGCGTTCCACGCCGCGGATGGCACACTTTGTGCCGGACGGTCGTGACAGTTGACCACTCATACGGGGATTCCCCCCACAAGGCCAACCCTAAAGCCTTGTAATTATTCATGTACGGTCTCTGATGTCAAGTATTTCTCGGTAAAATGTGAAGATTTGCTCTCAGCGGCAACTTTGACGTCTTCCGGCCTCGCGCACCGGACGCCAGTAAACAGGACAGGACAGCGGCAGAATATCGCTGAAAAAACGGCAATCTTTCTCCCACAGGTTATTGCGATGAACTGGTATCAGCGGCGAATTCAACTCAGTCCCATGCCTCGCGGATTTCACCTGATCACGACTCACGTGTTGAAGGCAATTCCCGAAATACGCCAGTTGCGGGCCGGCGTGCTGCATCTTTTCCTGCAACACACGTCCGCGTCCCTGTCGCTCAACGAAAATGCGGATCCCGATGTGCCGCGAGACCTGGAGATGTCGTTCAACCGACTGGCGCCGGACTCGGTACCCTATGCCCACGACATCGAAGGACCGGACGATATGCCGGCGCACGTCAAATCGGCGCTGCTGGGCGTGAGCCTGACGATTCCGATCAGCGACGGTGATCTGGCGATGGGGACATGGCAGGGCATCTACCTGTGCGAACACCGCAATCGCGGCGGCTCCCGCCATTTGGTCGCCACCGTGTGGGGCGAGGCGCGGACGGCCTGAGGCAGGCCTGGTCTGGGCTTACATCGCCCGTATACGAGGCATCTGAAACCGGGGCCTTCGTGGCGCGAAACGGGGCAATGCTGCGAGTCGTCCGGCGACGCAATTGAACTGCACGGGCGCCTGATGCAACCTACCGTCTCGGTCCGGTCTTTTGAGACGAGAGGTTCGCCGGAGCCCTTTGGGCCGGCAGGCTCATCTGTGCGACTTCGTCAATCCAGCACTCGATGATGGTCACCGGTTGCGCGTTTGCATCCACCTGAGCCTCTGCTTCCATGCAGCGTTCCAGGCAACTGGCCGCCTTGTCGGAGCGGGACCACCCGGAGTTCATCGAGCGGGTCACCGCGCCGGTGAGCACGGGATCGCCGGTTGCTGGCAGTCCCTGCGTGACGTGGCAGAGCTGCCGGTAGAACGCGTTGGCGATCGTCAGGACGTGGCGGAGACGGTTGCGGCGATCGGAGGCCTCTTTGCCGGCCTCTTCGACGAATGTCGAGACAAACTTCGCCAGTTCATAGCTGGGGAGGTCATTGTCGGCCAGGTGGTTGAGGAACTGTTCGCGGAACTCGCGCAATCCCGCCTCGCTCCAGGCCAGGGCCTGCGAGACGCTGCCGTCGCCCAGCGCTGCCCAGGCTTCGGCCTCTTCGCGGCTGGCCGTGTATTCGCGGCTCAACAGTACCTCGACCACGTCGTCGAACGACAGCGGCTGGAAACGCAGGATCTGGCATCTTGACCGGACGGTCGGCAGCTGACGTTGAGCGCTCGTGGTGATCAGGATCAACACGGCTCTTGCGGGGGGCTCTTCAAGCGTCTTGAGAAGTGCGTTGGCACCTTCCTGGTTCAGGTAGTCGGCGTCATCGATGATGGCCACCTTTCTCCCGCCCCGCGACGGCTTCAGCGAGATACGGTGGCAAAGGCCTTCCTGCATGCGATGTTCGCGGTCCCCGATCAACAGTTCCAGCGGCAGGAGACTCTTGTCCGGCGGCTTCGAGATTACCTCCAGGTCGGGGTGGCTCAACGCCGTAACCTGCTGGCACGCGGGACAATGGCCGCAGGGGTTGAGGGCCGCTTCCGAGTTCACTTCGCACAGCAGAGATTGGGCGAGTTTCGTGGCGAACGTCCGCTTTCCGATGCCGGCCGGCCCTGCGAACAGATACGTTCCGGCCAGCCGCCCTTTCTTGGCGCTGTGCCGAAGTTGTTCGACGATCTCCGCGTGTCCGCGAATGTCGGTCCAGGTCATGGCATGCTTCGATTCTCTTCGGAAGTCCGGCGACTGAATCGGCAGGCCGCGTCGCGGATGGCCTGCTGCACGCTGTCCACGTCCCTTTCGGCCGAAATGACGACGATGCGATCGGGATGCAGTGCCGCTTCGGCAAGAAACCCCTGGCGCACCCGCTCGAGGAAGTCCAGGCCCTGCGATTCCATCCGGTCCAGTTCCCGACGGATCCGCTTGCCGGCCGCATGGGCAGGCATGTCCAACAGGAATGTGAGGTCCGGTCGAATGCCGTCCGTCGCCACTTCGCCGACGCGGCGGATCGTGTTGAGGTCCAATCCGCCGGCGTACCCCTGATACACGATGTTGGCCAGCAAGAACCGATCCGACACTACCGTGCGTCCCGCGGAAATCGCGGGCCGGATCACCTCTTCGACCATCTGAGTCCGCGCCGCCATGTACAACAGCATTTCACTGCGTCGATGCATCGGCGCGTCGCCGCGGTCGAGCAACAAGCCGCGGATGGCCTCACCCAGCCGTGTGCTCCCCGGGTCGCGGCAGGAAAGTACGTCGCGGCCCGCATCGCGCAGCCACTCGCAGAACAACTGCATCTGCGTGCTCTTTCCTACGCCATCGACCCCGTCGAAGCTGAAAAAGACGCAATTCGGATCAGGATTTGAGGGCGAGGAACAGGACAACGGGTTCTCCCACAGCGGATCTGGCCCATGGTTGCACACGGGCCGATTTTAGCGGCGGGAATCACCTCTGGTAAAGCCGGAGGCGAGGAGATGCCCGATGCCGGATGCCGGTAGGCTGTAGGCTGTAGGCTGTAGGGTCGGTAGTTTTCCTCCGGACTCCGGACTCCCTTCAGTTCCCGGAATATACGGCCTGCTGCACGGCCGACCTCTGAGTCGACGGCTGCGTCCTGGGGTTTCGGCCGCTGACGATGCCGAGGGTGCCCCAGTCGAAGGAGGCTCCGCCGTTGTTGGCGGCGACCGGTCGTGCCGCACTGCTGACGCCGGTCTGGAAAATCGGCGGGGTCAGTGCGGGGCCGTCGGGCAGGGCCGTGATCGGGCCGGGGGCCGGAGAATCCGTTTCGCTGCCGCTTGGCTGCGGAGCGGGGATCTGTTCTCCATCTTGTTCCGCTTGGGGCGGAGTGTTGCTCGGAGTGATGAACTGGTTGGCCGTGCCCATGTTCTGCTCGACGGAACCCTGGCTTACGACTCGCGGTCGGCTCCAGCCGTAGTTCATGTAGTAGCTGGCGTCGCGCTGGCGGGCTCGATCGAGGGCATCCCAGTAGGCCTTTTCCGGCCAGGGGCCTTCAGCCAGATACACGTTGTTGTATTCGAGCAGCGAGCCTTTGCGGAAATGTATGTCGGCAATCGCTTTGTTGTAGTCGGCAATGGCCTGATAGTAGTCCCGCTGGGACTGAGCCCGCCGCCGCTGGGCATCGAGCACGATGTCGATGCCCATTTTTCCGCCACGATACAACTCTTCGGCGGACGCAACTTCGCGTGCCGACGCTTTCCATCGGTTGAACTGCGTCTGGGCGGCCTGGTGCTGGAAGTCCAGCTTCCGCACGGACGTCGCGAGCAGATGAGACTGATTCAATTCGGCATCCTCCAGCCGGGCGACGTCGCGAGCCAGGCCCAACTGGGCAGCCCGTACGCCGGCCAGTTCCTTGCGGTACCCGACCGGCATCTGGAAGCTCATGAAGAAGGCCGCTTCCTGGTAGTCGCCGCTGGTGAGAACTTCGTAGGAGTTCGTGCCGTTGGGATGAGTCAGGAAATTGAACCCGCTGCGATTGGCGGCGATCAGATCGTCGCCGATTCCGTACCAGCGGTAGGTGGCCCCCAGGTCGAACTGGGGCAGCAGCTGATTGCGGGCCGAGATCAGCTCCAGTTCGCGGCGCTTGATCGCCCACTTCAATTGACGCAATTCCGGACTGCGGTCCATGGACTCGTTCATAATTGCACGCCAGTCGAATTCGATCCGCGTCGTGGTGGGTTCTTCGATCGGGCGGATCAGCCGTCCGTCCGTGGCGGCCAGCCCCATCAAGAAGCGCAGTCGGCTTTCGGTTTCGTACAGCTGCTGCAGCGTCTGCTCGAGCGCGGCCCGGAAGAAGAAGTACTGCTCGCGGGACTGCGCTTCCGTCTGGGCGTCCTTTGTGCCCACTTCGAACTCGGTGTTCACCGCATTCCAGGTAACCTGGGCGCTGTCGCGGCCGGCCTTGGCCGTTTCGAGGAACCGATACGCGAGGTACAGGTCCCAGTAGGTATTTTCGACGTCCAGCACGAAGTTGCGGACGCTGGACTCGAACGAGGCCAGGCTGATGTCGACGTTGATTCGCGCGAGCATGACCGGCACGCGATTCACCTGCGCTCCACGGCCGCGCATGATCGGCTGACGGACTTCCAATTCGAACGTCGTCTCCCACACGCTGTCCACGGGCAGCGAACCGCCGATCAGGTTCTCGCCTCGCTGGTATTCCGTAATGTTGCGCGCAAACATCTGCGTGCCGTAGGCCGAACGCTTGCCCAACTCCGTCCGGACCCCGCCCGTGGTGCGCTGCAGCACCGAGAGCGGCACACCGCTCGAAAAGAGGTTCGGCCGATCGGTTTCATTCATCAGGTTGCCGCTGTTCGTGCCGATCATGCTGAGCTGCGCATCGAACGCGGACAAAGCGGCCTCGACGCCACCCTGCGGATCGGCTTCGACAATCGCCGGATCATAAACCGTTGCCGAACTGCTGGCGATCCGCTCGACCAGAGCGTCGGCGAACCCGAACTGAGTTACCTGCCCGAGGTTGCGGATTACTTTGCTGTTCTGCAGAGCGATCTGCACCACTTCTTCCAGTTTCAGGTCCCAAAGCTCGCGCGGTTCCGGATCGCTCAACGTGAACGGGGCCTTGGCTTCCGTGACTTCCGCGAGGCTCGCCCTGGCAACGTCCGGATACTCAAGGTCCTGCACCTTGTCCAGATAATGAGAAAGATCGCCGTCTTCTTCGAGATAGAAGGGCTGCGTTGGATGGCAGCCGGTCATAAAGATCATTGCGATCAACAAGACCGACAGGCAGCTGCTCGTGTGCCGACTCATCGAATCCCCGCTTCCTTTCGGTGTCGTGCTTGACGCTAGCGGTCAAGGGGGACGTGTCCCGACGTGGTGCGCAATGGCACTGACGCCGATGTTCCGTCTCGATTTGTCAAGGCCCCCCCTGACCGCTGCGCCGAGCCGAGCCTCAATCGCCTAAGCGTGAGCCCCGAAGCGGAGCGTGCGGCAGGTCACATATCGACTAGCGAGCCGGCGAACTTTGAGGATTCTCAGGATTTGACCAATTCGGCAGAAATTGCCGATTAGAGCGCGCAGTTAAACTTGTCGCAGAGCCCCCAGATTGATTGTGTCTAGGGTGAATGGGGCGCGTGGTGATTTGGGCGGTTATAGATAGAATCCGACGTATCCGCCGACTGCATCGCTAGCACTCTGCAACTGTTCAAGCCGGCGTTTCGCTTGCTCAAGATCGCCGGCCTGAATAAAGCGGTCGAATTCAATCGCGACAGCATGCGAAACGGTTTCCTGAAACCACCGGACGATGGGTTCAGTCAGCCAGTCGCACGTTTCCCTCAACAACTCGACATTCAGATCGCAACCGACGGTACGTGTATCGCCCGGATCGGTCATCACCACGCCCTCGAATCTGAAATCGATGAGTCCCACTGCGGGGGAGTTGGCCAGGTGAAACTTGCAGTCGGCGTTGTAGAGATAGTAGGTATTGTGCGAGCCGTGTTTTTCGATCGCTGCTTTGACTCGTTCGCAGAGCGCCCGGTAATCCGGCGATGCGTCGATTGGGGCGTCAAGGCGCCCGATTCCGCGAAGCGGAGCACAATCGAACTGGATTTCAACCCATCGCTCTGTCATCTCGACCCCGCAGCTATCGAAGAGGGCGCACGACCTGATGCTTGGAAACTGTCAGACAATCTGCCCTGCCAGTTTGTCAGACCGGGCATTCTACCGTGCCGGCCGATTTATCGTACGGGGTGTGCCGGATGCCGGATACCGGCAGGCTGTAGACTGTAGGCTGTAGGGTCGGTAGTCGGTAGTTTTCCTCCAGACTCCAGACTCCGGACTCTACTGTGCCCCGCTGGCGGGCGTTCCGGCGGCGGGGGCTTCGGTTTGGAGCCAGCCGAGGGTCAGCCAGCCGTTTTCGGCCTGCACGTTGGCCAGTTGAACGGGCGTGGTCTCCTGGTCCGCGCCGGGGATAGCCAGTTGCTTGGGATCGATTTCGGCTTTGAACATCGCGTCAAACTTGTTTCGCATGAAGGTCTTCATGGCGAGCATAGCGACGGACTCTCTGCCGCGGTTCTGGACATAGGCCACCGTCACATCGCCTTCGCGGCGGAGCGTCATGCCTTTGTCGGTCTTGGTCGGAATGTAAACGGCGGAAATCCGCATCGGCTCGCGAACTACCTGTTCGTTTCGTGTGAACTGGCGTCCCGTCACGGCGACGGTGATTTTCTGGCCTTCGAAGCTGACACGAAGAGGCAGTTCGCGGGCGAACGTGATCGACCAGGCATCGCTTTCCGGGCCGATCTTCAGCTCAGGCGGGATCTCCATCTTGGCGTCTTGAAGCATTTTCACCAGCCGCTCGTCGGAAAGAGTCTCGGCACCCATGATCGATTCGCCGACATTGATCACCATGGAATCGTGGATGCGCACCGCCAGGTCAAACGTCCCTTCGACAGCCGGCGGCGGTCCTGCTGCGGCCGTCTGTGCGGAGCCGCTGCGAGTGGCTCTGACGATCAGCTGTTGCGCATCCGAAGAAAAGTGCAGCGAGTTGGGAAACGCGTCGCGCCGCAGCAGCGGGTTGCGGAGCTTGGTCTTGAAATTTTCGTTCGCCTTGTCCAGCATCTCGGCGACTCGGCCGTCGAACCGATCCGCCACTTGGACCTCGGCGTGTGCGGAGGCGACTCTCTCTGCCTGGGGTTGCTGCTGACGGGCTTTCTTCCATGCGACCCGCCGGATCAAACCGCAGTTCGCCTTGATCGAATTGATACTCGAGTCGGTTGAGCAGTCCGCGACTGCGTCGTCGCCGACGAGACCTTCGGGGCTGAGAAAGACCCGTTTGCTCGCCGAAATGTTGGTTCTCCCTGTCGTGTAGACCTTGACCGGCCCGTTGTAGCCTACGTTGTTGGAGTATGCGGTGCCGTCGAGAAGCACGTCCATGGCGGCCCGCTCTTCGTCCGGGACGAGTTCGGCGGTGACGTGTCCGTTCATGCGGGCCGTGCCTCGCATCGACGTTCCCATGATCCGATCGCGGACGGTTTGTTCTTCGTAGACATCCTGCGACACGGAGGACGACACGAGTTTCTGGGACACTTCCGCGTACAGATTCGGCTGGGCGAAGGTACTGCGAATGTCCTTCACCAGTTCGGGAGTCTGACCGGCCCGCTCGAGCCAACCCAAAATCTGGCCGATCGCGATACGATCTTCCGAGTTGGGGCTTGCGTGATATTCACCGAGCCGCTTGGCCAATTCCTCGATTCTCGTCGGGAATAGATCGCCAAACCCCTTGTCGGCCGCAACGTAGGCAGAGTCGTAATAGCGGCTGAAGGCTTCCCGGGCACGCTGGATGGCGGGCAGTTCCAGGCCGGCCTGATTGGCAAAGAACAAACCGCGGATTTCCTGCAGCGCCTTGAGGTCCGGCGCTTCCTTCTTCAACTCGTGAGCCAGCACCTCGCGTTTCAAGTGGGCTTTCAGAGGTTCCACAAGATCCGGGGAATCGGCGGCCAGTTGGCGGTCAAGTTCCTCGAGTGCTTCGATCAGGGCCTGCTTGCGCTGGGCCACATCCTGCGCCGTAACCGGGCGGTACTGGTCCTTGGCCTTCAGGACCGCTTCCACGAGTTGTTTGGCTTCGGGGGAGAGTTGTTGCGGTGCCGAGGATTCAGCAGCCATTCCCTGGCTTGTAGACACAGCCAAGGCAAACGCTGTCACTACAAACAGTTGCACCATACGCGACATGCGTTGCTCCTTGTCGGTTCAAAGACCTGTCAGCTCTGAGAAATGAAAGATCCGTCCATTTCGATCGGCGATGCGATTCGCAGTCGATGTGCGTGCGGCAGTGTGCGGACAACCTGCTTTGGCAGGCATCTGACTCCATTGGGTGACAACCGCCCCGCCCGATTGGTTTCCCGCCAAAAGCGGTTCGAGATCAAACGGGCTCACAGGCGGTGACTTTAACCCATCTTCTCCTAAATGACTAGATTCGGCAACCCGCACAGTCTCGTGCGGGGGGCCTTATGTGCACAAGATTTCGTGCTTGGCCGTCCAGTCGGCAGATCCGGTATTCGTGGCCGAATTCCAGCTGCGATGCAGCGGAGGTTTGGAGGGAATCGGGCGGGTCTGCACTGTTTCCGCGCGATCGATTCGGCAGCGGTTCGAGCGAGGCCTTTTCTCATGCACAATCGGAGTTTCCGCTGCGGCCCGCAGAGCTTGCCCAGTTTCGTTGATCTTTTGCAACATGCCGTGGTGAAAAATCGACACATGTTGCCATATCGCATGCTACGTTTTCCGAGTGAGTGAGAACCGAACATGGTGTGATACTCGGGACACGGATATGCGTGGGACAAGCAATCGGCTTTGTTGGTCGTGGCTTGTCGCGGCAGCCGCGATTGGCGGATGCTGTCCGCTCCGGGTACCTGCCGTGGATCCGACCGGTCAGCGGATCTTCATGCCGGCGGGAAACTACACGACTTTCGAGTCACCCTGCGATTCGGTGCCGCAGGTGCCCTGCATGCCGACTCCGGCCTTTCAGGAACCGCCGCCGGTTCCCGAATGCGATCCGTCGATCGTGCCTTCTGCCGCAGCGCCTGCTTCGCCCCTGGCGGCGGGCGCGGTTGTTCCGCAGGATCGACTGATGGTAACGCCGACTCGCCTCGTCGCTCCCGTTGGCAGCGAAATCGTATTGCTTGCCGGGATCTGCGGTCCTGATGGCCATTATGTAACGAGGCAGCCGATCGAGTGGTCGTTGTCGAACGACAGCGTCGGCAACTTCGTTGACGCCGGGGACGGCTGCGACATGCGTTCGTGCTCGTTTCTCAAGAAACACCAGGCGGGCAAGGAGACCGGTGCTTTTGCGATCACGCGCACGTCCACCGATTCCCGCATGATCACGCGCGGCACGGCCTCGCGCGACGACGACGTGCTGCTCAAGAAGGGCCAGAGTTGGGTGAGCGTCACTTCGGGCTCGCCCGGCGTGAGCTACGTGTCGGCAGTGGCCACCGGTGCGGAGAACTGGGAGCAGCGCCGGCAGCTGGCGACCGTGGTCTGGGTCGATGCGCAGTGGGTGCTGCCCGGGCCCGCGATTGCGTCGGCCGGCCAGCCTCACGTGCTGACGACAACAGTTACGCGTCAGTCCGACAACATGCCCGCATCCAACTGGGTCATACGCTACGAGGTGGCCGGGGGAAGCCCGGCCGTGTTCGGGCCGCAGGCTCAGACCGCTGTGGAAGTGACCACGGACGCGAGCGGCCGCGCCAGCGCGCAACTCGTGCCTCAGTCGCCGCAGCCCGGTGCAACTCAGGTGCGGATTCAGATCATGGCTCCCGTTAACGGCGGCGATCCTTCGTCCCGCGTGGTTGTGGGGCAGGGCTTCACGACGATTACCTGGAGTGCCGCAGGGCTGACGGTGCGGGTAACCGGACCGGAGAGCCTTGCCGTGGACGCGACAGCCAGCTTCCGCATCGAGATCACCAATCCGGGAGATCTGGTGGCCCGAAACGCCGTGGCGACCGTGACGGTTCCGGCGTTCCTGCGATTCCTGAACAGCAATCCGGCGGCCGAGCGTTTTGAGCCTCGCGTGCAATGGCCGCTGGGCAATCTCGGGCCTCGCGAATCGCGTGTCCTGGAAATGAGCTGCCGTGCGGTGCGCGAAGGCGACGTGAGGATTTGTGCACAGGCACAGGCGGAAGGGAATCTGACTGCCGAAGGCTGTGCGTCGGTGCACATCGCCGGTGCTTCTCTCGCGGTTCAATTTGTCGATCCGCCCAAGACGGCCAACGTCGGCGACCAGGTCACGTTCAACGTCGAGGTCACGAACACGGGCAACACCCGCATTGCGAACGTCGTCGCGCGGGACACATTCGATCCGGGGCTGGCCCATTCGCTCGGCGAGGCAAGTCCGATCGTGCGGACGATCGGGCCGCTCGAACCGAGTGCGGTGAGCCGGTTCTCCGTCTCGTTTATCGTGCGCAAGCCCGGTCGCGTCTGCCATACGCTGGACGTCACCGGCGAAGGCGGGCACACGGCCGTCACTCAGGCTTGTCTCGACGTTCAACAGATCACGATGGACGTGCAGGTCTCCGTGACCGGTCCGGCGCAGCGGCGTGTGGGGGAAATGGCCGAATACGAGATCCGCATCGCCAACTCCGGACAAGGTGCGTTGACCAACGCGCGCATTGCTTTCTATGCCAAGCCGAGCCTCTTGCCCGAAAAAGCCTCGCCGGACTACAAGTACCAGGAAGGCGGTCTGGTGTGGGAACTCGGGACGTTGAAGCCCAACGATGTCCAGACCCGCACCGTGCAATGCAGTTGCCAGCGCGAGGATACCGGTGCCGATATCCGCGGGGTCTTCACCTGCGATCAAGCCATCACTCGCACGGGGACCGCTTCGACCGTGATATCGGGCGGAGCGGCGCCTGCCACGCCCCGCCGCGCCGGCCGGGCCGGGCTGGGTGATGTAACGCCGCCGGCTGCGAGTGCTGCGCCGACGGCTGAAGCGGAGAAGGACCCGGTGGACGACTCGGGCGATGAACCGAAACCCGGGCCCTCAGCGCCGGCAGCGCCCGCAACGGGAACTCTTCAGGTGTCGATGGCGGATACGGCCGATCCCCTGGCGGTTGGCGCGTCGACTTCCTACATCCTGACAGTCAAGAACGACCGCAACGTCTCGGATCGAAACGTCGAGATCACGTTCACGATTCCCGACGGTCTGCAGTTCCGCAGCTTCGACAGCGGCGGGCTCGGCTTGACCGAGCGGCAGAGCGCGGACCGCCGCACCGTCACCATTGCTCCGATCAGCGAACTGCGGCCCGGCGAAACGCTGCGTCCGCTGCGCATCGAGGCCTCTGGCACGAAAACCGGAACTGTCAAGGTGCGCGCGGAAGTCAAGAGCCTGCGGTCGCCGCAGCCCGTATCGGTCGAAGTCGAAACGACCGTCCGCTAGGCTCGGTCCTGGCCGGCTTCGCGCGATGAATCGATGGGCACCGTCGCGGCGAATTCAATCGACCAGCCGTCGTCGGGCCGTTCACACCGCACGATCCTGGCGATGCCCGCGAGCGATCCGCCGGCCAATCGCACAACCAGTTCACGATCGCCGGACTTCTCGACGAGATAGCTGCCCGCGTCGACCCGCGTTACGGTTCCGCGGTTCTCCGACACGGGGCCTTCATAGGTGAGATAGGCCTTGCGGTGAGCCGGCAGTTGTTTCGCGCGTATCGGTACACCGCATGCGGGTGTGCGCTCCAGGGCCCACGTCCTGAGAGCCCCGCCGTCTTCGAGCAGAAAATCCCAATGCACCGGCCGTTCGCCGCCGGGGGGCGGTTCGTGTCGCAGAACGGCGTATCGTGGCAAGGCAAGTTCCTTTTATGGAGTGCGGCGGCTCGATGCCGCACTGCAAAAGAGCGAAAGGCGACTATCAATCATCTCCCCGGCTTGGTCGTGGTCCCGGCAACGTGCAGTTCGCCTTCCTTCAGTTCGATGGCGTCGAGATGGACGTCGAGATTGCCGAACTGCTTGCTCGCGAAGGGGATGGTCAGCAGTGCCACGGGGTCGCCTTCCGACTGGCTCCAGCGGAGCGGGACCTGTCCTTTCTGTGCGGCGGCTGCGATCGGGTCAAGGAACTGCCGCAGCGGCACGGGCAATGCGCCGGCCCGCAGCTTCGAGATGCGGAGCGCGATCGTATTGGGCTGATCCGTCAGATTGGCCTGGAGGGAAAAAGAGACGACGGTGGACACCTGGCCGTTGTCGTAGCGGCACGCGACTCGTGCCTCGTTCGGCGCAAAGGCGACGCGCGGTTCCCGCATCTCCGGCGGCAGCGCCTGCGGGAACTTCTGGGGGAGATCCGCGGCGAGCCAGCCGTTGACCTGATCGGCTGTGAAGGTGGCCTGCCAACGCCCGTCTCGGCGCACGTCGTTGTGCAGGCCCAGCGCCGCGCGTTCCATCTGGTCGCCCATCTGTTGCTGCTGAGCGGGCTGCGCCTGCATGGCCTTGCGATAGAACTCCGGCTCGCGCCGGGCGGCCTCATACCCGCCCCAGGCGAGAATGAGCACAGCGATCAGCACGAGCACGCAGGCGAACAACAGGAAGGTCAGGATTCGACGCATGCTTTACTCGGACGCAAGCCGCAGCAGCGCGTATTTCTTTTTGCCGGTTCGCAGCACCACAACGGTCTGGCTGGCCAGGTCCGCGCTGGTCAAGCGGTAATCGGGATCGGTCATCCGGCGGTTATTCACGTAGACGCCTCCCTGCTGAACCAAACGACGGGCTTCTCCCCTGGAGCCGGCCAGGCCTGCCATAACAAGAGCGTCGAGCAGCCCGAGGCCGTCTCCCTGCAGGGCTCCGGCTTGCAGGACGTGATTGGGAACGTCCGGGAAAATCTCGTTGAGCTGACTGTCGTTGAGTCCCGAGATTTCGCCGCCGAAGAAGACCTCGCTCGCTCGACGGGCGGCCGCCAGTCCCGCAGCGCCGTGAACGATCTGCGTCAGTTCCTCCGCGAGACGGCGCTGGCTGTTGCGCTGGCCGGCATCCTGCTGGCGCGACGCATCGAGCGACTCGATCTCCTCGCGGCTGAGTTCGGTCAGGTATCGCAGGCAGGTGCCGACGTCCGCGTCCGGGATGTTGTACCAGTATTGATAGAACAGGTACGGGCTTGTGCGCTCCGGCGACAGCCAGACCTTGGTGCCCTTGGCCGTCTTGCCGATCTTTTCCCCTTCGCTGTCCATCAGCAGGGGGCACGTGATGCCGTACAGCTTCGCGCTGCGCATGCGGCGTCCCAGATCGATGCCGGCCGTGATGTTGCCCCACTGGTCGCTTCCGCCCAGCTGCAGTTCGCACCCGTAGTGGTCGAACAGGTGGACGAAGTCGTAGGCCTGCAGCAGCATGTAGCTGAATTCGGTGTAGCTGATCCCGCTGTCGGCCCGCTCGATGCGGGAACGCACCGAGTCCTTGGCCAGCATCACGTTCACCGGAAAGTTCTTGCCGATGTCGCGCAGGAATTCGAGGTAGCTGAAGCCCGACATCCAGGTGAAATTGTTCACCAGGGTCGCGGGGTTTCCGGCCGCTTCGAAGTCCAGGAACACCCGCATTTGCCGTTCGATGCCGGCCACGTTGTGCCGCAGCGACTCGACGGAGAGCAGCTGGCGTTCCTCGCTCTTGCCGCTGGGGTCGCCGATCATTCCTGTTGCGCCGCCCACCAGCGCGATCGGTCGATGCCCGAATTTCTGGAATCGCCGCAGCAGCATCAGGGGGAGCATGCTGCCCACGTGCAGACTGTCCGCCGTGGGATCGAATCCGATGTACAGCGAGCGGGGCTGGCTGTTCAGCCAGCTCTGCAGTGCTTCATCCGTCGCCTGATAAATCAGGCCCCGCCACGTCAGATCCGCAAAAATGTCGTTTGGCATAAAGGCTCACAGCGTGACGGTAAAAAGCACTGCGGCACGGTCGGCCGCGGCGTCATCGAACAACTGCTGGATCTGGCGGAATGTGCTCCAGACCAGGTCGAATTCCTTTTCGGTCGGCGCTCGTCCGAAGTCCGACTGATCGAGCGCAAAGTAGCGATCGTGAAAATCGGAACGTTTGAAGTCGCGTGCCATCTCCGCCACGAGCGGCACGATGTCGGGTCGCACGAGCACCGCCATGAAACCGGTGCCGCGAAACATGTGCTTGCCGCCGAGCACGAAGTGGTTCAGCGGGAACTCCCCCGCGTCCCGATCCAGCCTGCCTTCGGTCAGACACCGGTGAATCGGATCCCAGCAATTCCCGCACTCGACAAGCAGCCCGTCGCTGCGATAGAGCTTTGATTGTCGAAGGCCAGCGACGAATTCGCGAACTTCGTCGTCCGTGCCGATAGACTGCAGCTTCTTGGAATCGTCCCGTTTCAGAATCAGGTACGCGCCGTTGCCAGACACTTTCTCACACCGTTACGAAATAGGAGGGGCAAAATAACCGCTGTTTCAGGTCAAATGTGGAGATTGGATGCGCACATGGCTTGAATCACCGCCACAGATCGTCATCCGCGAAGGGGTGGGCGGGGCCGAGAACTTTGGGTTTGGGCAGTGCGTGCAGCGCCTGGGCTGCCAGACGCAGGTCCTCCCTGGTGGTGATCTTGAGGTTCAGGCTGGAACCGGTTACCACGGTGACCGCGTGTCCGCAGCGCTGAACCAGTTCGGCGTCGTCCGTCGCCGGGGTCTTTCCGTGACCGGCGTAGGCTTTCAAAAGCAGAGACCGCTCGAAAACCTGCGGTGTCTGAGCTTCCCATACGCGGTCGCGCGGCACGGTGGACTCGATGGTGTTGCCGGGGCCCACCCGTTTCAGCGTTCCGGCCACAGGAATCGCGAGAATCGCAGCCCCCGTCTTTTCAGCCGCCCCGAAGACCCGGTCAATCCACTCCTGGGCCAGACAGGGACGGGCCGCATCGTGAACCGCGATATAGTCCACGTCCGCCCTCACATGCTCCAGGGCATTGGCAATCGAATCACTGCGTTCCGCACCGCCGTCCACAACGTCGATCCCCAGGATCGCCACGTTTGCACCGAACTTCGCCATGAACGTCTCCCGGTCGTCGGGCGAGATCACGACGATCACCTGCTTCACGTCGCTGCGATTGATGAACCGTTCGACCGAATGCAGCCAGACGGCCCGATTGTCCAGGGGAGCAAAAGGCTTCTTGTAATGCTCGTCCCTGAATCGACTGCTCTTTCCGGCAGCCGCGATAATCACAGCGAACGTTGCCACAATACGCGTCCTCCACACGCGGAAATTCGTTGTCCAAGTATTGGTAAGAGACCAACAGTCCGTCAAGCTCTCCCGATCGGGATTGTCAAGCTTTGCGGGCGAGAACGCCGCCGGCTCGAAGGATCCATGTCGAGCGGGTGTGCTTCAACGGCTCAAAGCACCTTCTGTGGGGAAGCTGTGAGTTGGCTGCCGGCCAAGAAGTTGCTGCAGAGCTCGCTCGCGAAGACCCAACTGACCATGTATGCGAAAATCCCGATCATCGAACCGGCCGCGTCGGCGTACCAGTCATGGATGTCCGCGCCTCGATTGGGAACGAGCGTCTGGGTCAACTCGTCCATTGCCGCGTAGGTGATCGCCACCAAGAAAGTGACGACGATCACTCGGCGCGAAGGTCGAAACGGCGCAAGCACCCAGGCAAGGAGAAAGGCCAGGCCCGCGAAGCCGCAAAAGTGGGCCATTTTGTCGTTTGAGACAACGCCTTGCACGAACCGGCCCGGCAAATGAGTGCTGGTGAAAATCGTGATCCAATAGCCGGCCAGCAGCGATACGCGTATCCAGTTTGCCACGCCCCGATGGTATTCCATGGTCTACCCCAGAATCGCTATGGTTGTCGGCACAACCGTTTCGGTTAGCATAATCACTATATTCGGAGCGGTCGGGGGTCCAACTGGAATACGCCTGAAAACGCAGGCGAAATACACTTCCAAAGAGGGGTGCGTTCTGGTCTGCAGTGGTGGTTCGGGATGCGGCATAGAAGTTACGAATCCGTGCTGAGGGGCAATTCGATGACAATTGGGCATTTCTTGTTCCGCGTGTGGGTGGTGTGCTTAGCTCTTGGGGGGGCCGTAGTGATCCGGGCCGCCGAGCCGGCCGAAAAAACCGACAAGCTCGATAAGGGCGTTCGCAGCCTGTTCGACGGCAAGACGCTGAAGGGCTGGAAGCTCACGAACTTCGGCGGAGAAGGTCCTGTCAAAGTGGACAACGGCACGATCGTGATGGATTTCGGATCTTCGCTGACCGGCATCACCTTCGAAGGGCAACTGCCGACGACAAACTACGAAATCAGCCTCGAAGCCCAGAGAGTCGACGGCAATGACTTCTTCTGCGGTCTGACGTTTCCCGTGGCCAAGTCGCACTGCAGTTTCGTTGTCGGCGGCTGGGCCGGCGGCGTTGTCGGGCTTTCCAGCATCGACGGCCAGGATGCTTCGCAGAACGAGACGACGCGGTTCATGTCGTTCAAGAGCAAGCAGTGGTACCGAGTCCGCGTGCGGGTGGAACCCGAGCGGATTCAGGCCTGGATCGACAACGAGCGAGTCGTGGATGTGATCATCAAGGACCGCAAGATCTCGACTCGGGTCGAAGTGGATGCGTCCAAGCCGCTGGGCATCGCGTGCTACGAAACGCGGGCCGCGTTGCGGAACATCCAGCTGCGCGAACTGAACGCGAAACCCGAGTAGCCGCAATGCACGACGTTTTCATGCGAATGGCGCTCAGCCAGGCCGAAGCGGCGCTGGGCGAAGACGAGGTGCCGGTCGGCGCGGTGATCGTACACGATGGCCGAGTGATCGCGGCTGCGCACAACCAGCGCGAGCAATTGCACGATCCGACCGCTCACGCCGAAATGATTGCAATCACTCAGGCGGCGGAGTCGCGAGGCGACTGGCGGCTGGAGGACTGCACGCTGTATGTGACCCTCGAGCCGTGCGTCATGTGCGCCGGCGCCATCCTGCAGGCGAGGATTCCGCTGGTAGTCTACGGCGCCACCGATCCGAAAGCCGGCGCGGTCTCTACGCTGTTTCAACTGTTGAACGACCCCCGACTGAACCACCGCGCTCAAGTGATTCCCGGAGTGATGGCCGCACCGTGCGGCGAGATTCTCTCGCGGTTTTTTCTTGCCCAGCGCAAGCTCGGGAAGAAATGACGCGAGCTAGGTGACAAAGAGCAGCATTCGAAAAAAAAGGTCCCGCTTGCATCAAGCGGGACCGTTAATTCTTCGTTGCTGCGACTCTTCACAGTACGCGGCTTACTGCTCCCAATCGGTGGCCTTCAGCGTGTATTTCCAGTTAGGCATGTCGGACTTTTCTCCATAACCCGTCATCAACTGCTGGTACACGACGTAGCTGATGCTCTCACGCACGAAACCCGTATGGCCATCGGCGAAGACGACGTTTACACCACCTGGATGCAGACTCGCGGGACGGGCCGTATCGAAGCCGAGTGCTGGGCGTTTCTTCACGAGACCGTTGACCAGCATTTGCGGCGAGACCGTGATCGCGGGATTAGGTGGTCTCGCAGTGGTGAGGTCGTCAGTGGCAAAAAGCCAGATAAAAATGTTGCCCAAGTAAATGCCGGTGCTCGGCGAGGCTGCGGGCTTCCACCACAGAGCCAGATCGTTTGCGTTCAGGGGGGCCGAGTAGTTATTCTCCGACATCAGCAACGTGTTGGTAAGCCCGTCCCTCACGTCCGTATCGGTCACCTCTGGGGGCTTGCCAGCCGCCGGCAGGAGCAGCGGTACGCGATCAACCATCACGCCGTTCGCGGCGCGTCGGAATTTGAACCACGGCACTGTCCAGTCGTTTATTGCCGCACCGGTTGGCTTGATAGCGCCCAAATTGAAAGGGGCAGGGTCCTGATCGGTTGGCCAGAATCCGGCGTTTCCCACATACGATGTGACAGGAGATTCTCGATCGGCACGGCCCGCCGAAGGGCAGTGGAGCAGTGGGATAAATGGTATGAAGGTACTGTCAACGGCTGACGTCGGATCATTCCATTTGTCGAATAACGGTTGCTGGTCAATGTACGGCAACAGAACGGTAGTCCAGCTTGCTATCTTGTTAGCCCCGCCGGCACCCAGACCCGCTGTGGTGTTTTGGGCGACGACTTCCTGAAAACCTGGAAATCGGCCCTTCGCGTTGGCAAACACACGGGTCGCTTGGCCAAGCTGCTTGAGGCTGTTTTCACATGCGGCTCTGCGGGCTGATTCGCGCACCATCTGGACGGCAGGTAACAGCAGACCGACGAGTACGCCAATGATGGCGATGACGACGAGCAATTCAACCAGAGTGAAACCGCGAGCGCGTGACCGGATCATGAAATATTCTCCTCTTTCCGTCTGAGGCGATTCAGAGGATCGACAAAAAGGAGCCAAGGACGGGAAGAAATGACTTAACGGATTCCAACTGCATATTCCCAGAAAATACTCTCAGTGTCCACTGCCGCGGAGAAAAAAGCCAAACGACGGAACGGGTGCCGTTCACGCCGGTTACGGCGATTGGATCGCACGATCGGCAAACCCGTATCGCATGCTCCCGGTCGCGATTGCCGAGCCTCTCCCCCCTATACGAAGGCTAGACAGCCGCACTTGCCGAACACTACACTCCCGTTCCCGGCCTGCGGCCTTCGAGCGAGCACTGCCCGTTTGGATGTCGCAAGTCGCCGCATCAGCGTGCCGGGAACTGGGGTACAACCCCGACTCGGCCGGAACTGTGAAGTCAGACCTCGGCACGCTGCCCGACTCAACATGGAAGCCACGCCGCCTGGCATCCGTGCGGCGCTGCAGCGGACGCCTCACGGATCTTCAACGTTCCGCTCCAGAAAGGCGCCGCATTGTGGCACTTCTGATTACCAGCGCGACTCTTCGCGCAGCGTCCAGCGACCAACGGGTGCGGGGTTTTCTGCCGGTGCGTCAGCACCGCTGTGGTTGGTGCCCCTGGCGAAGGGCTTTTACGCTCGTCGAATTGCTGGTCGTGATTGCGATCATCGGAATTCTGGTGTCGCTTCTGCTTCCCGCCGTGCAGGCTGCCCGCGCGGCTGCGGCTCGCATGCAGTGCGGCAACAACCTGAAGCAGAACACGCTCGCGGTGCTGATGTACCACGATACGTATCGGGCGTTGCCGGTCGGTTCCTGGCCCGGATGGCCGCAGTCGACGGCGTGGTTCGGCGAAGTCGACTGGCTGAACAACACGGTTGAGCCCGGCACGGGGTCGCTCGCGCCTTTCATTGAACGCAACCAGTCTGTGATGCGATGCCCGACCGTCGATCGGCTCGTCACGCAGCTTTACGGCGGGCATACGGGCGGCTACGGATACAACCTGAACCTGGGAGCAACGAAGTACCCGCCGCCAAGTTACGCGCCGCGCGTCGAGGTGAAGAATCTCGCATCGTTTCCGTCGACCAGCCGCATGCTCGTGTTCTCGGACTCGGCCCGGATTCAATTGCCATGGTCCGGCGATCCGGTCTTGAAGGCCACCGAAAACATGTATCTGCAGGGGCCGCAGGACTACGACCTGTACACAGTGCCGGGCACGCAATTCCGGCATTCGCGAGTCGCCAATGTCTCGTTTCTCGACGGGCACGTCGATGCGATGAGCCCGGCCGGCGTTCCGCTGCCGTCGTACTGGCCGCAGGATGCGAAGGATCTCGCGACGAAACTGGTGATCGACTATCTGTCCGACCAGAGCGTTGAGTTGTACCGGCCGAATTAGTCTGGAGTCCGGAGGAAGACAGGCATCTGTCCGCCTACCGGCATCCGGAATCACATTTTCATTCAGGTCTATGAAATCGAGCGTTTTCCGCAGCCATTTGCAGCAGCAGGGCCGTTGGTGCTGCTCGCTTGCCAAGCCGCTTGAGTGGTTCGAGCAGGGCGAGAATCGCTGCCGCGCCGATTTGGTCGGCCCAGAAAAGCAGTCCGCCGCGTTCCGCGGGGAAGCCGAGCCCGAAGATCGTGGCCAGATCGATATCGCAGGGAGCTCGCACCAGGCCCTCTTCCAGCGCGCGGGTGGCTTCGAGCAGCATCGGCACGAGCAGCCGGATCTCGACCTGCTCGTCGCTGAGCGTATACCGCTGGCGGATGTACTGTTCCACGTAGCGGGACAGGCTGTCGTCGATTTCCGGTTGAGCGCGGTTCGGATCGTAGACGTAGAAGCCGATGCCCTTCTTCTGTCCCAGTCGTCCGGCCTTGAAAAGAGCCGGCAGGATCGGGGAGGCGACTATCCGATCGCGGAACGTGTCGTACATGCTGCGCCCCGCGTAGAACGCCGTGTCGATGCCGATCAGATCCATCAGGCCCAGCGGGCCAAGCTGCATGCCGAACGAGAGAGCCACGCGTTCGATCTGTCTCGCGTCTATTCCTTCACTCAGAAGTTCCAGGGCCGCGCTCAGGTACGGGAACAGGATCCGGTTCACGAGGAAACCCGGGTTGTCCCGCACCACGATCGGGAGTTTGCTGAGTTGTTTTGCATAGGCGACCGCCGTGGCGATCGTCAGGTCGCTTGTCTGCGGCCCGCGGACAATCTCGACGAGTCTGCGGTATCGGACCGGGTTGCAGAAGTGGATTCCGCACAACCGGTCGGGCGCGGCGAGGCCACGTGCCAATTGAACGATCGGTATCGTGGACGTGTTGGAGCCGATGACCACGTCGGCCGACAGCTGAGGCTCGACGCGCTGAAGCACCTTACGCTTGACCTCCAGAGTCTCGACAATCGATTCAATGATCAGATCGCACGGGGCGAATTCCTGCTCGGATTTGGCGAGAACGACGCCTGCCCGAGTCGCTTCGCACGGGGGCTCCGGTTGGGCCAGTTCGGCCGCCAACTGCGGGATTGTCCGGCCGCTTCTCGCGAGCGCGTCGGCGTCGGCGTCGGCCATGATGACGGGCAGATTCCGCGAGAGGTTGGTGGCGGCGATCGCGCAGCCCATCACGCCCGCGCCGATCACCCCCACTCGCCCGACGGTTCGGGGCTGTGCCTCAGAGGCATCGATTCCCGAATCTCCCGCATTGAATCGCAGCATCCGGTCCACGTGCTCGAGGGCCGACGGGGAGCATTGAGCGGACGTCATGGGGCGGCTATCCTTCGTCTGTTTCAGATAACTTCATTTGCTTCACCGGCCGCGGCATGCGAATCACGGCACTCTGCCGGTTTTTTGGGCTGTGTGGCAAATGCTAGTCGGATTCACCATGAGGGAAAACCCCTGCCGCGGCAATACGCAGGGACCAGCAAGGAGACTCAAGATGCGAACGTTCGGCCTTTATTTCCTCGGTTTCATTGGAGCCATGGCATCGTGTGCGGGAATTGCCGCTGCGGCCGAGTCGGGGCAGCAACCGCCCGCTTCGCCGACCGTGCGAGTCGTTGTCGATTATTCCGATGGCGCGGAAAAGCACATCAATGCGATTGCGTGGAAAGCCGAGATGACCGTGCTGGATGCGATGGAAGCGGCGGGTAAACACCCCCACGGAATCACCTTGAAGTTCCGCGGAAAAGGGGCCACGGCGCTGCTGACTCGCATCGACGACGTCGAAAACGAGGGAGCGGGACGCAATTGGGTGTACCGGGTGAATGGAAAGGTGGCCGATCGCGGAATGGGGGTATTCGAACTGCATTCCGGGGACACCATCTTGTGGAAGTTTGAAAAATACCGGTAGAATTTTCAACGGCTTATTGTGACAATACCGATTCGATAGCTGTTCGAGATCCGCGGATTTCGTGAGTCAGAGGTAGGAGAAAACCGGTGAAGCAGCGAACTCTGTCAGAAGCGTTGGCTTTTGTTGTGTTGGTGGCCAGTTGCGCGGCTTTGCGCATCGTGCTCCGTGATTTGCCGAACTTTGCCCCGGTGGCCGCCGTGGCTCTGTTTTCCGGTTACTTCTTCCGCTCCGCGCGGGTCGCTCTGTGCGTTCCGCTGTGCGCGATGCTTGCGAGTGACTGGGTGATCGGCGGTTACCAGTGGCAGATGATGGTGCTCGTCTACGGCATGCTCGCCCTGCCCGTGGCTGCTCGCGGTTTTCTGCGAAGCCGCTGGGATATGGCCGGAAAGAAGTCGTCGGCTTTCGCCGCGGTCACAGCCCTGATCGGATGCAGCCTGGTCGCGTCCGTCCTGTTCTTTGTCGTAACGAACTTCGGCTGCTGGCTGTGGTTCAACATGTACGAACACACGCTGGCCGGTCTGCTGAACTGCTACACGCAGGCCCTGCCGTTCTTCCGTTACACGTTGGCCGGCGACCTGGTCTTCGCCTGCGTGCTGTTCGGCGGCTACTGCCTGTCGACGCAATTCGCAGCCCGACGAGAGCTGGCTCGTGCTTGATCGCACGACGAAAACGAATTCAAGATCGAACCAATCGAAGCCGCCTTCGGGCGGTTTCTTTTTTGACGGTCGCTTTCCGCGAAGAATCTGCACGACATGACACCCGAAAGGCCTCTTGCGGAGTAAAGAGCGGCCATCCACGCCATTTCGTGGTTCGGTTGGTTGGTCCGGATGCGCTGCCCCAACCTGAACGAACGGTGTGGCATCAAATCCGGAGGGCGTGTCAAGCTCGCCGCAACACGCCTTCCATTGTGCTGGACATTTTCGGCGAGCGCGGGCACACCGGGATGGATGCGGATGGCAAGTCGGTTTGTGAATCCAGAGTGTGCCGCCTGGTTCGCCGCTCGTTTGTGACGCTCGAGCAGCACGTCGCTCATGATTGCGTTCGGAATTTGTCGGCGATTAACTCGGCGAGGGACGTTCTTGCCAGAGGTTGATTTTGGCCTTCGGCCAAAGGTGCTTCGCGGTGTCTTTTCCCGGGACGTTGCCCGAGGCTGCGTTGGGCGGGCCCTTCGGCCTTCAGTGAATGCTGTCGCGGGTGAGTCATCCTGCGACATCCTTCAGGCATTCGCCGCGCGACGCCAATGCATCCTGCGGTTTCTTGACGGTCGCTTATCGCGCGAAAAGCCCGTACGGCATAACATCCGGGAGGCTTTTTGCGGAGCAAAGAGCCACCATGTCATCGGCGATGACTGACGATGAGCTTCGTGCCGTGCAAGAAGCAATTATGCAGCAATCTGCGATCAAGGCTTGGGTTCCGCCGGTGCGGCGGGCGGAGTTGCCGGTGCTGCGGGCGGCGTGGCTGCAGGAGCCGCTGGAGCTGGTGCCGGCGTGGCCGCAGGCGGTGTTGCAGCGGGAGCCGCGGGAGGAGTTGGTGCCGGTGCGGCCGGCGGAGTCCCGGCCGGTGCTGCGGGAGCGGCCGGCGGGGCTGCCCCAGGGGCCGGAGTCGCAGCCGGTTCCGGTGCGGGCTCGCTGCTGACAGTCGGCGGAGCCGGCATGTTGACACCCTTGGTCACTTCCTCCAGCGGGATCAGCGCCTTTTCGATTGCGTCGGTCATTTGTTTGACGGTGAAGACCTTCTTGCCGCCAATTCCCGTCATGCCTCCGGAGGCGAGGCCCGGTGGCATCATACCGCCGCCCATCGGGCCGTATCCGGACGGCATTCCGCCCGGCGTTGAGGCGGGAGTGCCTGCTTTCTTGTCGTCCGGCGGGTCGGTGGCGGTCAGCACTTCGCCGATCTTCTTGCTCAAATCGGCGACCGTTTTCTTGGCTGGATCCGCGGGGGCCATCTTCGCCATGCCCAGGATGCCGCGCCGGATCGCGTCGAGGTCCGCCTTCAGCCGGCGGCGATAGAGGTCAATCTTGGCGTCGCCCGGTCCGGCGGCTGCGCTCATCATGCCTGAACCCGAATAGCCGCCCATCATCATGCCGCCCGGATATCCGCCCATCGAGCCGGATTCCGCGCCTTCGGCACCTGCGGCCGCGCCCGGCATCATTCCGCCGGACATCATGCCTCCCGGCATCATCGGGGGCATTCCGCCGGACATCATACCGCCGGACATCATGCCGCCCGACATCATGCCCTCGCCTCCGGCCATCATTCCGCCGGCCGCGGGAGCAGAGTCCTTTTCGACGAGTTTGTTGATGCGTTCGATTTCGATCCGCATCACCTGGGCGGTCAGCGCGCCTAGCTTCATCGAAACATCGACCGGATCGAGCGTCGGTTTCTGGGGACCGGTGACGTTCACGTGCTCATAGCATCGAGCGGCCAGGCAGCGAAGGTAGGTGTCAGCCGTGGGGTTCATCACGATAGCTTCGATCGCCTGATTCACTTCGTTGTTGGGGCCGACGGCGCCGAGTGCCGCGATGATCTCAAGAGCACGCGCCTGCATCCAGGCATGCACCTTCACATCCCGCCCGGCAGGCGCTTTGGCTTGAACCAGCGCGAGCATTTCCTTGACAATGTCCGAGCGGGTTGCCGCGGGGATGCGCTGCGCTTCCTGGCGGGCCCAGTCGAGCTGCGCGTGGCGGAGAATTCCGAGTTGAGCTGCCACCCGCATCGCATCGGTCTGGTTGGGTTTCTTGAATTCGGGCAGCAGCACTTCGTCGAGAGCCTTGGGCAGCGGATCGGCCGTGCGCTGCTGAACCGTCTGTTCGGTCTGGTTCAACTCACCGATCATCATCAACGCGTTGATCCGCGAACTCGGGTGGAAGTTGTACCTCGTGGAGGTGACGATCCCCTTCATGTTCGTGTAGGTCAAGTCGATGATCATCGTGCGCAATGCGGGCGTCTTCGCCGCCTTGAGTTCCTTGCGGATATCGTCGCGTTTCTGGGCCAGTTTCTGCAATTCGTCGAGCTTCGTGAACGAATAGAGCAAGTTCTTGTACCACTTCTCGATCTGAGCCCGGTTCTCTTCGAACGGCGAAGTGCCGGTGATCACGCGCTGCTTGAGCTGATACAGGTCCTTCCACGCCTTGCTTTCGCCGGCCAGTTCGGGATCCGTTGGCAGTTCCTGATATGCGGACGGCGCGGCAGAGGCCTGGGCCAGCGCGGATCGGGGGGACGTCAAGAGCAGGCCGACAATGATCACCGTCGCCAGGATCGCTCCGGCCTCGACAAAACGGTTCGCACGTCCGCGCAGAACGGCAGACACAACCTGTTTCGATAACGACATCGTAAGCTCCTCAAACGCTCGCCCGGGCGGTGCAACGGAAATTCCCCTGCCTTTCCGCTCTCCGCCACCCGGAACAATAGCGGATCAGTCGACGTGGTTCTGGCAGTGTGGCGAGAGACTCGCCCACAAATCTAGGGTACTTGTGCAGTGATCCCTTTGTCAACTTGTCAAATCCTTGTAAATTGGCCAGTTACGCCCGTCGAATACAGTCAGGTGAGGCGACCATGACGCTGCTGTACTACGACCCTCTCTACCTGGAGCACGACACCGGAGGGCATCCGGAGAAAGCCGATCGGCTGCGCCGGGTCATGAAGCACCTGGAAGCCCGGGGGGTGGACGCCAGGTGTTCCCGCCCCCAGTTCACCGCGGCGAGCGCCGAGCGCATTGCCGGAATCCACGCTCCCGAATACGTCGAAGAGATTCGCCAATTCGCCGCGCACGGCGGAGGGCACATCGATGCGGACACCGTGATCAGCATCCGTTCCTATGACGCGGCATGTCTGGCGGTCGGAGCGGTCTGTGACGCGGTCGAGCGGGTGGTGGGTGGCCAGGACCGGCGGGCGCTGTGCCTGGTGCGTCCGCCCGGACACCACGCGCTGCCCGACCAGGCGATGGGCTTCTGCCTGTTCAACAGCATTGCCGTAGCCGCCCGCTGCGCGATTCGGGAATTCCATCTTGATCGCGTTCTGATCGTGGACTGGGACGTACATCACGGCAACGGAACGCAGGCCGCATTCTGGGAGGATGAGCAGGTCGGATTCTACTCGATCCATCGCTGGCCGTTTTACCCGGGCACGGGAAGCTCGCACGAAACCGGGGGCGGCAGCGCGGTCGGGACCAAGCGCAATGTGCCTGTGGTATTCGGCACTTCACGGCTGAAATACATGTCGGATTTCACCAGCCATCTGCACGGCATCGTCGACAAGATGAAACCGCAACTCGTGCTGATCAGTGCGGGATTCGATACGCATCGGCTGGATCCGATCGGCTCGCTCGGGCTCGAAGTCGAAGATTTCGCCACACTCACCCAGCGCGTGCTCGAAGTGGCGGATGTGCACGCTCAGGGCCGCGTCATCAGCGTGCTCGAGGGGGGCTACAACCTCGATATCATGCCGCTGTGCGTCGAAACGCACCTCAATTCGCTGTTGACCGCGAAGTGAGAAGTCCGTTGCGGCGCGTCCGCTCCGCACGGTCGGGCATCAGTACTTTTCCGAAACCGAAATCACCCCGTCCCAATTGTCCGGCGGCGTGCGATTGTGCTGCGCGATGAAGACGGTCAGGAAATCCTTGACACGGTCTTCGGCCGGCACGTGGTGCAGCAGCGAGAAGGCGAGGGACCAGTTGCCCGAGAGCAGTGCATCGAGCGCGGCCTCGTACATCGTGATGTTCTCGTCGCTTAATTCGGGGTATTCCGTCGCGGGAGGGAGCAGTTCGCAGACCTCCAGCGGCTTGTCGAGGCCGTAGGGCTTGAGTCTCGCGACCCGCCGCACACGGGCCTCGGCCTTGGGCACGCACGCTCGGATCAGCTTGGCGCTGGCCTCGTCGATCAGGATCGGTGCGTGCAGCAGCTTGGTCAGGCCCTCCAGTCGGGACGCAAGGTTTACGACGGGGCCGAAGACCGTGATCTTGACCTGATCGAGCGTGCCGATTTTGCCGGCAACCGCCCGGCCCGTTGCGATGCCGATGCCGACCCGGAAGTCCGCCAGCGCATGATCCCCCCGACTGTTCGAGCCGGTGAATTCGGCACGGATGGCCAGCGCGGCGCGGCACGCGCGGATTACGGCGTCGTGCTGAGCGAGCGGCCATCCCCAGAAGCCCATGGCTGCATCGCCGTGGAAATCGCCCACGACGCCGCCCTGTTCGAGGATGCGGCGAGTCATGACTCCAAGTGCCTGGCTGACGCGGTTGAGCAGTCCCATCAGGTCGCTGGCCAGTTGCTCGGATTTACGGGAAAACCCCCGCAAATCGCAGAATAACACCGAGACCTCGGCCTCGCGCGGCATCAGCGCTTCCTCGGGGTCGCGATCGCCCATCCTCTCGAGCAGCATCGGCGAGATGAACTGGCTCAGGCTGGCCTGCCGCCGTTCGAGCCGCCGCAGCTCACGGAGTCGCGCGAAGGTCGTGGCGGCCAGTTCGGTGAACTTCAGATCGTCCTGCAGTTCCCTGGGGTCGCGAGGATCGAAGTTTATCGAAGGGTTGACGCGGCCCGCGACGTAGACGGCCCAGCCCGGCGTCGACACGCTGGCAATCGGAGTGCAGAAGGCCCAGTCGAGATCGTCCCACTGGGTGAAGTCAGCCGAAGTCGCGGGAGGCTGGCCCCGCCAGACGTGGACCACGCTTTTGCCGCTCCGCAACGCCTCCTCGATCAGCCGGGCACTCGGAGAAAAATGCATGTGCTCGGGACCACGGCTGTCCCAGTGCAGGATCGCCACTTCGTGTTCATTCCCGGCCCCGGGATGGGCCGGATTCTGAGCTCCGGTGTCCCGACGCACTACCGCAACAAATTGCGCCAGCGGGATTCCGTTCAACAGCAGGTTGTCGAGCCGCACGATCAGTTCCGCGTCCGAGGCCGAGCCGGAGATGATCTCGGGCAGCTTCGAGAGCATTTCGATGCGGCCTTCCGCATCACGGAATCGCGTGCGGTTGAGCTGTGCGGCTGAAAAGGCCTGCTCGGTAACCGGGGGCGGCGCGTCCAGCGAGATTCCGAGGTATTGTTCGGCCACGTGGAATGACGTGCTGCCGATGACGAAGTGCTCGCCCGGCAGAACCGTGCACCGCTCCGTTTCCCGTCCGCGGAAGAAGATCGGATTGCGCGCACCCTCCAGCTTCGAGACGTGCAGTCGCTCGGATTCCCAGCGCAGCGTCACGTGACGGCGGGAAACGCAGTCGTCCCAGGGCACGTCCCAGCCTCCGGCCGCGCGCCCGAGCACGAGCGGCGCGTTCTCCGTGAGCCTCCTTCGCCAACGCTGATGCGGCTCGGGTCCCTGGGCGATCAGATCGGGCATCGCAGTATCCCCTTCGCAAAGCTGCGCAGGCCTGTTCTCGCGGCACTCGGCAAACGCCGCCGGACCGCATCCGCTGTGATTAAACAGGGCGATGGGTACAACACGCCGTGAACAAATGGCAGTATCGCATTATAATCGTTTTCGTTGTCGCCCCCGACCCGCACGGTAGGCTTCCTCCCGCCACGCGAACCACTCCCGTTTCCGGATTGCCCATGACGAATCGCGTTGCCGCGGATCCGGAACGTCTGCTCCCCACGTCCGCTGCTGCTCCTGCCGGCGTGGAAACCCGTCGTGCAGGAACGCTGGACGAAATGTGGCTGATCTATCTGTCGAACGGATTGACGATGATAGCCGTCAGCATGTTCGTCCGTTACGCGGACTTCGTGTCACTCGTCGGCGGCGGAGAAGCTCAACTCGGTTTGATCGTCGGCGTCGGGATGGTCGGCAGCCTCGTGATGCGGTTGGCTCAGGGCGTGGGCATCGATCGCTACGGTTCGCGGCGAATCTGGCTCGGCTCGCTGGCGGTCTACGTCGCAAGCGTTCTGGCCCACCAGTTCATCACGTCCGCCTTCGGCCCGGGGATCTTCCTCGTCAGGCTCGCGATGCAGACCGCCCTCGCGGGGATCTTCGGCGCGTCGATCACGTTCGTGTCGAGGCTCGTTCCTCCGCAGCGAGTGGCGGAAATGGTGGGAACGGTTGGCATTTCGGGGTTTGTCGGAATGCTCATCGGCCCGCAACTCGCGGATTGGATTTGCGGACACGGCCTCGTGGGCCACGCTGAATTGAACCGGCTGTTTCAGGTGGCCGGCCTAATCGCATTGCTCGCCATGGCGGCTGCCAGCCTGGCGACGCGGCGCGAGTCGCCGCCCCGGTTTCGGCCGAGCAAGCATGTCTTCGACGTGTTTCGGCAATACAGGCCCGGGCTGATCCTGGCCGTTGCGATCGCGGCGGGCACGGGCTTGAATCTGCCGTTCACGTTTCTGCGGACCTTTGCGGCCGAACGCGGCCTGACCAGCATCGGTATCTTCTTTTCCTTTTATTCCGTGGTCGCCATCGTTGTGCGGTTGCTGACGCGGAACCTGTTTGAACGCTACGGCAACCGGCCCTGGGTGATCGTCGGCATGGTGTTGCTGATCGCCAGCCTCGGCTGTTATCTGCTGGTCAGCCACCCGTGGCAGTGGCTGCTGCCCGGCGTGCTGGCCGGCATCGCGCATGCGCTGCTGTTTCCGTCGGTGGTCGCTGCGGGGAGTACCGTGTTTCCCGATCAGTACCGCGGACTGGGAACAACGCTGATGCTGGCGATGTTCGACTTCGGAAACCTGCTCGGCTCGCCGCTGGTCGGCGGGTTGCTGCACGGGGCCCGCTCGCTGCATTTCCCGGCCTATCCGACCATGTTGCTCATCGTCGGCGCGCTGATGGCCGGCATCGCGGCCGCCTATGTCATTGCAGACCGCCACCGCGAGCGCACACCTGCGTTGCCGTCCGTCCCTGATGAGGCCGGCGAAGGTTGACTAGCCGCCAATGACTCGGCGATAGTATTCGATCGAGCGGTCGAGTCCCTCTTGCAGGGTCACGACCGGTTCATATCCCAGGAGGCGGCCGGCCCGCGTGATGTCGGCCAGACTCTCGCGCACATCCCCCACGCGCGGCGGCTTGAATTCCGGCTCGACGTTCATCCCCAGCGACTTGTTCAGGGCCGCCAGAAGATTGAGCAGTGTGACTGATCGGCCGGTCGCGACGTTGAACATCAATCCTGCTACTCCCTCCGCATCCGCCGCGAGCAGGTTACCGCGAACCACGTTCTCGACAAACGTAAAGTCGCGCGACTGGTGGCCGTCGCCGTAAATCAACGGGCGACGACCGGAGAGCATGGCCGTGATGAACAGGGGAATCACCGCCGAATAAGGACTATTCGGATCCTGGCGCGGGCCGAACACGTTGAAATACCGGATGCAGACCGTCTCCAGGCCGTACGTGTGGAAAAACGCCTGGCAGTACAGCTCGCCGGCCAGTTTCGCGGCCGCGTAAGGCGACCGGGGCGCCGGCAGATCGTTTTCGCGTTTCGAAGAATAGGGCTGGTCTCCGTAAGCGCTGCTCGATGCCGCATAGACCACGCGGCGAACACCCGCGCGGCGCGACTGGTCAAGCAGGTTCAGCGTGCCCGTGACGCAGGCCTGGTGGGTGTTCATCGGACGCTCGACGCTGCGCGGCACCGATGCCAACGCCGCCTCGTGGAAGACGCAGTCGACGCCCTTGACCGCCTCGGCCGTCACCGTCGGGTCGGACACATCGCCTTCGATGAACTCGACGTCCTTGCCGAAAGCGGCCAGGTTCTCTCGATGGCCCGTGCAGAGATTGTCCAGCACGCGGACACGGTCGCCGCGGCGGACGAGGGCTTCCACGATATGAGACCCGATGAAGCCCGCACCGCCAGTTACCAGAAACGTCCGCAGATCGG
>CAIPEB010000177.1 GCA_903863885.1 uncultured Planctomycetaceae bacterium | reverse complement strand
GCCGACTTTTTCGCGCGACCCGCCCGAAAACTAACATCGGCCTTCGCTTGTTTAAGGATTAGTGTCGTTCGCCACTGTGGCATGATTCGAGCGGCATATCCCGCATCACGTCTGACTAATAGTCGGGCTACCAGCGATCAGAGGCTCGTCATTCGAAGAGGCGTCAGGTCACTCGTAGTCGGGAATGCGGCATTTTCGTGCACGTTTTTCACATCCTCCCCGCTGCCATCGAAAACGCCTTATACACAAACGCAGCGGCGACAGCCGCTGCGAACCCGTAGCCGATCCACCTGCGAACTCGGCGGGACGTCCTCTTCAGCCAGACCTTCCGCGACTCGCGCCGCCCGGCATCGCTGCACTTGCGACAGATATGTTCACCGTACCGGTTCTTGTGGCAATTGCATCGAGCTACGGTATCGAGGCAGTATGCGCAGCACCTCAACGACTGCAACTCGATACGCCCTGTCCATTTGGGGAAACAGACCTCGCAGAGATACTCGTTATTAAAGTTCTTCCACCTCGGGGCCTGCGAAACGTCCGTACCGCACGAGCGGCATTCCAGGTCTTTTGTTTGATCCGCCGGCATACGCTGACTGCCTAAAGAATGCCCCGTGAAGGCCAACTCTCGCTGCGAGACAGTCTTCGGGACGCCAAGACTGATCATCGCCATGCAGACGAGGACCTCACTGCGCTGGGTGATCCATCCAATCACTTTGCTGATTTTCGGTAAACGGACACGCCGCGAAGTGCAACTCAACTATCTCCGTGGCGAAGTCCTTCCCCACCAAAAATAAGTGCGACGCGAGACCGGACAACGTGCCATGAAAATCGGAAAGAATTTCGAGGAGTACGCGGGCACGGCCAACTTGCCGTCCGAATTCAAGCGACTGCACATGTGCCGTCTATTCAGGCGGCGCGAATTTGAAGAGCATCTGCTTGCGAGCTCCGAAAACGTGCGGCGAGGCATCACGCACGATTTGCACGACGATCTCGAACTGGAGTTGACCAGGGAGCGTCTGATGGCTGACCATGCGGTCATCCTTGTGGATATCAACGAGTAACGGTGTTCCGGGCCCGATCTCCAATCCAGATACGGACACGATCGGCGATTGCAGCCTCCTTGGCAAACGCAGTCGCACCCTCTCACGATGCGCGACTGATTGCGCCGCAGGGGAATTCCCAACAGTCTCGCACCCCGACGGCAACATGGTACGTCGTTGGCGTTTGTGCGCCACGATCCCAGCGGATAATGCGTCCTTCCGAGTCCCGAAATGCACCTTTGCCACGGCGTAGAGCGCGCGTTGTCAAACTTCCAGACCTTCGCCAGCGGCATGCCGTCCCGAACACGGTGCTGGATGGGCGGTTTCATTGACCGTCCGAACAACGATCTCGGAGCGCAAATCCTTTGGATTGCAGCGCAGTTACGACCTGTCCAACGCCTGGAACGCCTTCGGGCCAGGCTCGAAAAAAATTGCACAACAAACTTATGTAGTACAACGAGCCGTTATCGGGAGGGTGAAGCCATGCACGGACATTGCTCGTCATCGCTCATTACGGAAGCCTCGCGCCTTGTCCCAAGACGGGGTTCGAGGCTGATCGCTACTGCCCGTAACGCTGTTTGAATTCCTCGGTGCGTTTCTTGCGTTCTGCCTGTTCGGCCGGATCCATCTTGTTCAAGTACCACTTGTGATTCGGCCCGTTGAGCACCTCTTCGAGTTTCTTCTGGAGAGCGTCGCCCGCGGCGATTTTGGCCGCGTCGCCGGATGCCTTGGCCTCTTTCGCCAATTGCTCCAATTCCGGCACGTACTCGGAATAGAAGTGCTTGGCGACTTCATACGTGCCGTGCCAGTGCGTGTAGTCCGGCCCCATCATCGCGGCGCCGTGTCGTGCCCGGCGTCCTTCATGATGCCAGATCTCGAACCACGTGAAATCGAGCGGGTTGGAGAACTCGACCGGTTTCAGAAGCGGTTTGGCCAAACCGTACAGCTCTAGTCCGGGTTTGGCGAACTTGTCGTGGTAAAGCCCGACGAGGTTGTCGTATTGGACGTAGAAGTTCTCCACCCACTGCCGCTCATGGCAGTTGATGCAGACGTTCTTCATGCTGTTCCGTCGTGTCTCCCAGTTCACCGATGCGCCGGGCAGTTTCATCTTCTCATCGCTGAGTTCCGGGCGGATCGAAACGGCCGGGCGGTTGTTCCAGCTGATGCGCATCCCAACATCGTGCGTGACGGGCATGCCCGGTACGGCGGCCTTGTCTTTCGTGGCCGGCCTCGAGGGAGTGGCGCTCATATGACACGTAGCGCAGGTCGGCGCCAGGGAATAGTCCTCGCCGACGATCCATTTCGACGAGTCCATGTGAAGCTGTTCGCGGAATGCGCGGTACGCGATGCCATGCTTCGATTCGTAGTAGATTTCCATCTGCGGATGGTCCGGTCCCATGTGGCACTTGCCGCAGTTATCGGGATTGCGGGCCTGAAACGCCGAGAAAGAGTGGCGGCTGTGGCAGGCGGAGCACGAGCCCTCCGAACCGTCGGGATTGATGCGGCCGATTCCCGTGTTGGGCCAAGTGGCTGGATCGAGCTTTCCGCCCGGCAATACCTTGACTTCCGTGCCGTGGCACTGCCAGCAACCGCTGACCGCGGCCGCACTCGTGCCGCCCGGGAATGCCGGCGTGATCATTCCGCGATTGCCTTCAACCACTTCGGCCAGCGTATTGTCGGCCGAGCCGAGAATGCGGGCAGCCTTCGAGTGATGCGAACTGGCGAACTCGGCGCCTTCGCGGGAATGGCAGCGGGAACAGTCCTTGGGAGAGACAATGGTCGCGATCCAATACCCCTCATGCTTGAAGGCATCACCCTCGCCTTCCTGCGCGAGGTGGCATTCAAAGCAGCCGACATTGGCCCGGAAATGTTTGCTGTTTCCCCACTGCTGGTAAATGGGTGCATTAATCCCCTTGTGACAGTCCACGCAGGCCTTGGTTTCCTTCGACATTTCGGGCAGGCCCCAGGCCTGGGCATGCGCCATCGCGCCGAAACTGCATGACCAGAAAAACATGGCGATTGCGGCCAGCCCTTGCCTCGGCGGCAATGTGCGTGTTCGTTGCATGGCGAAATTACTCCCTCT
>CAIPEB010000176.1 GCA_903863885.1 uncultured Planctomycetaceae bacterium | reverse complement strand
GGAAGTCATCCAGGCCGAGTCCGACCGCCTCGCCGCGCTCGTGTCGAACGAGGCCGCGCTGCTCCACAAGAATCTTGCGAATCCCCTGACCGACCACAACGGAGAGTATCTCCGCATCGCCTTCCATCTGCTCCATCGTGCCGTGGCGATCGGGCAGCCGCTCGCGGCGAACACAATTATCGACACGACCGCCTACGGTCTGTCCGCATCGGAGTGCTACGCCGACGCCATCGCCGAAGAGGCGGCTCGCACGCGGGACGCGACGTTCCGCGAGATTCTGGCGAACAAGTTTCCCGAAGAGTTTTCCCGATTGTGGACCGCCGACGCGGTCCGCTGGTTCCATTCACAACCCGACAAGGAGGTAGAGGCAACATGAGTCTGAGCGAACTGTTGGAACGGATTTCTTTGCGGCAGCACCGACGTGACGAGCAGCGGCGGGTCGACTACCACGACCTGGTGCTGAACGTGGCGGCCGGCGAGGAGCCGGACGAGGACGTGGTCGATCAGGTCCTGCGGGAAACCGGCATGACCGTCGAGCAGCTCGGCCGCGACGTGGAACTCATGGCCAAGCGGCTGAAGTGGCGGGAGACGCTGAACACGCGCGGGCCGTTGATTCGGGAGCGCGACGAGATCGGCAAGAAGATCGCCAAGGCCGACAAGGTGCTGGAGGAAGCCGAGCGGAAGCATGAAGAGATGGTGCAGCCGTTCGTATCGCGGCTGTTCTCGATCAAGCAGGGCCTGCGTGACGCCGACGAAGCGGAGCAGCGACTGCGGGACACGTCCCTGGACAAAGCCGTGCTGACCGAAATCGCCGACGTGTCGCGCCGGGCGAACGACGCCAGCAAGCGCCGGTCCGAGCTGGAGGACGAGATCCGCTCGCTGCGGGCGTGGTCGGACTCCGACGCGATTGGGGCGGAACAAGCTCCGTATCCCGGACACGCCGAGGAACTTCGCGAGCGGTCCGTGCAGCGAAAGCAGCGGGCGGACAGCCTCCAACCGAAGCTGGCCGAAGTCGAAACGACGCTGGCGGACCTGCGGCAACGCGAGCAGTCGCTTCGCGAACGCCTGCTGCAGCCGTGAGCGTGCGGCCTTTCACTCGGGGGCAATAACGGCCCAGTTCCCGACGTGGCAATCTTGCCACCTCGGGAAAACGGCAGCGGTCTGCCATCGCGGTGTGGCCTGTAACGAGGCGGGACTTGGAGATTCCAGCCCGCGAACCGCTCTTTGACAATTTGGTTGAATGATCGCGAGCCGCCGGGCGTGGCACACCCGGTGGCTCGGCGCTGCCTTGGCCTCGTCGTCAGGTTGGCTGATCGTCGCTCACTCACTCTTGGTCTTCGGAGCGAGGTTCGCCGCCGAAGCCTTGGTGCCGCTCATCATGAACTGAACAACTCGGTCGCTGAACAGCGTGAAATCGAGGCCCAGTTTGGAGTAGCGAACGGACTTGGTTGCCGATGACGCATTCGGCGGCGTTTCGATCTCGTCCGGTTTCCCGAAAACTGCCTCCAAGTCCTTCAGGCTCGATCCGAGCCCAATACCCTCTTTCGTCTTGCCGGCGAACTCGCGAACCTCCGCCGCCGATGATTGTGGGCCGTGACACAGCACGGAGATCCAGCCGCGGACTGGGCTCATGTAGAGCGTGAACCCACGTGACAGGTATTCCAGAGAACTCCCTTCGCCCCCGACGACATCTGGCTCTCCGAGAACTCGAACAATCTCGTCTTTGGTCATGCCGAAACGCGCCGGTCCCATGCCAACGCCCGGGATGACCTCTGGGGCAAGCGAGTCCTTTGTCCGAGGCGTTTCCGGCAACTTCTCGCCCCCTTCGGTTGTCACTGCGTACCCGTCGGGAGGCTCCATGCCGAACAAATCGGGAGCGAGTTGCGCATCGAAGACGATGTCGTGCAACGTCACACTATGCTTGGCACCGCCCTGGCCTTGGCTTTCCGCTTCCAGACGCACGGGGAGATAGGTGTTGGGATCGAGCCAGATGGTCATCTCAGCCTGCAAGCCTTCATTTTCCATCATCGTGACAAAGCCTACGGCCGGGCGTCCGTCGATCATTTTCTCTGGCAGCCGTCTGGTCGCGTCCTTGTGGAGCTTGCGAAACGTTTCGTAGAAGTCCACCGGCATTCCCGCCAGCATGCGGGCGTTAAAGCCGAGAATGATCCTCGCCTGCTTCTGACTGGGAGAAACGAACATCGACTTGCGTTGGCGAATGTCCAAGATCGTGTAGTCGCCACCGGAAAATTCTGTTCGAACCAGACCTTCGGCCAGGACAACGACCTTCTCTGTTGTCGATGTAGCCCCTTTCGTGGTCGTCTGCTTAAAACTGACTGAGCGGGTTTGGCTGACCTGCTCGACAACGGCAGCAAGGCTGGTTGCAGCAGTCCGGTCCATCACGAAGAGCCAGCTCACAGCGGCGACGATGAACACGAGTGCAGCAGCAAGACTGCTGTAGCGAACAATTCGGAACATGAGATTATTCCTTTGGCTGGGCCGGATGAGGTCCGGCTGATGGTCCGTGGCTTGCAGCGTTTCCACGGTGGACGCTGCAAGATCAAGCGAAACGCCGCCTGGAATCGGCGCGTCACGCAATGCAGTTGTGGCTCGCTCCAACAAATCTTCCAGGAGATGTTCATTGTGATCAGTCGTCATGGTCGGACCTCCCGTCGGCATCGCTCGGCGGAGGTTGTCGGGGCAAACGCCCGCAAGCGTTCCCGCAGGCTCGCCTTGGCTCGGTTCAAAAGCACACCCACGTTGCTGACCGTGATTCCGAGTTGCTCAGCAATGTGGCGGTAATCGAGTTCCTCCAGGCACGACAGACAGAAGATCTCCGCCTGACGGGCGTCAATCTCGGCCAGGGCACGCCTTAGCCAGTCGGCCAGTTCTGCGGATTCGGCGACCTGCCTCGGCCCAACCGCCTTGGAAGCGACGTCGAGTCCGTCGGGGAGTTGTGAAATCTGCGGTCCTTCCTTGCATCGATGCCGCAAGCGATCCAAGGCTCTGGCGGTCGCGAGCCGCTTCAGGAGGCCCGGCCAGTTGCGGACCGGCTGCGCTCGTGACACCTTCAGGGCAGCTACGAAGGTGTCCTGGAAGCAATCGCTGGCGTCGGCTTCGTCGTTCAGAAGGCGGTAGACCGTCCTCCGAACGATCGGCCCGTATTCCTGAACGATTCGGGACCAATCTGTCATGTCGGGTACCCTGGTGCCGGTTGCTTGGGCATCTACTCAGTCGCACGAGACCATTGTTTCTTACAGGGATTCCGCCGAATTGCTGCCGGTCAGGGGGATTTCTTGACGGATTTCTCGTCGAGCAGAGTGGCAGATGGAGGACAGTCGGCGAGGGGCGGTGGCATCGGCTGCGGAAGTCTGGGCCGCATAGGCACATTCAGCCGCCAGGTTCTGGGCTGAGTGTCTTGGGCAAACAGCGACTTCCAATCGTGCGGTGGGGTCATGACGAGCGGTGACAATCGCGATTCGGTCCGCCTCGGCCTCCCGCTCCCGAGTTGCTGTCCGCCTACCGCTTTCCACGCAGCAGCCCGCCCATTCGCATGCGAACGCCGGCGGCAGACGCCACCATCATACACCCGCAACCGCCCGCACGCTGTCGGCATTCGACATTGCCCACGAGCCACCGGCCTGCGTCATCTCGCCGTCCGGCATATAGTCGCTCGGCAGACAATGACCGCGAACCAGCTTTCGCAAGATATAGCACATGGCTTGTTCGATTGCTGTAACCCTAATCCGCTTAGTAAAATCTAGCGCGTGGCCGTACGAGTCCAGCCGGGATTTGCGTAGTGCGTCTACAGTTGCTGTTGAACGATGGAATTACAAACATGGTAACAAAGACACAAACGCTCAACGTTCAGCTAGACGATGCGCTTCGCAGATTGTCGCCGATTGGCGCCGCAGTGCTTGGATTGCTACTTGTCGCCAGGCTCGTTCGATTTGCAGCCTCGGCGTGGGACCCGGCAAATCGTAACCTCGCTGTCGCCTTTGGCTTCATTGGCGGTGGGGCCACGATTGACAGGTCGAGTCGAAGCTTGCTGACGTTCGCTCTGTGCGTCATCTTCTTCGCAGCCGCGAATCCTGCGCTCGCTGCGGATGGCCCGGACTGGCTTCGCGACTTGCATGAAGCGAAACGAGTCGCGGCAAAGGACGGTAGGGATCTGTTCATTGTGTTCACTGGCCATGGATGGTGTCAGCCTTGCGAACTCATGGATCAAGGGATTTTCCGCAATCCGGCTTTTGTGGATGCTGCGAGTAAGGCCTACGTTTTCGTCGAGCTTGACTTCAATTTCGAAGATAATGCAGAGGGCAAGCGGCGAGCAGCGGAACTGAACGCGCTTAAGACTGCGTATCTGGTCAACGCCTTTCCCACCGTTGTCTTGGCTGACTCATCAGGGAGCGTTTACGCCTTTCTGACCGGCTATGACGTCCGTTTGGACGTACCTGCGTATTTGAGGGAACTCGAATCAGCCCAACGAGCTAAAGTGAAACGGGATGGATTGCTCAAGGCAGCAGTTGGCAAAACCGGCGAGTCTCGCGCTGTTTTGCTCGACGAGGCCATCACCTGCATTGAGCCACTGCTTGGATCGTTCGACGATCGAGACGACGACCCACTTTTGCATTTCTACGGTCCCGTTGTCGAGGAACTTCTCACGCTGCTTGCATCTAGCGACACGAAGAAGGAATTGTCCGATAAGTATATTGCGAGACGCAAACAGCGCGATGAAAGGGCGCTGAAGAAAGCGTTGTTTGCGAAAATCGACGGATTCGTGTCAAAAAGGGACTATGCGGGAGCGATCAGCTCCATTGAAAAGTCACTGGAAGCCACGGTTGACACTCAAACTCGCTGGGAACTCGAGTTTAAGAAGCAGGTATACCTGGAGTGGAGCAATCGCTGGGAAGATGCATTGGCAAATTGTCGTCGACTTCTGGCGATCAAGTCGCTAACGGACACGGAACGTGAAGGCTTGCTTGACCGCGAGTCGGTCTGCCTCGCAAAGAGCGGCAGGATTGACGAGGCTATAGCACAGCTTGACAGACGCATTGCGACCGCTGATTCGACCCCGGAGAAGAACCGCGCTCTCTATAATAAGGCTCAAATGCTCTACCGAGGCGACCGAATTGCCGACTCGATTGATGCGTGGCGAACATTCCGCGCGACCACGAAGCCGGGGACAGATAATTGGCTCGACGCAACCTTGCTGCTCGGTCGTGAACTACGTCGCGACGGACGCCACGAGGATGCCCTGGATCTCTTTAATCAGGCGCTGCAACAAGGTCGGGACGCTTGGATTCTGCTTGACGCAGCGGAGAGCTGTCTTGGTCTAAATTGTCCCGACAAAGCGATAAGCCTCATCGAGGAGGCCCATTCCTTGAACAGTAAGCTTGCAAACTCAGAAAGGAAGGGTGATCGCGATAATTACCAACGCGTTGAAACATGGATAAAGGGGTTGAAGGAAAAGGTTTCCGCTAGTCAAACAAAGACCGGCGGCTCGGAAGGCGACAGAACCAAGCAATGAACCAACGTCGCGGAGTCCGGCGTTTCGACAATGGGAGGTCAGCTCCCCACAGGGTCATCGCTGTCATTACTGCTCCACCACCCTCCCTCCCCGAACGCAACTGCCTGCGGAAAACGCCAATGACGAAAAGCAGAGCGCCCAACCTCCGTCTTGATCCAGCCCCTCACCCCTGCGGCCCGCCCGGTGGCGCATTTCTTCTCCGGTAGGTAACGACAGCCGTAACCGGGCGGCCGCCAAAAGATTGCACTTTCAAGGTCCGCCTAGTCGGCCGCTCCGTTTCACGGCCTTGTTCTGCGGCTTTAGTGCCAGCCCTCGAATGGATACTGAATTCTGGCAGCTGTACCAGGACAAGCTAACGTTGCTTTGATTTCATCTTGCGCTGCTTGCAGTGCTTTGTCTGCGGTATAGGATTCGCCTGACTGCGAATCGTGCCATTCCCCGGAGGTCATTATCGCGAGCTCCGCAGCACACAGGCATAGCAATGCGAACTCGGTGCAAGTGCGTCCCATCGCAGACCGAAAGAAGACGGTGTTTTCATTGAAGTCGACTTCAAAACCGGATATCGCTGGAGCAAGCAATTCATCGTCTATCAAGTCATGTGGTATGGCATCGACTTTGAATGGAAGAAAGCCGCCGCCCCATCTTTCAGGCGAAAAATCAGGGCGGATCTCGCAGTGGATGCCATGCTTCGTCAGCGATGCCGACCATTGTTCGCGTAGATCCGGCGGTACGCGTTCTCGACAAGCAATGATCAATTCGAAGGCCATCGAATCTCCATTCGCCGCTGAACTTCGTAATTCTCCCGCCGAGAAAACGCCCTCGTAATTAGTTGCGATGGCCGCTCCGGCGGCACGTAAGCGTACAGCAGCACCATGGTAGGCCGCGGGCGAAGCCCGGCGGCGGGATAGCCATGGACGGGGCGGCGTCCTGAGCCGGTGGGTGTTTCGGCCGGTCCGTTGTTACGTGTGCTC
>CAIPEB010000175.1 GCA_903863885.1 uncultured Planctomycetaceae bacterium | reverse complement strand
GATCTGCCATGTTCACAGGATGGCCCGCCCGCTGCTTGTGTGCTGCCTCCCGGCCGGCGTTCCGACGGGTTACTTATCTCCGGTCTGGCGGTTCGGCGGCGTCGGTTGGGGGCTTGAGTCCCTGTTCTTCTTGCGAACGACACATTACATGCTCCTGAGCTCTATAACAACGAGAACGAAAAGGCTGACAGCGGCGCGCAAACCACACAGAATACGGCGGCGCTGCCCGTCGTGCTGAACTACGTACCGTCGACTGGCACAACATGACATGCTAACTATCGCACACCACAGCAAAGAAGCCTCAACGGAGATGCGGGCGACGGAAAGGAACAACACGGCTACAATAAGTGAATACGGTGCTCCCATAAAAGGACTCGCACTTGTGCCAACAATTCGCTCTAGCTGAAGTCCCAAAACAAAACCAACCACAGCTCCCGCCACCGCCCAGTGGCGTGTTAACAGTAAGGGGCGCCGACTTAAGAGGATTCCGACAACTGAACCGAGAATTGCACAAGCTCGGCCGCAAAATGATACGTGGGTCAAATCCGGAGTAAATGCTATCGTGAACCCTGTTGCGACAAGAAATGCAACACAAACGAAAAGTCGGTATGCTAGATCTTGACAACAGCTCGTCAGGTTTCCAGTCATTTCCCCGAGCCGTAGAGATCGCGCATGCGATAACTGCAGTACTTCTCGCCAGGACATTTTGGCTGTGGCCCCTTCAAACTCTTTGCGATTTTTCGCTGACTTGGTCGTAGATACATGGACCTCCGGGTGCCGGACAGCAAGCCGAGGTCGACAAGAGCCATCCCCGCTGTCGCCTCTCTGACGCAGACACCTTGCTCGGTTAACGTCTCGCCGACGCACCTCCCCACCCGCAACCGCGTCCGCCTCCGCAACTCGTTTTCTGCCGCTCTCGCCTGCCGTTTTCCACACGGCGTCCCCCCCCGTCCCCGTGTGACCACCGGCGGCGAACGCCACCATGATACACCCACAACCGCCCGCAATCTGTCGGGGACTTTCCTACAACGGCGGAACGGCCAGGCCACCGTGCGGACAAGGCGACATTCTTCCCGAAGCCCCCCATGTTCACAGGATGGCCCGCCCGCCGCTCACTCAACTCCGGTCTGACGGTCCGGCGCCGTCGGTTAGTGGCTTGGCTCGTGCTCTTCTTGTGAACAAAATGTCACCGCGAAAGCCGGTGGGATTGCTCGCCCAGCTTGCTTGCCTCGACCGAAATCCGGTTCGCCGTCGGGCCCGAAAACCAGCTCCGTAAAGAACTCCGCCGCTGGCCGAGCTGTTTGACCCCACGGGCTAGTGAGTCTTAAATCGCGCGACACACCTCCGTAACATCGGCCAAGAATCCATTCGGAAGCTCGCCATTGACTTTCAACACAATATTCTTTTTGTTTTCGAGCGACGTCATCGTATCTACCCCGAGCACTGTGAATGGTCCCAAAACCGAGGCAGACCGACGCAGAATAACCGTTGGGCCGATCCGTTGTTCGATTGTCTCGCTCGTCAACGAATCAAAGTCGCTATTAACGCCTACTAAACACGTTCCGCCATCAACTGGAAACGAGTCATAAATCGTAAGCAAGGTGTGAATCAGGGTTGAATCCAAAGTGCTTCCCGTATGTCACCGATTCGAGTTCTGTTTTGACGTAGTCCGACTAATTCCGTCTCGAAGCAAGGTGTATCGTTCTGTACTACCTAAGCCGGGTGCATATCTGGCGGCTCGAATGCTGGCCTGTGCTTCTTCAAGAAATCCAATTGCCTGTGTCCGACCAGCAATCTCAGCTGCCCTGTGCCCGATCAGTCCATGCGCAAGTGTGCCTCGCATCGACACACGAGCATTCGCGGAAAGCCCAGTACCTGTTTCCAGGTAACAGATTCAGGGTGCACACCCATCACCTCGTTTGACTCCCGTTACAAAAGCAGCGGTTCTGGGCGGCCGAATCAGCCCTACCCGGGAAGGCTACTTGTGATGCTCATAAATCAGGCATCTCTTCTCCTTCACTATCATGGCTCAGAGCTTGGTAAACTGACCCCGCGGGGTTGTTTGTCGTGGTGTTTTCCGCGTTGTGCTTCAAAATGAAATTTCGCCAAGAGTCGTTCAAGAGCCCTAGCGCCGTCTGCAGGGCCGTCTACCGAGGCATAGAAGTAATTGACGCCATCGACCGAAAGTGCGGCAGGATTGTGACCCGTAAATCGAACCGTGATTTTGGTGACATTTGAGCATTCGTGGTGCAAGTAGACATCAGCAACATGGTAATTAAGTTCAGGTCGGATCCCACCGTAACCGTTCACGGGGTGGACCATACGGGAACGTGCGGTCTTCAAAAACTGATCTTTACTTGAAATGCGTTTTTCGACCAGAACATGGGCATGACGTCCATGATCACGGAAGAATGGCTGGCAGCGCAAACGCCTGATGTGCAGGTGGTCATCCGGTTTCTGTTGGCGGAAATCGAGCGGTTGAAGACGCAGGTTGCCAAACTGACACCGCAGAATTCTTCGCTGCCTCCCAGCAGCCAACATCCGCATGCGAGACCACCGCGGAAGAAGGGTAAGAACAAGCGAAAGCGGGGTGGACAACAAGGCCACCCGAGGCATGAGCGAACCCTCCTGCCCACCGAACAGTGCAATGAAGTCGTGGATCTGTTTCCGAACTTCTGCCGACGCTGCGCGACGTTGCTTCAGGGACAGGACGGCGAGCCCCTGCGGCATCAGGTGTGGGAGCTGCCAAAGATTGATCCACACGTGACGGAGTTCCGCCAGCATCGCCTTACATGTCCTTGCTGTGGAGAGACAACCTGTGCGGTTCTGCCGGTTGGCGTGCCCCAGGGGCAGTCGGGGCCGCGGCTGGTCGCGTTCACGGGATTGCTGATGGGGCATTTCCGCCAGAGCAAACGGCGGGCAGCCTTGTTCCTCCAGGATCTGCTGGGATTTCCCTGCTCCCCGAGCCTGACGGTGAAGATGCAGAATCAGGTCGGCGCGGCGCTGGAGGCTCCTTACGAAGAACTGAAAGAGCAACTCTCCCGCCAGCCGCAATTGAACATGGACGAAACTCCCACGAAGCAGGCAAACCAGAAAGCCTGGCTGTGGACGGCCGTCGCCCTGCGATTCGCCGTATTCGCGATCTTCGCCACCCGGAAAGCCACTGCTCTGTCCGAGTTGGTGGGTGACGCGTTTTCGGGCATCATCAACTGCGACCGCGCCAAGATGTACTGGCAGGCAAAGAGACTGCAATGGTGTTGGGCTCACCTGCAGCGGGACATACAAGCTTTGATCGATCACCGCGATCCCCAGGTCAAACGACTGGGGTATGATCTGATGCGTCAGGTCAAAGCGATGTTTATCCACTGGAAACGATATAAAGCGGGCAAGATCCGGTGGAACACTTTCCGAACTTACATGGATCCCGTGAGGTACGAGGTCAACTCGTTGCTGCTGCGCGGCAAGTACAGCGGCAATCGCCGTCTTAAGGGCATGTGTGATGAACTTTGGCGACATCGCGAATGGCTTTGGATGTTCGTCGATGTAGAAGGAATCGAACCCACGAACAATACGGCTGAGCGAGCACTTCGACCTGCCGTTATCTACCGCAAGCTATCCTTTGGCACCCAGAGCGAAGCCGGAAGCCGCTTCATCGAGCGAATGCTCACGGTCTGCGAAACGTGCCGCCTTCAGCAGCGATCTATCTTCAACTACCTCGTCGCCGCTGTCGAAGCCCACTATATGGGAACCACCGCTCCATCTCTCGCTCCCACCCCGTGAACGGTTACGATCCCACCTTTGATAAAGGTAACGGGCGTCACGATCTTCAAAACCTCCGGGACATGTTCTCGAGGAACTTCAACATGATCGATTCCTTGGATACCCATGTCGGGTACGGAGTATACTTGTGCAGTGATACGGGTCGTCGCTCGCATAATGGGAGGTGCTGGCTGCTTCAGACAACCAGTAAGCATCAGTCCACCACACGCCATAATGGCAAGGGAACATCTCATGTGCAATCTCGGCTATTAGCGAACCGTCTGGTGATGCCCCCAAGCCCCACGGTGACCTGCGGTTCGCGGCTATTCTATCTCGGCTCCTTGTTCTTCCTGGGGACATGTCATCGCAACCCTTTTAACGCGAATGGCGACGCCACAATCAAACCAGCAAGTAGCCCGACAATCGGCGACACAAGCAACACCCAGTGTCCCCCACCACCAACAAGGCAAACAAACGGACCCATGAGAACGCCGATAGCAACTACCCAGACAGCCGAAGCACCGCGTGAGATCTTGTCGGCCATTTCGTCTTCGACCTTGGTGGAAGGTGGCCCTAGAGCCACGTGCACTGCCATTCCAATCGCGATTCCTGCCAAGACGAACAAAAGATGAGGAGGAGTACGAACGTCAAGGAGAGAAAATGACGCAACTTCGATTATAGCTGACCCAACCGCGCCTCCAACAATTGACAACGCGCCCGTCATTGAATAACTCAACCTGTGCGCCGCAAACAAACGGCAGATTAATGCGCCCGTCGCAGCAGTGAAAATGACCGCCATCCACTGCGGACCCACGCGATACCAGCCATACACGGCCGTTACTAGCAGGCAGAGCACAGCGATCCAACGGGCGACTGTCTTCATTGGAGTAGAATTGAACCGAATTCTATGTTTCCGGATGCGATTGCCGATCCCACCACTCTCGCCTGCCGTTTTCCACACGGAAGCCCGCCAGTCCGCCTGTGAACACAGGCGGCGCTTGGCCGTGCAGCTACTCATTCGGCGCATATCCTCTCTCGTGCCCGACGTACCACATGATACGGCTGCTTGTCCAGTTTCCCGCTGCTCCACCACTCGCAGTTACAGTGCACGCGAGCTTGTCGCCCGCCAAGAACAATCGAAGCCATTCCTCTTGCTGCTTCAATGGTAGGCCCATCACCACTCTGGACCCATCGCCGATCAACACGACTCTGATCTTGTTTTGCGTGTGTGGTCCGAAATGATTTGCAGCACGATCACATGCGACTACTGTCGCCGACTGACGATGCAGATCGTCAACGGACAAGGCGGGATTCAGCACATGGGATAGCTTCGCCGAATTCCTGTCAGCGGGACACTTCAGCGTTGAAGAATCGAGGCCGACTTCCTTCTGTACCTCGGGGTCGCCTAACGGCTCAATCGACACTTTCCCGTCCTTGCCGCGAGGTAGGTCGCCATGCAGTGACACGTATTTTACCAACGCATCGTAAAGCATCCGCATATTGTCCTCACACTGAAATGTCTTAGCTGCTGACCGTACATCACCACAACCACCAATTCGGCAGCCTGCGACGCAAAGCGTGAATAGCAGCATAGCGCCCTTCCATACCGATCCAACTCTTGGCGATTTCGTCTTGTGCCGCTGCATGAATTGATTCCTACCAAGCGTGTGGCCCCTACAAAATCTTTGCCATGTCTCGGCGGTTAATTGGTGGAGAAATGGACCTCCGGGTGACGGACAGTAAGCCGAGGTCGACAAGCCCTCCCCGAACGCAGCTCCCGGAAATCGCCCCTCTGACAAAGCAACATTCCTCGGTTAACGATTTCGCCGACGCGTCGCCTCGCCCGCGTTGCTATCCGCCTTCGCCCGCTTCCCTCCGCTCTCGGCCGCTTTCCACACCGCGTACCGCCAACCCGCCAGTGACCACCGGCGGCGGACGCCACCATGATACACTCCAAAACCGCCCAACACCCTGTCGGGGAACTTCCTACAACGGCGGAACGGCCAGGCCCACGAGTGAACAAAGCCTCGGTCTCGCCGAAAGTACCCCTGTTCACAGGATGGCCCGCCCGCACTTTGTCTGCTGCCTTGTGGCCAGCGTCGCGACGACTCACTTACCTCCGGCATGGCGGTTCGGCGTCGTCGGTGGGTGGCTTACGTCCCTGTTCTTCTTGCGAGCAAAGAACACGACCGCAGTCGCCGGGCCTCCTCATTTACTTGTCGACGGTCTATTACGCACATGCGGCCAATACGCTTATGACGTGACCTGCGAAGACGAGCATTTCGCATATTCCGAGATACACAAACCCACGGTCGCGTCGCGACCATACCTCAATCATCATAATCGACATCGGAACCGACGACACTAGAAACGTTATGTACCCGATCGTGGCGATACCTTTCAACGTGACGTAAATCAGACTGGGTACCTGTCGCATGCTGTACACATGCTCCATGCCAAGAACGCTGGTGCAGATTACCACCAGCAGATGGACGTACACGTAGAGGCGTGCAACTCGCCGCCACAACACGGAACGCCGTTCTGCCGCGCAGCTGCATTCTGTCTTTGCGGGCTGGTT
>CAIPEB010000174.1 GCA_903863885.1 uncultured Planctomycetaceae bacterium | reverse complement strand
TTTGACTACGCCAGTCTTTCATCTTCGGTCCTCCCGGGCCCCACGGGGCCTTCCCCAGGGAGGATCTTTTCATATCCACGCCGCACACGGCAGAGCCTGGTAAATTCTCACCGCCAGAGGCGGTGGCTTAGTCAGGAGTTACTCGAATCGTCTCCGGAACATACAATGGAGCAGTGGATCAGGCCCGTGGAGGTTTGGCTTGCGCTCGGTAACGACGAATCTGATCGCTGCGGTGGTAGTACTCCACGCTGTACTGGGGTGTTGCATGCATCACAGTCACGCGTCGGAGTCCGCCTGCGCTTCGGCCTCGAGTCCGGCGCACGCCGAGAGCGGCTGCCGCCATCACCACGTCGAAGCGAGTGCATCGCACGGCCCCGACCACGGGGGGCAAGGATGCTGCCACGAGGAAAAGTGCGACTTCATCCGCCCGCCGCGCGACGACTCCAAAGTCACGACGCTGGGTATGTGGCCCGCAGGTACCCCCATTTCGCTGGGGGGTGAGCTGAATTTGGCTCGACAGGTCCACTGCCATGCGGACCTCAGGCGTCCCGCGTGCCTCCTGCCGGTCCGGCTGCATCTTGCCAAGATGGTTCTTCTGATCTGATCCGCCCTGAGGGCCGGTCTTGCGCGCTGCCTCTGCGCGTATTCCACTCAGCAGCCCCGTCGTGCGATGTCGGCGTCCCTGATTGCCGTATTCGCCGTTTCACCCGTTCCCCCCATATGAGGATCGCTGACGGAGTCTTGCCATGAAATCCGCCGTATCGTCACCCCGTCACACTGCTAAGCACTGGTTGAGTCGCAAGTTTGTTCTTCTATCCATAACGGCGGCCGCGCTTGCGATCGGATCCGTCTGCGTGGCAAAGCTCAAGTACCCCGGACTGATTGCAGCCGCGACCGCCTCTTTCGGACTTACCAGCCGCGCAGGCACGGAGCACGCTGCGGGTCATGAACATTCTCTGGCCGAGGCGAGCGAAGCCGGCCACCAAGACGAGGCTCCGGGAGAGCACGAAGCCCCGCTCCATGATAAAGCACCATCTGCAAAACCTGAAACCGCATCCGCGGAACCGGACCATAACTGCGTTGAAACGGAGACCATACAGCTCAGCACGCAGGCTCGCGCGAACATCGGGGTGCAATTGACGCGTGTTTCGCTGCAACCGTTTGATCGCTCGATCGCCGTGCCGGGAATGGTGGTGGAACGGCCCGGCTGGTCTCTCCTGGATGTAACATCCCCGATGACGGGTGTGGTCACCCGCCTGGATTGTGTTCAGGGAGAAGCGATCGAGCCCGGCCAGCCGCTTTTTGAACTGCGTCTTACGCACGAAGACCTGCTGCAGGTACAGACCGAATTCCTGCGGACCCTCGAGGATCTGGATGTGACGGGGCGAGAGGTGGCCCGCCTGCAGAAAGTGGCAGCCGAAGGAGCCATTCCGGGCAAGACGATTCTCGAACGACAGTACGACCAGCAACGGCAGGAGGCGGCGTTGCGCACGCTGCGTCAGTCCCTGCTGCTGCACGGACTGAACGAGGAGCAGGTGGCCGCGATCGAAAAGACCCGAACCCTGATCCAATCGCTGACCGTGTTCTCGCCGGGCAGGAAAGACGAGCCAACCGGGGGTGTGCCGTCCGGCGCAGGCGGGCCCGGAACGCTGCAGATTCGCGAGTTGAAGGCTGCTCAGGGCAAGTTCGTCAACGCCGGCGACGTGCTTTGCACACTCGCCAACCACGAGGAACTCTACATCGAAGGCCAGGCGTTTGAGCGCGATGTTCCGGCTGTCAATCGAGTGGCGAGTGAAGGACGCGGAGTTACCGTAACCGTGGAGGCCCAGGCGACGGATTCGGTCACCCTGGCCGGCCTCAAGATTCTCTACATGGACGATATCATTGATCCTCAGTCGCGCACGTTCCGTTTCTATGTGACGCTGCCGAACCATGTCGTGCGCGAAAACAAATCGCCGCAGGGGCGCCGGTTCGTGTACTGGCAGTTCCGTCCGGGCCAGCGCATCCAGATCAATCTTCCCGTGGAGCGATGGGAAAACCGAATCGTGCTCCCGGTTGAAGCCGTGGCAAATGACGGAGCGAACTGCTACGTCTTCGAGGCGAACGGCGATCACTTCGACCGGCGACCTGTTACCGTCGAGTACAGCGACCAGACGTCTGCGGTGATTGCCAATGACGGCACACTGCGAGTCGGCTCTCAGGTCGCAACATCCGCCGCCCATCAAATGCAGCTGGCCATGAAGAACAAGGCGGGAGGCGGAGTCGATCCGCACGCGGGGCACAACCACTGAAACGGGACACAACCGCTGAAATCCCGAACGGCCCGCAGCCCATCTCCGAAGAGCTCAAATCATGCTCAACGCCGTAATACGTTTCGCACTGAATTACCGCCTGCTGACAGTCGCCGTGGCACTAGTCGTTCTCGTCTACGGCGGTTACGTGCTCTACCACCTGCCGATCGACGTTTTTCCAGACCTCGATCGGCCAAGGGTCACCGTCATGACGGAAGCTCCGGGCCTTGCTCCCGAAGAGGTCGAGACGCTCGTGACCATTCCGTTGGAATCGTCGCTCAACGGCGCCACGGGAGTCCAGGCGGTACGAAGTTCATCGGGCATCGGACTCTCGGTGGTGCAGGTTGAATTCGGCTGGGGAACGGATATTCAGGTCGATCGCCAGGTCGTCGCCGAAAAACTTGCACTGGCGGCCGACCGCCTTCCCAAGGGCCTGAAGCCCCAGATGGGCCCGGTCTCCTCGGTCATGGGTCAGATCATGATCATTGGAATGTGGAGCGAAGGGGGCAAAACTTCGGCCATGGAAGTCCGCAGCCTGGCTGACTGGGTCGTGCGACAGAGGCTACTCACAGTGCCCGGCATCGCCCAGGTAATTACGATGGGTGGCGGACGAAAACAGTACCAGGTGCTCGTCGATCCGATGGCGCTGCGCAACTACGGAGTTTCGCTCCACGATGTGGAACAGGCGCTGGCATCCAGCAACGCGAACGCGACCGGCGGATATCTGAACCGAGGGGCGCGCGAATTCCTGGTTCGGTCAATCGGCCGCCTGAAGAACATCGACGACATCGGCCAGGTCGTCGTCAAAGCCGACGCGAAACGCCCGGTTCTGCTGAACCAGGTTGCAAGGGTCATCGAAGCTCCGCAGGTGCGACGAGGCGATTCCGCAGTCAACGGCGCCCCGGCGGTGATGATCACGGTATCCAAGCAGCCGGGCAAGGACACCCGACAGCTCACCGACAAGATCACGCTGGCGCTTGAGGAACTCCAGGGATCGCTTCCGCCGGACATCCGATTGGCCCCGGAAATCTACCAGCAAAAGAAATTCATTGACTTGGGAATCCACAATGTCATTGATGCGCTGCGAGACGGCAGCGTCCTGGTCGTCATCATACTATTTCTGTTTCTGATGAATCTTCGTACCACATTCATCACGCTTACGGCCATTCCTTTGTCAATCGTCGTCACCGGTCTGGTATTCAAGTGGTTCGGCATGTCCATCAATACCATGACGCTTGGCGGACTTGCGGTCGCCATCGGCGAACTCGTGGATGACGCGATCGTCGATGTGGAGAACATCTTTCGCCGCCTGCGCGAGAACCGCCACCTGCTGAAACCCAGGCCGGCACTGCGAGTCGTCTACGAGGCCAGTTGCGAGGTTCGCAACTCGATTGTCTTCAGCACGGTCCTTGTCGTCCTGGTTTTCGTTCCGCTCTTTGCCATGGACGGCATGGAAGGACGGCTTTTCACGCCGCTGGGAGTCGCCTACATCGTTTCCATTCTGGCGTCGCTGGTGGTCTCCCTGACCGTCACGCCCGTGCTTTCGTTTTGGCTGTTGCCGACAGCCAGGATCATGCACGCGGACAAAGACGGCATCGTGCTTCGATGCCTCAAGTGGGCGGCCGGGTCAGCGATTCGATTCAGCATGCGGCATCCCTGGCCGGTTCTCGGTACAGTGGCCCTGGCCGTGGCGGCAAGTTGCTTCTGCGTGACTCGACTCGGACGCGATTTCCTGCCGCCGTTCAACGAGGGAACCGCTCAGATCAATCTCGTGCTACCTCCCGGAGACTCCCTCGCAACCTCGACACGCATCGCCGGAATGGTCGAAGCGCGGCTGAAGACCATTCCGGGAGTGGTCGCATTCGGCCGTCGAACGGGCCGAGCCGAACTCGACGAACACGCCGAGGGGGTGAACATGTCGGAGATCATCGTAACGTTCGACCCGAAGTCGAAACGAAGCCGTGAAGAAGTGCTGTCCGACATCCGGGAAGAGATAACGCAGGTTCCCGGGGCCGTAATTGCGGTCGAACAACCTTTGCAGCACGTCATCTCGCAGATGTTGTCCGGCGTGAAGGCCCAGATCGGGATCAAACTCTATGGTGATAACCTGGACATACTCCGCGCCAAAGCCGGCGAAATCAAGGAAGCGATCGAGGATGTGCCGGGAATCAAGGACTTGATGGTCGAACCCCAGGTCGAGATTCCTCAATTGCGGATTGAACTGCAGCGATTCGCCCTCGCTCGATACGGTCTGAACGCCGACGACGTCAATGAAATGGTTGAAACCGCCATGAACGGGCGGGTGGTCGGCGAGATCGTTGAGGGCGAACGGAAATTCGACCTCAGCGTGCGTCTTGACGACGCGTTCCGCGACGATCCGGAACAACTGCGTCGGCTTTCGATCGAGTTGCCGCAAGGGGGCCGCATTCCGCTGAGCGACGTGGCTCGGGTCGAGGACTCCAGCGGACCCAATACGATCAACCGCGAAAACGTGCGGCGCCGGATTATCGTTCAGTGCAACACGGCCGGGCGGGATCTGGGCAGCGTCGTGGCAGATATCCAGCGCCGGCTGAAGCCGATCGAGTCCTCGCTGCCGACCGGTTACTTTGTGAATTACAGCGGCCAATTCGAGAGCCAGCAGTCCGCCACACGGACCATCGCGATGCTGAGCGCCGTCTCGCTGGTCTGCATGTTTCTCGCCCTCTATACGCTGTTTCGATCAGTCAACCTCAGCCTGCAGGTGCTCGCGGCTCTGCCGATGGCGGCGATCGGCGCCGTCGCGGCCCTGTTGATCACGCGTCAATCGCTCACCGTGGCGAGCATGGTCGGTTTCATATCGCTCGCCGGCATCGCCTCGCGCAACGGCATTCTGCTCATCGCTCATTACCTGCATCTCGTGAAATACGAGGGCGAACAGTTCACGCAATGGATGATCGAGCGGGCAGGAAAGGAACGACTCGCCCCGATGCTGATGACCGCGCTGTGCGCAGGCATCGCCCTGATTCCGCTCACCATGGCTGCCGGCGAACCGGGGAAGGAGATCCTGTATCCCGTCGCCACGGTGATCGTCGGTGGTCTTATCAGTTCCACGCTCTTGGACATTCTCGTCCGTCCGGCACTGTTCTGGCTGTTCGGAAGGAAAGCTCTCCGGCACTACGTGCTCACCGGCGACGCCGACGAGTTGAAGACGATCTCCGACGAATGACCGTCGCCCGAGGACGGAATGCCGATCCGACGCAATTCGTTTTCGCGCCTTGCTGTCCGCCGTGAACGACGCCAACGTTGCGGTGTCCGCATCGCTGCCTCGGGCGGCGTCGCGCCGCGTACTTGTACCGTGCCGCGTCGCGGGATAACGTGGCGCATCGCTCAAAATGCGAAGAAGGATGACGACTTTGAGGCAGCTCCGTCTTTTTTCCAGTACTTCGCGCACCGACCGGTCTGCGTCCGTCGCAGCGGACAGCTGCGTGGGAGGCAGCCGCGGAGCCTTGACTGAACCGGAGTCCGAACATGAACAGGACGATGATTGCCGCTGCTGTTTGGCTGTGGTGGATCGTCGCGCCCGCAGACGCCGCACAGTCGAAACCGCCGAAGGAGATCTTCGGAGTAGGCGTCGTCGGCAACTGCTGCACGCACGGCGCGGGGATTTGCGGGATGTTCCGGTCACGCCGGGACACGCGTCTGGTTTCCGGTTTCGAGACCGATCCCCGACGCGCACAGGAACTGGCTGACGCGCTCGGCAAGCCGTTGGCTTCGTCCTATGACGCGGTCATCGAGGACCCCAACGTCGATATCGTGGCCATCACCTGCAATCCATGCGACAAGGCGACGATGGTCGACAAGGCGGCACGCGCAGGCAAAGCCATACTGCTGAATAAGCCACCCTGCGACAGTCTCGACAACGCGAGACGCATCGCGAAATCGGTCGCGGAAAACAAGGTGTGGCTGGTACACGACATTCCGATGGTCCGTTCGGTACCCGTGTACGCGAGACTGCTGGACGAGATCCGCACGCAGCCGCACGGCAAGATCTTGGGTTACCATCATCTGTTCGGCATGAACTTCGATCCGTCGTTCGATTTGAAGGCGGCATGGCCCGAGCGGCTCGATCCGGCCGAAAAGTCGGGCGGCGGGGAAATGACCAACATGGGCTGCTACGCGATCGATTTCGCCGTGGCGATGCTTGGCCGACCGAAATCCGTCGCCGCCAAATGGCGCAAGGAATGGGACGTCTACCGTCAGGCCGACGTCGAGAACTTCGGCCAGATTGTGCTGGACTACGGCGACTTCTTCGCGTTTCTCGAGGTGGGCAAACAGCAACTCGAGGGCCCGTCGCGGAACAGCAACCAATTGACCATCAACTTCGAGCATCGCACACTGCTGATCGACGCCAGCGCTCAGTTGGTTGCCGTCAATCATGCTCCGGTCAACTGGGACGAATTCAGCCGTGGTGCCGCAGCCGTCAGTTCGGTCGAGCAATTGCTCGCCGCGATCCGCGAAGGCACGCCGCCGACCAGCAATGCCGAGTCGATCGTGGCGCCGACGGAAGTACTCATGGCTGCGTACCGATCGGTCGTCGAAGGCCGGCCGATCGAAATACCGCTTGCCTCGGGCGAGAATCCTCTCGTTCGCCGGTGAGAGAAACTCCGCCGCCGCGGGTCGAGTTGCTGCGTCGCACGCATGAACAACGTCGAAACATGATCTTTTGAAAACCCTGCCGAGATGATCAATCACGGAGTTAAACCATGAAAAGGGCGATCCTCACGCTGATGTGCGGCCTGCTGTGGGCAGCATCCGGCCTCGCGGCGGATCCGTGCGTGAACGCGCTGGATGTTGTAAAGCCTCAAGTCCCCGACAAGCTTTGCCCGGTAACGCTCAGGCAGCGGGAACTGGGCGGGGAAATCGATCGGCGGATTCAGAATCTGATTCAGCGGAATTACATGGTGATCGATCTGGATGAAAAATGGCTGAATCACTTCCGTCATCGGACGGACCGCCACGACCGGCAATTCGTCTATTTCGGCGTCGGAAAAGTGTTCGACGCCGGCAGCCTGTTCGCGGCCTATTCGGGCGATCCGAAAGTCGCCGCGCGAACTCAGTACATCATCGACGAACTGGTGAAGTCCCGCGACAAGGACGGATATTTGGGATTCTGGAACGTCGAACCGGAAAACCGCCAGGATCGCATCAACTGGATTCTTCACGAACAGGAGTACATCAACCTTGCCTTCGTGCGGAATTATCGCTGCACGGGCAATCCTCTGTCGCTGGCCAATGCCAGAGTCATGGGTGACTACATCCTGAAGACGTTTCCCACGCCGCAGAATCCGTGCTGCGACGCCGGAGAAATCTGCACGGCCGGCCTGCCCGAGGGCATGCTGGAACTTTACCGCGTAACGGGCGACAGACGTTTCCTTGATTTCGCCGCCGACGTACCGCACGGGAACAACCGCGGCGAAATCAAACTCGCGTCACTGCGGACGTGGGAACAGGACTTCAGTCGCCGCCCTTGCCACGTCTATGTGATGCTCGCGAGATGCTACGCTCAGACCGAACTGTTCCGATTGACCGGCGAACAGTCCTTGCTGAACATGAGCCAGTTCATGCGCAACGAACTTCTAAAGAAGGGCGAAGGAGGAATGCTCGTCACCGGCTCGTGCTCCGAGGGCGAACACTTCACCTACAACCAGAACGGAAGCGGCGCCATTGGCGAGTCTTGCGTCACCGCTTACATGATGCGGTGGATCGACAGCCTCATGAGGCTCGAAGGCGACATGCGGTACGGCGACCTGCTCGAGCGGACGATGTTCAACGCATTGTTCGCAGCCAACTCGCCGGACGGACGCTGGATTCGTTACTTCACCCCGTTCACGGGCAATCGCGAATACGACACCCGCGATTCCTTCTGCTGCTGCGGCAATTACCGCAGAGCTGTGGCCGAGTTGCCCCAGAAGGTCTACTACCGCACGCCCGAGGGGGGAATCGCCCTGAATCTGTTCACCAACTCGGAAAAGGTGTTCGATGTCCGAGGCCAATCGGTCACAATCCGGCAAGAGACGAATTATCCGAATGACGGCGAAGTCAAGCTGACGTTTTCGTGCGACAAACCGGCCTCTTTTGCATTTCAGTTCCGCACGCCGCGCTGGTGCGAGAAGATCACGCTGCAGGTCAACGGCGAGGCTCCCCTGGAAATCGACCCGCAACAGCAGAAGCTGGGCTGCTATTCACTCAGCCGCACCTGGCAGGCCGGCGACACGCTGAGCATCTCGATGCCCATGCAATGGCGTTTCCTGCGCGGCCGTGCCGTGCAGGACGGACGCGTGGTCCTCTTGCGAGGTCCGGTCGTGTACTGCATCGGCAAAGACCAGAATGCTGAAACGCTCGCAAAATGCGGCGAACCTCGCAACCTGGTTATCGATCCGGCTTCGATCTCGGCACCGCTGAAAGACGATTCGATTCGCCCGAACGGATTGAAGGCGACGGCGAAGGCGTGGTTGAACAAGGATTGCACGGGCGACAAGGTCGATGTCACGCTCACCGAGTTCATCGACCCGAGCGGCCAGGATGTCTATTTCCGCGTTCCGAACCTGAAAGACACGTCCCCCGTGCGTCTGGCCGACGACGAAATCGTCTCGCGGCCGAACGAGTTCGTCAACGCACATGTGGTGAAGGCCTTCTACGGCCCTAAATCCGCAGGGAACCTCGAAGCCGCATTCGAGCCGCGCGGGGACGTCATTGCGGATCTCGCGGCCAATTACGTCAATCCGGGCGGCAAGAAGGGAGTCAAAGCGGAATTCCCGGACAGATCCAACGGACGCTGGGCGGTTTTCCAATGCAGGAACGGCGGCCTGCTCTCGACGGCGACCGCCGGCGATGTGAAGCAACTGAATTCGCAATTCAAGGCATTCGGCTCGCCATTGGGCTACGCCTACGGACTGGAGAACCAGGCCGATGAACTTGGCTTCGCATCGGATCATGATCCGAGCGACCATCAGGAAGAATCATGGAAGATTCACTACAGCGAAAACATGTTTGACACCGTTCTATCCGGCGCCGAAAGGAAGGAGTTCCTTTACACGCACCCGGTTTCCGACACGTCGTGCTTCAGCGTGTTTCGCTGGACACCGTCTGAAGAAACTCAAAAGCAGGAGGCGACGCTGATCGGCACGGTGTTCTCCAATCTGGGCAACGGCGTCGAGTTGCGAGTCATCCGCTGGCGAGACGACTTGCACCACGAGGTGCTGGGCACCTTCAACACCAAGGACCTGACGGCGGGCCGCCTCGGCACCGCAGAGTTCGTACTGCAACTGCCGCGCGGAGATATCGGAAAGAACCTCGATTTCGTCCTGCACAACGCGGGCAACCACTACTCGGATGCAACCGCCCTGAAGATAAAGGTGTTGACGAACGTCGAGAAGGTGGCGGGGCAAACCGACGTGACGGAAAAACTGCAGGCGAAATACCACAACCGACTCGTAACGCCGCTCGGCTCCTACGCGGAGCTGTTCGGCGACGCGGCACCAGGCGCGGAGAACACGTTGAAAATAAAGATCAATTACTGGCGGGACGGTGTTGTGAAATACGTCGAAATCCCGCGAGATTCGCCGCTGGTACTGACGGACAAATAACCACCAGGCCGCAAAACACGAAGGAGATTCGCCCCATGTCCGATAGAATTCCCCGCCGTCGATTCCTCGCGGCGGTTGCCGCGTTGTCCGCCACTGCGACAACCCGATTTGCGATCGCGGGTGAGGAACAGACGCCGCCGCCCGGCGCAAAACCCCGCCTCGCAGTCTGCATCGATGCCCTGTTCACGGACCTGCCTTTTGAACAACGGCCCGCCAAGGTCAAGGAAGCCGGCGTCAAAGCGATTGAGTTCTGGGGCTGGCGCGGACGGGATATGGACGGGTTGGCGAAAATCTGCCAGAACCTCGGACTCGATGTGGCCGGCTTCGCGTGTGACACGGGCGGACCGCTCGTGGCTCCGGGAAGCGCGAAGACATTCATCCCCGCGCTGAAGGATACGCTCGCGACGGCAAAGAAGCTCGGATGCCGCGAGATCATCGCCGCCACGGGACAGGAACTGAAAGATGTGCCGAGGTCCCAGCAGCACGAGAACTGCATTGAAGCGTTCCGCGCGGCGGCTCCGCTGTGTGAGGATGCCGGAGTAACGCTGGCGATCGAAACGCTGAACGTGCTCGTGGACCACAAGGGCTACTACCTGTCCACCTCCGAAGAGGGCTTTCGCATGGTCGACGAGGTGGACAGCCCGCAGGTCAAGCTGCTATTCGATATCTACCACCAACAGATCACCGAGGGAAACCTGATCGCCAATATCTCGAAAAACATCGCCAAGATCGCCCATTTCCACGTGGCCGACGTGCCCGGACGACATCAGCCCGGCACCGGCGAGATCAATTACCGCAACGTCTTCCGAGCGATCGCGGCAGCCCGATTTTCCGGATTCCTCGGCCTGGAAATGTGGCCGACTGTCGACCACTCAACGGCCGTTCGCGAGTCCATTGCGATCCTCGACGAGGCAATGAACAACAAGTAGCTGCCACGGCGGGAGAACTTCCAGCCGGCGCGCCGGATCGCGCAAACAGCCGGCATCCGAATTCAACTCCGGCGTGCGTCGATCGCGGCACCCCGTCGGGAATCAAGACCCCTCACTGAGACACGGAAACACCCCAGAGACCGGAAGCAATCCGTGTTCTCCTTGAACAACTCGCAGGACAAAGTCCGGAGGCCGGAGGAAAACGAACGCCCGTCCGGCCACCGGCACCGGCATTCATCGCCACTGCGATCGGTCTTTCGCCGTCTGTGCGATTGCGCCTTTCAGGTCCAGTGGAAAATCCAGCGTGTTTGAACCGGACTTGACCGTGACAACCAGCTCCGATTTCGCGTTGTATTTCGCCGGGACTTTCTCGGGCACCTCGGGCTTGGCCGGGTCTGCGTCGGGAATAGCGGCCGCGTACGTGCTGATACTCACGATATGCTCTCCCACCACGGCGCCGGCGTACGAGCGCGTGTACTGAAGCGAGTACCGCCCTGATTCGTCCGTGATCGCTTTCGAAGGCGCACCCCCGTTTTTCGGCGCGAACCTGACGATTGCGAAAGCCAGCGGCTTGCCTTCAAGCGTAACGGTTCCGCTGACCTTGCCGACTCCTTCCGGGCCTCCGCAGCCCGACAATGCGATGCAGACAAGCGACAGGCCCAAGACCGTGATTGCTCCGCTCAGAGTTCGTTTCATATTGAATGCTCCTTACGTTGTTCGAATAACTGTCCGAAGTCCGGAGTCGCGAGGCCGGCAGGTGTGCGGCATTAAGACCGGACATGTACCGGCTGCCGGCATCCGCCTCAGTCCAACCGAGTCGGTTCTTACTGCAAGGAGACTACGGCACGGCCACGGTCAAACCGTCGTTCCTGGCCGCCAGTCGCTGATAGACGCCGTTCTGCGGATCGGTGTGCTTGCCCCAACCGTTGATGTGCCGGTGGTCAATCGTCTCTGAAATGAAACTCACCGAGCCGTCGCACATTGCGAACAGAGCGCCGCCCGGGTGCAGGCTGCTGAATCCTTGTCCGCAACCTTCCGGGTCATTGTCCCAAGGAAGCACGGATTCATTCAGCTTGGCCCGACTGTGACCGGAAACCACGAAGATCCCGCGAGTTGCACCGCCGTTGGCATTGCGCACTCCAACCCACGATCCTGATCGGCACAGCAAAGTGTCGCGTTCACCGACGATAAAGGTGTTGCTCGTGCCGTCGGTGATATCCTTGAACGCCACATGGCTGTTGCCGAAGAAGATGCCGGTGTTTTCCTGGACGTTCAGACGTCCGATATTGTGGCCGGCGACGCCCATGTAGTTGCTGATCCCCGGGGTGTAGTTGTGCGCGGCCCAGCCCGCTCCGCCATTGAAACGACGGTCGTTGTGGACCTGCCCGTAAACCGTGAATCCCGTATCCGAAGGGCAGATGAAACCAGGAATCACGGTCTGCACACCCGCGACGACCGGCTGCCAGTTGGCCGACAGCAGGTTGCTGTGCAGATTTCCCTGAGTCACCCGCAGTTGATCGTGCAACGAAGTCTGCTCGATGAACGGCAGCACCAACGCCGACCACCCCCATGCCTCCGTATTGGCAACGCCGGGGTAGCTCCAGCCCGAGGGGAAGTTCTTGTAGGTGTCCGCATAATTGTGCAGCGCCAAAGTGATCTGCTTCAGATTGTTGCCGCACTGCATGCGACGCGCGGCCTCGCGTGCGGCCTGCACGGCGGGAAGCAGCAATGCAACGAGGATTCCGATGATCGCAATGACGACAAGCAACTCGACGAGGGTAAAGCCTTGCTTCGCGGCCCCGTTCTTGGCAGATCTGCCGCACTTCGTGGAATTGACTGGCACAACTCACTCCTTTGCCCAATGAAACGAAAATGCCGTGTTTGGCAAATGGAATATGCAAGGGCCGTGCCGAAATCTCCTCAAAAGTGATTTCCGCAGAAACTGCCGGAAAACTTTGCCTCCTTCAACCAGTTCAACATCATTGCGGTCAATAGCCCGCTATCCAGCCAGACCCATACACGGCCACCCGTGTTATGCAACGGATAATCCGTGACAAATCACGGATGAGAAACACAGCGGGAACGGGCGCGCCGAGCGATCGTAGTCTGAAATCGGCGCGGGAACGCCAGCAACGCGTTCAGTCGGACTCGCGGAAGCGAGACCATTCGATGCCGAGTTTCTTCATGCGGGCGCGCAGCGTGTGCGGGTTGATTTTCAGCAACGCCGCGGCTCCGCGGCGGCCTTCGACGCGTCCTTGCGTGGCGGCGAGTGCCGCCTCGATATGAAGGCGCATGGCCTCGTCGAGCGATACGATTTCGCGCCGCGCCGGAGGAGGACTCGGCTTGGCCAACTCGGCACTTGTTGGACCGAAGGCTGCCACATGGCTCGTGCCGGCGCCCAGCGCCTTGGCGATTTCCAGCCGCTGGCCGTCACCGAGGATTGCAGCCCGGTCGATAACGGCCCCGAGCTCCCGAATATTGCCCGGCCAGGAGTAGTCCTGTAGCAACCGGATATCCTCCGGAGTTGGAAGCGCAACCGGGAGAGTAAATCGCACTGCGGCACGTTCAGCAAAATGCCGGGCCAGATCCGGAATATCCTCGCGACGTTCGCGCAGCGGCGGCATCAGCACTGGAAACACGGCCATGCGGTACCATAAGTCCTCGCGGAACTTGCCGCCGGCCACCATGGATGCCAGATCGCGGTGCGTAGCCGCCACAACGCGGACGTCCACGTGCACCGGTGAATGCGATCCCACGCGTTCAAACCAGCCGTCTTGGAGAATTCGCAGCAGACGAACCTGCGCCGCCAACGGCAGCTCGCCAATCTCATCGAGCAGAAGCGTGCCTCCGTTGGCCCGCTCGAACCAGCCCTGACGCGATTCAACCGCTCCCGTAAAGGCGCCTTTCTCATGCCCGAACAACTGCGAGTCCACCAATTCAATCGGGATTGCACCGCAATTCACGCGCAGAAACGGACCACTCGATCGTCGCGAGCGCGTGTGGATCAGTCGCGCGATGAGCTCTTTGCCGGTGCCCGTCTCGCCGAGAATCAAGACCGGCACATCCGATCTTGCAACCAGTTCCACCCGCTCCATCACCGACCGCAATCCGGCGTCGGCACCCACCACCGTGTCGGAAAGTCCCTTGCGTCCCAAACGCGACAGGAGCGAGTCGTTGTCCGCCTCCGCCGCTGCGCGCATGGCCACCATCTCGCGCAGCCGGCGGTCGTTTTCCAGCGCGGTCGACAGCGGGTCGAGAATCTGTCCTGCGATCAGTTCGTGCCGCTCGTTGAAGGACACTCCGCCGGCTGCAACAAGGATCAAGACACCCTGCGGGTGCCGCGCACCTCCCAAGGGACCCGCCAGAATATTGCCCTGCACGCCTCTCGGTATCAGAGTGCGCACCCACTCCTCCGCAGCCGACAGTTCATCGCAGTTGATCACGCGGCCGTCCGCGGCCCAACGCAGAATCCGCTGCATGACCTTCGGCGAACCCTCACTCCGAGCATCGGGGAGAAGATTCTCCGGAATCGGACAGCCGATGGCGACCGTCTCCAGAAGCGGCTTGGCTTGGTCAATGCGCCGAATCAGCAACTGGGAAATCGGCACACATCGAGCGAGAATGGCCGCCAGATTCGGAGCCGCTTCGCTGATCTCGATGTGCCGACATGCTTCACGCCAGACTTCGACCAACAGGCTGGACAGGTTTTCTTCTTGCGTCATTCCCATAACCCAATACGGACATCCGTGCAATAACACAGCCAGTCCAGCAAATATAACGGAATTATTTCACGCCCGTTACGCCGGATTTGGCGGCGGAACGCAAGATAGTCGCAACTAATTTGTATATAAACAGTTACGAATCGCACACCTTGTCCGAAAAAGTCCAACTCGCCGGCATCACGGTCGCTGGTAATCAGGCCCCGCGGGGACGACCGGCTAGCTAATGCAATTGGCGGACCAATCGTCTGGACGACGTCCTCAGGCCGTGGAATCTCCCTCACCGGCTTCCAATGTCCCGAAGTGCGCCGCCCCATTGCGAGATGCACGACGATCCCGGGCCTGCGGCGCGCATAGAAAACGGCGGAACCCTCAAGTGGCTCCGCCGTTCTGGAGTCTCCGTTGGCACCAGGATCGCATCGCGGCGATTCAGCCGGCGACGAATACCCGGAGTCGTTCACCCTCCCGGAGTCGGCCCATCGCCTTGCGACGATTCGCCGGGGCCGACGAACCCGGCTTCCACGCAGCGGATGGCATCTTTCGGCAGTTCATTGCCATAGATCACCGAGAGGACAGCCGGAAGATAGAGATCCAGCATGGACATGGTCAGCCCCATCAGACGTCCGATGACCTCGTCCTCCAAACCCTCGCTCGTGAGAAGTTGCGAGACCTGGAACCGCACGTCACCGTTGTCCACATCCATCTCGAACTTACCCGCTTTCAGTCCGAAGTTCGCGCGGGCAATCGTCTCGGCGACCGCCGGTCGAGCACCTTCGGGTACGCGGATGGGCGCCCCGCCGATTACCTGAAACATCGAGTCGTCCGTCTCGATGAGTGCCAGAATCCGGTAGTTGCCGACCTCGCCGCGGAAGTCCGCCCAGATAGACCGTTTTTCCGCGTTGGTCAGATAGTGAACATTGCGCTCATCCATGTGTTGCATCAGTTTTTCAAATGCGGCGTTCATGGCGGGGTTGCTTTGGCTCGACTGCGAAGTAATCAAAGTCCTGTTGGCTGCCGCGCTGCGAGGCTCTGCATCGGAACTTTCCGGCGCCACCGCTCTTGATGGCGCAGGATTCCCTGCCGGCTCCGCATGCCCCAGCGTTCCAGGCCGGTTCGAAGGATTGGTACTCTTCGGCTGCCCCTCGGACTGACCGCCTCCGAAGATAATTCGTCTTATCTTTGCCAGTATTGTGCGGAACATCGAAACACCGATGTTGTCTGGAGTCTGAAGTCTCGAGGCAAACAAACACCCAAATGCTGAATTCTGACAGCGGGTTGCCGGCTTCCGCGTTTTCATCCGGCGCAGCGAAGCCCCGTCTCACCAACTCCGTGTACTTGGCCGCGTCAGGCGCGGAGCGTGGCGCCCGTGACATTGTATGAGACGCGTCAATGCCCCTTCCGGTTCGCGCAGGGCAGAAACGCCGTGCCGGATGCCGGTTGTGGTTTCGACGAGTTACTCTCACAATTGGACTTGGTGTTTGTCACTCCGAACTCCAGATTGCTCCCGCACATCGCGTCATGTCCGACATCAAAGATCCCCGCTTGATATACGCCAAAGGATTCTTGTTTCTCTTTGGCGGTCTGCTCGCAGCTCTTTTGCTGTTCCTCGAGCACCCGACCTTCAAAGTCCTGCTGTTGCTTGCGATCTGCGTCTGGTGTTTCGCCCGTTTCTATTATTTTGCATTCTACGTGATCGAGCATTACACCGACCCGGGATACCGATTCGCGGGACTCTGGTCGTTTGCACAGTACGTGGCGCAGAAGGCAGCGAAGCGGAGGAAGTGAACGTCACCCTCCGCGCGGTCCGGCGGCATCTTCGAGGACCGCTCGACGCGCACAGGAACCGAAGAGCCGGCGTTCTGCCCCGGGGCGGGAGTTCACGGCTCAGCGCGGACAAGACGGGGATCGGCTCAGACTCCGGGATCCGGCATCTGGGACCGTCATTCGTAGCGCAGAGCCTCGATCGGATCCAGTCGCGATGCCTTCCAGGCAGGGTAGAAGCCGAAAAGGATGCCGATCGTGACCGACACCCCGACCGCCGCGACGATCGCGGGAATCGACGGCTGAGTGGTCCAGCGCAGTATGGCTCGAACGAGGATCGAGGCCGCGCGTCCCAGCGCGATTCCCAGGCCTCCGCCGAGCAGGCAGAGCACCACGGCTTCGACCAGGAACTGACGCAAGATATGGTAGCTCCGCGCTCCAACCGCCATGCGCAATCCGATCTCGCGGGTACGTTCCGTCACCGAAACGAGCATGATGTTCATGATGCCCACGCCGCCCACAATCAGCGAGATCATGGCGACTACCAGCAGCAGAGCCCCCATCAAGCTCGAAGTCGAAGTCAACATCTTGGTCATTTCGCTCATGTCCCGGAGATTGAAATCATCATCGTCGCCCGGCCGGATGTGGTGCCGCTCGTGCAGGAGTTGAGTAATCTGGTCCATGGCCTGCTGGATATGTTTGTCCGAGGCGGCCATCACCATGATCTCGTCAACCGTAATGAACCGGACGGGCTGGGGCGTATCCGCCGCCTGCACCGAAGACCGTTCAGGGTAGAGCGAGGTAGCGCCGGGATAGAGGTCGCTGAGCGTGTTCGTGTCGGACGAACTGCTGCTCGACGAGGTCGACGCGGATTGCATGGTACTCGACACTCCGCTGACGCGGAACTTGATCGTGGTCCAGGGCGCGAGGATCAGATCGTCCTGGTCCATCCCCATCATGTTGGCGCCCTTGGGACCAAGCACCCCGACCACGCGGAACACTACGTTCTTGATGCGCAGTTGTTTGCCCAGCGGCGATTCGTTCTGAAACAGCTCCCGTTTGATAGTGCGGCCGATCACGCAGACCTTGCTTCCGTTGCGGATGTCGCGATCCGTGAACATGTCCCCTTCGTCCATCTGTTTCCAGTCGCGGATCTTGAGGTAATCGGGGGTCGTTCCCAGGATCTGGTTCGGATTCCAGTTTCGGTTGCCGAAGACTACCTGAGCGCGGGAGCGCACCGTTGGCGCGACTTCGGCCACCGCCGGACATTGCCGCTTGATTTCTTCGGCGTCGGACGGAGTCAGAGTCTTTACGCTGCCGGAGCCGAACGTAACACCGCCGCTGGCCGCCGCTCCGGGCAGCACCAGAATATTGTTGGCTCCCATGCTGGCGATCGACTTCTGCAGGGCGTTCTTCGACCCCTGGCCGATCTCGATCATCGCGATCACGGCTCCCACGCCGATGATCACGCCCAGCGCCGTCAGCGCCGACCTCATTTTATTGCGTCGCAGAGCGCCCATCGCCGTGCGGAATGTCGGCGGCACGATGGACGCGACTTCCCAACCTCTCACTTCCGCCGGACTGCCGTCTTCCATCAACCCCGGCGCAGCGGGCCTGGTTGCCTCGGAGTGAGCCGCCGAAGCGACCGGTTGCTCGTGCGGGGCGGGTTGATCCGCAGCCTGATCATCGAGACCGGCGATCGTCACCGACGCTCCCTGCACCGCGGCCGCCCTGAATTCGTCGCGTTCCACCAGGCCGTCACACAGATGGATCACGCGATCGGCGCTGGCAGCCACCTTGGGATCGTGCGTGACGAGAATCACGGTGATTCCTTCGGCGTTGAGTTGCCGAAACATCTGCAGGATTTCCACACTCGTGTGGGAATCGAGGTTGCCCGTCGGTTCGTCAGCCAGCAGCAGTGCCGGACGGTTGATGAGCGAGCGGGCAATCGCCACCCGTTGCTGCTGGCCGCCGGACATCTGGGACGGTTCGTGAGCGAATCGATCGGCCAGCCCGACTCGTTCCAGCAGCGAGATCGCCAGCCGTTTGGCCCTGCCGCGATGCATTTGCCTGACCCCGTATTCCAGGGGCATCATCACGTTGGCCAGCGCGTTGGTGCGGGGCAGCAGGTTGAAGTTCTGGAAGACGAATCCCAGTTTTTCGGTACGCACTTCAGCCCGCGCATTGGGCGACAGTTGGCTCATGTCCTGACCGTCGAGCCAGTACTGGCCGGAGGTCGGGCGGTCAAGGCAGCCGAGGATGTTCATCAGCGTGCTCTTGCCCGAACCGGAAGCTCCGGTCAGTGCAACCAATTCGCCCCGCGAGATACTGAGCGAAACGCCCTTGAGCACAGGAACGTCCACCTCGCCCAGGTAATAAGTCTTGGTGATGTTCTCGATGCGAACGAGTTCCATAGTAGTCTTGCGGTCTGCGAGTCAATTTGTTGTCGACCTGCGCCGGGTGCGGGCGCCGCCCTTCCGCGGCGCGAAGTGCGGCAGCACCGGCGATCTGTTCCTGCCCTGCATTTCAGAACGACTTCTTCTGCCGGCCCTTCATGAATTTCGGCGGCCCGAACGGATTGGTCGATTCCTCGCCGCTTGCCGGCACGTTCGATTCTTCGCCGGTGACGATAACCAGACCTTCGTGGACCTCGGGCCCCGAGACAATCGTATTGACGCCGTCGTTGGCGCCGATCACCACGTCGATGGACCGCACGAAGTCGCCTTCGGTCACCCAGAGGCGTCCGTGCTCCGGCCCTTTGGCGTCGCCGGGCTTCTTGGCGACTTCCGCCTTCTTGCCGCCCGCATCGCCGCTCTTTTTCGCTTTGTCGCTGCTCGGAGCGATTTGCTGCGGCTGCGGTATCCATCGCAGGGCCGAGTTGGGAACGAGCAGAACGTTGCGGAACTGCTCCACCTCGAATTCAAGATTCGCCGTCAGGTATGGGAGCAGCCGGCCGTCGGGATTGGCCGTTTCCACCACGACGGTGTACAGCACCACATTCTGCTGCATCTGGGCATTGAGCCGGATTTGTTTGACGCGGCCCTCGAATGTCTCGGCGGGGTACGCATCCACGCTGAATCGCACTTTCATACCGGCGTGTATCTTCCCGATGTCGGCTTCGTTGACCGAAGCCCAGACCTGCAACCGTGACAGGTCTTTGGCGATCAGGAACAGGCTCGGCGCGTTCAACGCGGCCACGACCGTCTGGCCGATGTTGACGCGGCGGTCGATGATCACGCCCTCGACGGGCGACTGGATGGTTGTGTAATCGAGATCGGTCTGTGCCTGCGCCAGCGTCGCGCGGGCCTGCTGGACGCCCGCGTTGCCGACGGAGAGATTGGCCTTGGCCACTTTGTCGTTGGCGACCGCCAGATCGTAGTCCGTATCGGAAATCGCAACCAGCCGCGTTTCGGTGCTGACCGGACGGGCCTGTTCGAATCGGCGCAGCTGTTCGGCACGTGCCAGTGCCGCAGCCGCCTGAACCTGCTTGGCTTCCAGTTGCCCCAGATCGGCCATCGCCCGGTCGAGAGAGGCCTGGGCCTGCTCGACCTGAGCTCGATATCGGGTGTCATCGATGTACGCCAATTCCGTGCCCACATGCACGATCGAACCGTAATCGATGCGGGGCCTGGACTCGGCGGCTTTCTGCCCAACTCCGGGCACTCGTCGCCGACCGACACTGCTCGCCGACTCCGGAGCGCCCCCAGCAACCGTGGCGGGACCGACCGAGTCCGGCGTTTTCGCCGCGGCCGCATCGGCGTTTGCCGGCTTGGGCGGCAGTTTCTTTTCGGCTTCGCCGTCAACGCCAAAGTCCTGGATCCGCCCGGCCACCTGGGCACCGACGTTGATCACTTCCTGGGGTTCGATCGTCCCGGTTGCCGTGATGATCGAGCGCAGGTCCCCCAGGGCGACTTTGGAAAGACGAAACTTGCTGGCCGACTGGCCGGTGGATCGTGTCCGGTAGTACGCGGTGCCGGCGGCGCCCAGGCCGCCTAGGACCACCAGGAGCAACAGAATTCGTTTCATGAACTGCCTGTCCGGTATTGCGAAATGGCTGCTTGAAACCGATAAGCCTCTGCGCGGAGTTCGTAACGCCGCCGAAGGCCAAAGTCGGCCATATTTCCTCAATCGACGTCTGAAAACGCACCATCGCAGGCTCAGCCCGCCGACCTTCTATTAAATCCGCGAAGGACGAAG
>CAIPEB010000173.1 GCA_903863885.1 uncultured Planctomycetaceae bacterium | reverse complement strand
CGCTGGGTCACGACCAGCCAGCTCATCGAAGCCACTCGCAAACTCATGTCCCAGGTTCCGCCGGTGCTGGCCGGGATCGTCGGGATTCCCCGCTCGGGCATGATTCCCGCGTCGGTGCTGGCCACCTGGCTGCACTTGCCGCTGTACGAATTGGCTGAGGATGGACCCCGGCGGTTGTATCACGGCTGGCGTGGCGGACAGATCGAAGCGCCCACGGAAGCACCGTTCCTCGTCGTAGACGACACCGTCTACAACGGCTACGCGATGCACGCCGCCCGGCAGCGAATGGGCGGCCGACCTGCGATTTACGCTTCTATATATGTCCGTCCCGCACAGACGCATCACGTCGACATCTACGGCGAAATCCTGCCCAGTCCGCATCTGCTCGAGTGGAATCTCGTCAACAGCGGCATGCTCACGGGCGACGTGCAGAACCCGCACGTCGCCGGCGGCTTCGCGTTGGATCTGGACGGCGTAATCTGTGAAAACAACCCCGTCGGCGACGACGATCCGGGCTACGAAGCATGGCTGCCCAATGCCCGGCCGCTATGGCTGCCGCGATTCGTGCCGGCACCCCTGATCATCACGTATCGCTGCGAGAAGCATCGCGGCGTAACCGAGGAATGGCTGCGTCGCTGGGGCTGCAAATGGGATCGCCTCGTCATGGCTCCGCTCGATGACTGGCGGGAGCGGGATCGGAGTCTGTCGCCTGTGGACTTCAAAGCGAAGCGCCTGGCCGAGTCGCAGTGCGTGGGACTCGTGGAATCGCACGATTGGATTGCGAGGGGAGTACACGAAGCGACGGGGAAGGTGGTGATTGCGGTGGAAACGGGGAAAGTCTACTGTCAGGACTTCGCCCGGTAGACTCGCACCTTGCATAGGTTTTTTGCAGAACGCAAGCCTCGACTATCGCACGTTATTGGGTGTCAGCGGCCTTTCGAATGTCGATAGTCCCCGGGTCTGAGCCTGACTCACGGCACTGGTCCAGCCTTTTCACCAGCCGCTCGTTCACGAGGCCCGACGTATTCGGCAGTGCCTTTGCATACCAATAACCCGCCCGTTCAAGCGATCGCGTGGCTGCATCTCTATCGGACTCGGCTCGTGCCCACCACCGGTCACCGAGTTCAACCTGGTTCTCAACGGACTCGGCTCCGGCGAGGTCCTTCGCTGCAAGGTCTTTAAGAGCCGGATCACTCGCTATTGCCAAGAATGGCAGCCCTGTTTGCCAGTCTCCGATCGCGAAGCACAGGTATCTTCCAGCCACGAGCCCCGCTGTTGCATCGCTGGGCGATTTTTTCAGAGCAGCCAGTGCGGACATGGCAGTTGCATGCGTCTTTCCCAGTTCGTCGATCTGCCTATTCCGTGCCGCAATCTGTTTGACCAGTATCATCTCGTTCGCTTGGCGCGCGGCCTGTAATGCAAGCTGACCAGACTGCGTTGCCGGCTCGAACGAGTTTGTGGCGACGTAGTCATCCTGCAGAGATTGGGCACAACGTGCGGTACTCAGCTGTTGTTCCTTCGTACTGGCACGGGCGGCAGTTTGGTTGAGCAAGGCTACCTTCATTGCTCTGTCATCGACTTGAAAGTGCTTTGCCATTGTGTTGACGGATTGAAACCCTAATTCCGCGTTAGCGGCTCCTGCCGCTATGTCCCGAGCCAGCCTCAGTAAGGCAAATCGTTCCCCGGAGGTCTTTGTCTGGTCCGCGCGAGCAAGAAGCTTCTGCGCGATCGCAGCCTTATTAGCGTAGGTACGCGCTTGCTCGTACTCGCGTCCGTACAGGTCTTTCAGCATCGTCAGTATCTCGCCAAGCTCCGCATTCGTTGGCACCGGAAGACGAGAATCAGCCGTTACAGATGTCGCCGCGACTGTCAAGTTTGAAGGAAAGGCAAGTGTCAACCGCAGACGAGGTACCAAGACGCCTCCGTCCCCTGTGTTGTTTCCCGACGCCAACTCAAACCCCCTCGTGGGTTTGCTTCCACTGGGAAGATGGATATCTGGACTCGCTCGAAAAACCGCGTACGCACCCGTTGGCGTTCCATCTGTCTGGTAGAGGGAATTGACATAATCGAGGAGGCTCCGGTTTGAGACCTGAAGGCGACCGGTCGAAGTCGCGGGCGTAATGAAGTTCGCTGCCACGAGCGCATCCTTACTGCGTGATGCCTCGCCGTCGAAGTAGTCAGAGGTGCGAATCACCGGTCTGGGGCGCGCGTCCAGCCCAAACAAATTGACATTGAAATCTGGGCGAGAGGTGCGTTTGCCTTGTGTTACCCCTTGATAAGAGAGCTGCAATTCTGCTTTCGCAATCAACGCACACCATGGAAGTTTCGGCAGGGCGAAAAAGAAAACCGCTGATTGGCCGTGCACGTCGCTGCCGGCAGTACCGACGCGAAGGGTCGCTGCGTCAAGACTTCCAGGCGCGACATTGTCGCCAACGTCACCGTCACCGGGATCGCCGATGGTGCCGACCACCCGTTCCGCCCCTATGCAGGTCGCAGCGATGAGAAACATCAATAAGAATACAAAGACTCTCATGCGGCCGCTCCTTTCTCACTCGCCACGGTATCAGCCGACATTTCGCGTTTCAAGTAACCAGAAGGCTGACGCCGACCCATTGGACAACCGAAGGTCTTTTCGGAGGGTGACCAACTGCCTGCAGCAAGTGCTGCTTTAAAATTGATTTGCGATGCAATCTCCCCAGGGTATGAGGGGGCTCTTTCGTTGATTGAAAAAGGGAAAGTTGCCACTACACACTCGGACAATTATAACGATGAGCAGACGGGCAGGCGGCAACTCGTCGGATATCTGCTGTATCGCCTCCTCATTCGGTTTGTCGGTCAAGGTAGGAGTTCAGACGTTGGTATCAGAATGGTACGTAAAGTCTGAATCGGGTGAACTCGGCCCCTATTCTGCTCCCGAGATAAGGCAATTCGCAGCGACGGGGCGAATTACTTCTTCGACGCCCATCCGGAATGGACGACAAGGGCTTTGGACGGCCGCCGGACGGGTAAGCGGCCTGATGGTTCAGTTACCGCAAGCCACACGCGGAAACATTTCACACACTCCGCCTCCTTTGCGGAAGAGTCGGACGGATTTGCAGCAGCCTGTTTCTGACGTTCCGCAGCGAAAGACCAATCTCTTGCAAGGTCAGGTGGCACTTGTCGTTCAGAAAAAGTTCTTGGTGATTGGAGGTGGTATCCTCGGCGGAGTCATGTTAATCGCGGTTGCGGTAACCATGCTGTCAGGACGAGGAGGCGAAGCGCCAGAGGGCGGCACTCGGAAAGTCGCGGCCGCGTCAGAGTCACCCGTCGCGAGCGTTCCTGACGATGGAGCGGCGCGCAAATTGACTTCCGAGCAAATTGTCGCACAGGCGGACGCGTCCGTCGCTTGTGTGCGCGGAAGATTCGGCGGCGGAACGGGGTTCCTGGTGCGGCCAGGTATTGTCGCCACGAACCGGCACGTCATTGGCTTGGAGTTTATTGACGACATTCAGATCCGGTTTCCGTCAGCCGCTGCCAACATGCAAGGTCCGTATTCAGTCGAACTCCAGTACGAAGATCCCGATTTGGATCTCGCGTTTCTTGCAGTTGCATCGTCTCTGAGCCCGTTGAAGACCGCCCCAGACTACTCGTTTCGTCGCGGTCAAGAGATTCTCGTCATTGGCAGTCCCGACATTGGTAATTCGAGCAGCGGCTCGTTTGTACTGCAAAACGCCGTCAGCCGAGGCGTGATGAGCACCCAAGCAATCATCGACGGTCAGGAGTTCTATCAACTTGGGATGTCGGTTAATCCCGGCAACTCGGGTGGGCCGGTCTTGGATCAGCAAGGTCGAGTCCTGGGAGTCGTGACGTCAAAAGCGACTGCGGCAGAAGGAGTCGCATTCTGTATCCCGCTTGGCAAAGTGATGAGTTCGTTAAATCGAATGGATGGATTGTCACCGAAGGAAGTCGTCGCCATCAGGGTGAAACACCGACTGCGGACCGTGTTTATCTTCATTGCCGTTGACAGCGAACTGCACAAGACTGGCATGCAAGCCTATGCCTCGGCAATGGAATCAGCGCTGAACAACGGCCTGAGCGTCAACGTCGGGCTTGAGGCCGTGAAAAGCGAAGTCGAGGCCCGTCTGCCGGCCCGTGACGCCGTCTTGCTCGCGAGACTGGAACAAGAGATTTCCCGGATTGCAGTGGATCCGGAAGTCACGGAAGGTACACGACAACTGTTCGTTGATTTTTGGACCAACTACATCGAATTGAAGAGTTACGTCCAGGAACCGCGCGGAAACTTCGAAACGTACAGAGCGAAGTACAACGAACTGGCGGACGTGCACGACCGCCTCGTTCAATCCCTCAAACTCTTGTTGGGGGTTTGAAGTTAGTTGAAGGCGCAATTGTCTATTTTTCTTTTGTCCGCGCCCGTTGAATATATGCCGCTCCGCACGCGGATTTGCGTTGGCCTGCGCGTGGTTTTCAACCAGTCGGAACTCGCTGACATCCGCCGACGCGATCTCCGACATTTCTCGTGTAACCAGGGCGATCGGTTATTCTCTTCCTGCGCGACAACTCCGCATCAGTGCAGACGTTACTGTGCTCCTTGCTAATAACCAGCGACAAAACGTCGCCATCTGTCAGGTCGTTGTAGGGGATTATCCTGCTGCGTGTAGGGGATTCCCCTAGTGTCAATAGAGGCACCTCCCGCATGCTGGATGTCTCGAGTCGATCGATTCAAGAGTTTGTTGTCTTTCAATTGAATCGGGGTTAAACTCCGAATCGCAATTCGATGTGATTTCTCTCAACGGTGGCAACAGAAAATGGAGAGACATTCGCATGAAGATTCGCATGTTCGTCACTCTCGCCGTCGGCATTGTGCTAATTCAGGCGTGGGTTGGGACCCTGGCTCGCGAGTGGAGCGATTCGACAGGCAAGTTTCGCATCGACGCAGAACTCGTGCGCCAAACGACAACCTCGGTTGTTTTACGCAAGGCCGATGGCAATGAGGTCGAAGTCCCGATCGAAAAGCTATCCGCTGGTGACCAGGCTTTCCTGAAGCAGAGTTCGAAATCCACGTCGGCGCAGAGTTCTCTGATGCCCGACGCCTCAAGCATCTCCGTCATTGAAAAGCGCGCAAATTCCCAGCGAACGGCGGCTGCCGCAGTAAAGCTGTATGAGAACGCGATCGCTCAGGGATTGCCGGCGGCAGCAAGGGACGCCGCTGCGCAGCGTCTTGAGGCGTGGAAGAAGCTGGCGGCAAAGGACTCAATCCGTTTCTT
>CAIPEB010000172.1 GCA_903863885.1 uncultured Planctomycetaceae bacterium | reverse complement strand
TCCGATCGAATGGTACCCACGCCTGGCGCACGCCACGGAACTCGAGCGAGGCAATTGGCAACTATTGGGGGACGGTTACGCCATGGAATGGCCTGATCTCGACGAGCATATTGGTGTCGCGGGATTGCTGGCCGGACGCCGCAGCGGAGAAAGCAGCGCCTCCTTTCAGCGATGGCTCGTCTCGCAGAGGAATGCGTAGCAACACGATCTGAGTCCCACGCCGCGATATGCCCGAGAACCAGATTTCGAACGAGCTTGGCGTTCAAGTCCAAGTTCAAGGCATCGAACGGGCTGAGACGACCTTGGTCGATTCGACTGAATGGTAGGATAATATTTCTGCCACGCGCCGCCAGAATATAAAGCAGGACGCCACTGGAGAGCTGCCATGCCGGTGACTGGTGACGCTGACCTGATTGTCAACCGCGGACGCGGGCCGGAGATCGCCGGAACGCGAATCACCGTCTTTGACGTCATGGACTACCTGAAGCACGACTGGCAGCGCGACCGCATCGCGGCGCTATTCCGGTTGTCATCACGCGACGTGCAGGCGGCGATCGGCTATATCGAAACGCATCGCGAACAGGTCGAGGCCGAGTACCAGGCCATTCTCGAACGGCATCACAGCTATCGCTGCCCGCCGGATGTTCAGGCCAAAGTCGACCGATGTCGTCAGGCCGCCGAACGTCGATTGGCCAAGATCCATGGTTTGTGAGGAGAATGATGACCAGCGATGCTAATGATGCCCGAGGTGCAGAAATCCGCCGCAAGACCGACTCGCCCGCAACGGCGCAGCCCCACCTCCCCGACCGCCAGCAGTCGATCGAAGAGTTCCTCGAACGGTGGGCGCCGGGTGCTGACAAGGACCTGCTTGCGGAGATGCTCGTGACGGTGTGCCGGCTCGCCCGCGACCGCACCGGCCGCGGCGAGTTGAAGATCATCAACAAGGCGCTCAAGGAGCTCCGCTACGCCTTCAAGACGTTTGCCCCGTACGAGCACGTTCGCAAGGTGAGCATCTTCGGCTCCAGCCGCACGCCCGTGAGCCACCCCGAGTACGAAGCCGCCGTCTGCTTCGCCCGCCGCATGCGGGAGGAGCAATGGATGGTCATCACGGGCGCCGGTGACGGGATCATGCGCGCCGGGCACGACGGGGCGGGGCGCGAGGCGAGCTTTGGCGTCGCGATCCGCTTGCCTCGGGAGCAGGAGGCGAACCAGTTCATCGTCGACGACCCGAAACTCGTGAATTTCAAATACTTCTTTACGCGAAAACTGGTGTTTGTTAAGGAGGCATCGGCGATCGCGCTGTTCCCAGGCGGTTTCGGCACGCAGGACGAGGGATTTGAGGCGCTCACGCTGATCCAGACCGGCAAGGCGCCAATCATGCCCATCGTGCTGGTCGACGCTCCGGGCGGCATCTATTGGCAGCACTGGCGGACCTACGTCGTGGCCGAACTGCTCCGCACCGGGATGATTAGCCCGGAGGATATGCATCTCGTCCGCATTACGGACGACGTCGAGGCCGCCGTGCAGGAGATCCTCCGGTTCTATTCACGCTACCACTCGATGCGGTTCGTCAAAGACGTGCTGGTCCTTCGCATGAACTCGCCGATCAGCGATGAGCAGCTGGCGGGGCTCAACGACGGGTTCGCGGATCTGCTGAAATCGGGGCGAATCGAGCGGACTCCGCATGTCCTGCCGGGAGAGCACGGCCAGTTCCCGGACAAGCCGCGGCTCGTGCTGGCATTTAATCGGAAGAGCTACGGGCGGCTTCGGCTGCTGATCAACGCGATCAATACGGCATGAAGGACTTGGCCGCACCGACGGATGGCGTCTCGCTTACCCTACTCGGTGGAACGAGGGTGGGCTGTGTTTCGATCGCGAGGTAGACCGTCCGATAAACTTCACTACGTGCGGGAAATGTAGCGGTGGTAGCGACTTTGAGGCCCGCGCCGCCGCCAGGCCCTGCCTCCCCCAAAGCAGAACCACCTCTCCGAAATCTGGTAGGTAGGTTCACCCGACGCAACTCACGGAGCAGGCGGTTCACAAGAGGTATCCTCGCCCATGACCGGTTGTACCTCACCTGATTCAGGCGATGCAGCCGACGAGGTAACGGGTTCGAGCAAGCGTGATACCGCCTTCACCTGGTCCATCAAGGCCGCAAGCACGCGATCTCTTTCAACGGCCATCGGCAGAAACAACGGAACGTGAATTCCGTCCTTGTCTTCGACGAGCCGCGGGGGCTTCTCCAACGCCAAGCCGCTCAGCGCTTCGCGCACAGCCGGAGAGGGCACCCATTTCCAACCGTCGCTCAGCACCCCGAGCCACAACGGCGTCGATTGGAGACTCGACCATTTGCTGGCAGAAAAATAGAGTATGCAGCAGGCTCCGCAAAGACGCATGTAGCGTCCGTACCAACCTGAACCGGCCGATGCTCGCACTCCTTGCGTTGATGCGAGTCCTTCATTCACCAGTAGCTCGGTGACGGAATCGACGAGCCCGCAGAAATCACGAATGCGACGGCCTGTTGTCCCCGTCAGTTCGTCGGACGCCAGGGGCAGAAAGGCGTCATCATCCATTCGGTCGCACAGGCCAGCCAGCTGAACAACGTCGGCTGCAGCGGCGTGCTCATGCTGCGTAACCAACGCTTGATCCAAGCTTTGAAGGAGTGACTTCCAACTTGCGAGCACCAAGAACCGTCGGTCGCCCAGTTCGGCAATACGAAGATCCGGGGCGACTTGCGGGATCTCCGCAAACGCAATCTCAGCTGCTTTGCAGCGACGAGCGAGCTCCATCCAAAGGGAATCCATCCGTTTTGCCGGGGAGATGAACGCCAAGATGGAATCCACACCGGATGGCAGACTCTTGATGTAGGTCACAGGCTGGGCATCCGTCAGGCCAGCCCAGAACTTCGCCTCGCCAATGAAGACGTTGGCGCCGTCCGAATCGCACCCAACTAAGTCAGGGATCGATTGATCTTCTCCGCGAGCTTGTGTCCGAAACGCGAGGGATTCCGGGAGACTCGCACCGGACTGTCTGAAAAAGCGTACAAACGCGCGCCTCGCCGCTTCACTCTTTCCAAGCACGAAATTGAGCGACTCAGTGGCCAGGTTTTCCGGATGCGTGCTGAATCGCGTCGCCAGGTAACCAAACAAGGTGTCGTGTGTCATGTGGATCGCTTCTCTAACGCGTGCTCGCCAAGTTGATGAGCAAGTATACCGCAACGCCCCTCCCAGCCCACGTCCAACGTGACGCGCGTTCAGTAGGGGAATTTCCTACAACCTCGCAACCGTCCGGCAACACGGTTCCTCGTTGACGTTTGTGCGCCAAGATCGAAGCGGATACACTCGGGCAATTCGGCGCAATCGCGGGTGACTACCTCAGGAAGGAGTTGGGCGTGAGAATGGCAACTGCGGCCAAGCCAGTGAGGCCGGCAAGAACGCATCCGACTCACGAAATCCAAAGCACAAGCACGCAAATGCTGAATCGACGCAAGCCTCGGAGCAGTCGGCCGGTGGATCGGTCGGCCCTGCAAACAGCCGGATATCGGAGCACTGCTTCCTCCGTGCCGCTGCGGATAACCTCGATGCCTCCCAGGCCCCTCAGAAATCTGGATACAACGACACCCCAAAGCACCTCAATTCCGCAAATGGCTTCATTTTCTTTCGACGCTCCGATCTAGAAGCGTTTCTTCGGCGCGTCGCGCTCCCGATGAAACGCGACGTCTCGACCGAAGACTCGACGGATCATCGTCCCCGTCAGAACTGACAGGAATGAACGACTAATGAGTAACCCGTTCTTCGAGCGTCCAATCCTGAATTCTCCTTACGAATGTCCCACCAGACATTGGGAATTGGACGAACAGGGGCAACCGACCCAGCGTGTTATCGACTTCCGCCGGCGAGCTGACTTCATCACACCGATCCCCAAACCGAAGAAACGCAAAGGACGGGCCAGTGAGCAGCAGCAGTTCGTATTCAGTGACGGACTAGGGATTTCAACTCAGGAACAACAATACGATGTGACATCGATCATCAACGAAATTCGGAGTCACGTTTCGCAATGGCGATCCTGGCCCAATCCCAGCGACTGGCATGTCACCCCCGAAACGGCTCGTCTGCTGCAGCACTGGCGGCACCACAAGTTCGCTGGTGTACGCCCGTTCTTCTGTCAGGTTGAAGCCGTCGAAACGGCCATTTGGCTTGCCGAGGTCGCGCCCAACACCAAGACGGGTAAACGTCTGCTCGATTACCTTGCCTCTGCCAATCGAGACGCCAATCCTGAGCTGATGCGTCTGGCACTGAAGCTGGCCACGGGGGCCGGCAAGACTACGGTCATGGCAATGCTGATCGCGTGGCAAACCACCAACGCTGTTCGGCGACCGAACAGCAAAAACTTCACCCGCGGGTTTGTCGTCGTTACCCCAGGCCTGACCATCAAGGATCGCTTGCGAGTGCTCCAGCCCAACGATCCCGACAGCTATTACCGTGACCGTGAACTCGTCCCAAACGACATGCTGGAGGATCTGAGCCGAGCAAAGATCGTGATCACCAACTACCACGCATTCAAGCTGCGTGAACGCGTCGAACTCTCCAAAGGTGGTCGCCAACTTTTGCAGGGTCGTCGCGGCGACGAACTGAATACGCTTGAGACCGAAGGACAGATGCTTCAACGGGTCATGCCCGATCTGATGGGCATGAAACACATTCTCGCGCTGAACGACGAAGCGCATCACTGTTACCGCGCAAAGCCGCCGGATGCCGACGACGAAGATCTCAAGGGGGACGACAAGAAAGAAGCCGAGAAGAACAACGAGGCGGCAAGGCTCTGGATCTCCGGTCTTGAGGCCGTCAATCGTAATCTGGGGCTGTCACGCGTCATCGATCTGTCCGCGACTCCGTTCTTTCTACGTGGATCGGGTTATGCAGACGGGACGCTCTTCCCCTGGACGATGAGTGACTTTTCGCTGATGGATGCCATCGAGTGCGGCATCGTCAAGCTGCCACGGGTCCCCGTCGCTCAGAACATTCCCGGCGACGAGATGCCGATGTTCCGCAATCTTTGGGAGAACATCCGAGCGGACATGCCAAAGAAAGGGCGCGGCAAGGCTCTGGAACTCGATCCGCTCAAGCTACCCACCCGCCTTCAAACAGCCTTGCAAGCGCTTTACGGCCATTACGAAAAGACCTTCACACTTTGGCAAGATGCGGGAATCAGGGTGCCACCCTGCTTCATCGTTGTTTGCCAAAACACGGCAATCTCAAAGCTGATTTACGATTACATCGCCGGGTTCCATCGCAAGAACGAGGATGGCTCAAGCACGCTTGAGAACGGCCGCTTGGCATTGTTCCGCAACTTCGATGAGACGACTGGCAATCCTCTGCCACGGCCCAATACCCTGCTCATCGACAGCGAACAGCTTGAGGCAGGGAATGCCCTCGATGACAACTTCCGCAATATGGCGTCCGACGAGATCGAACGGTTCCGCCGTGAGATTGTGGAGCGAACAGGTGACGCTCGTGCTGGCGAGAATCTCTCCGACCAGGAACTGCTCCGCGAAGTCATGAACACCGTTGGTAAAGCGGGCCAACTCGGTGGTTCGATTCGGTGTGTGGTTTCCGTATCGATGTTGACGGAGGGATGGGACGCCAACACCGTTACCCATGTGCTCGGCGTTCGTGCGTTCGGCACCCAGCTCCTTTGTGAGCAAGTCATTGGCCGTTCGCTCCGTCGTCAATCCTACGACCTTAATGAAGAAGGCCTGTTCAACGTCGAGTACGCTGATGTGTTCGGAATCCCATTCGATTTCACAGCCAAGCCGGTTGTCGCCCCGCCGCAGCCTCCACGTGAGACGATCCAAGTGAAGGCGGTTCGGCCGGATCGTGATGAACTAGACCTTAAACAAGCGAAGGCCGATGTTAGTTTTCGGGCGGGTCGCGCGAAAAAGTCGGCGCGAACTTTCAGCGGGCCGGCATCGCTTTGCGGCGGGTGGGGTTCGTGTTTGTCGG
>CAIPEB010000171.1 GCA_903863885.1 uncultured Planctomycetaceae bacterium | reverse complement strand
TGATAAACCAACTTTACTCACCCTCTGGGAGAGTCGGGCCGAAGGCCCGGAGAGGGCTACCGCGCCGCTCGTCGTAGAATTCACTGCTGGTTCGGAAGACCCTCCCCGACCGCTGCGCGGCCGACCCTCCCGCACGCGGGCGGGTGAAGCCAAGTCGTTGTGTCCCAATGGTTCCTGAACCGCACGTCCTCCCAAGGGGCGAGTGGATTCCGAAACACGTGCTCATTCCGCGGCGTGAGCCGTGCTCTCGGGTCTGTCGTCAGGCGTCTCACTCATCTCCGGGACGGTTGCGGGAACGACCACCGAAAATGTGCTTCCGCTTCCCACGGCGCTCTCCACGGACACGGAGCCCCGATGGGCGGACACGATGTGCTTGACAATCGAGAGCCCGAGTCCGGTTCCGCCCAGTTCGCGGCTCCTCGCCCGATCCACCCGGTAGAACCGCTCGAAAAGTCGCTTGAGATGATGCTCGGGGATTCCGCAGCCATGGTCCTGCACCCGGAGGACGATCTGGTCGTTCCTCAGTTCCGCGGCCACATGGACTGTGGAAGAACGGTCGCTGTATTTGATTGCGTTGTCGACCAGGTTCACCACGGCCTGTTCGAAGAGCGGCGCGTTGATCGCGGCAAAGAGATGTTCGTCACAGTCGACCTGAATCGCGATATCCTTCTGGCCGGCCTTCTGCTGACACATTTCCGCGGCGGACCGCAGGACGTCAACCAGGCGTTCGTCGCGGAGTTCGATGGTCTGTCCCCCCGCGACTCTTTCGACACGCGAGAGAAGCAGCAGGTCGTTGATGATCGCGTCGAGTCGATTGACCTGCTTGAGGACAATCTCGAGGAACCTCAGCGATTGTTCGTGGTCTGCGAGTTCTTCGTGCAGCAGAGTCTCGACGAATCCCTTGATCGACGTGATGGGAGTCCGCAGTTCGTGGGAGACGTTCGCGACGAAATCCCGACGCACGTTTTCGAGATGCCTCAGTCGCGTGACATCGTGCAGTACGATCAATGCTCCGATCTCGTGCTGGCCGGCATCGTGCAGCGCCGCTCCCCGCGCGTGCAGGATCCTGTTCCCCAGTCCGTCGAGTTCAAAGTCCTCTTCGATCGGGTGCGGGCTCGTCAGGGTGCGGTTGATGAACTCGAGGAAACTCGTCTTGAAGATGATGGTGCGGACGGATCGGCCCTTCGCGATGTGCTTGTCGATACCCAGCAGCGAACAGCAACTGTCGTTGAGATTCAGGACCCTGGCGTTCTGGTCCAATGCGAGCACCCCTTCCTCCATGCTCAGCAACACGGCCTGATGTTCGTTGTCCTGTTCAACGATTCTCATGATCCGCTGGTGCAGCTGTTCCGCCATGGTATTCAGGGACTGAGCGACCATGCGCACTTCCTCGGCGCCCAGTGCCGGAACGCGGTGGTTGAGTTCACCGCTCGCGAATCGCTCCGCGGCATGGCGAATGACTTCGAATGGCCTCGATATCCGCCGCGCGACGATCAGGCTGGCAACGGCTCCGATGCAAATCGCCAGCAGACCCGCCATGGCAATTCGCGCATTGACGATGTGCAGTTTTCTCAACGACATGGAAATCGGAAACGACGTCCGCACGATCGCGATCATCGGGCCGTCGTCGTATACGGGAACCGCCACATACATCCGCCCGGCTTTCAGCGTGGCGCTGTCGCGGGTGCTCTGTCCGACTTTTCCCCGCAGCGCCTGCTGGACTTCCGGGCGATCGGCATGGTTGTCCATCACGCTCTCGTCCACGGAACTCTCTCCGATGACCTTGCCGGCCGGGAGGATCACGGTGACTCGCATGCCCGTCACCCGGGAGAATTCGCGGCAGAGGCGGTCCAGCTCCGCGGAAGGCACCTGGGTCAGTCGCCCCGCAAGCCGCTGGGCGAATGCACGCGCGCCGGATTCCAGCTCGTGGGACGTCTGCTCCAGATAAAGGTCCCGCAGCTCGTAGGAAGCGCCGATGCCGAAGAGCAGGATCAGTACGGCGATGATTCCGAGATAAGGCAGGAAAATGCTCCAGAACAGCCTTTTGTTGAGCATCTTCTGTTCCTTGCCTTCTATTCCTTGAGTCGATAGCCGACGCCGCGGACCGTGTTGATGTACTGGCCGGCGGTTCCCAGTCGGCGGCGCAGCGCGGCGATGTGCACGTCCACGGCGCGCTCGGTGATCGCGTACCGGTCGCCGTGCAGATCGTCGAGAATCTGCTCACGCGTGAAGACCCAGCCGGGCTTGGTTGCGAGAATGGACAGTATACGGAATTCCGTGGCGCTCAGTTCCACGGGTTCGTTGTCCACCGTCACTTCATGCCGTCCAAGGTGAATGACCAGGTTGTGGATCGAGAGCGTCTCGGTGTCGCCTTCCTGCGGCGTCTTGTCGCGGCCCAACGATGCATTGCGCAAAGCCGCCCGAACTCTCGCCAGCAGCACGTTGCGGCTGAACGGCTTGGTGATGTAGTCGTTGGCGCCGGCGTTCAATCCCTTCACGATGTCGTCTTCTTCGCCTTTGGCCGTCAGCATGATGATCGGCAGATGCGAGGTTTCCTTCCTCCTGCGCAGCCAGTCGCAGACCGACAACCCGTCGATTCCGGGCAACAGCAGGTCGAGCAGCACGAGGTCGGGCGGCGAGGATGCCACGGCAGCCAGGGCGTCTTCGCCCGATGACACGCCCGTCACCTGATACCCGTCCTTGCGCAGCGTATAGGTTACCAGCTGGCGGATATCTTCTTCGTCCTCGACGACCAGGATCGTGGAATTGGTCAGCGAAGGGTTCGACATCGGGCATCTCTTCTTTCAAGGATACGGGGCGGTGGGACCGCCAGCCCAAGCGGTGCTAACGCACCGGCCTGAAACCCCGCTCCCGTTGGTCGCTGGATTCTGCGCAAAACACACCCATTCTGATCATTTGTGCCACCTGGGGCAGTGTCAGGACGATTGCTCGTCAGGCGGCTGAATGCGGCGGTGACGCACGTAATCGCCCCGCACCATGTAGATCACTTCCTTGCAGATGTTCGTGGCCTGGTCGGCGATGCGTTCAAGGTGCCGGGCCAGCAGCACATGGGCAATCTGGTCTGCCAGGTCCTCGACTCCGGCGATGATGTTCTTCAAGACCTGATCGGTCAGCAGTTCCTTGACCACCTGGTCATTCAGAGCATCGACCAGATCGTCCTTCTGACGCGTTGCCTCGGCCTTCGCCGTGTCCCGCCGCAGGTAAGCGTCGATGGAGTCGTTCACCACGTCCATTACGGCGTCCGCCATGCGCTGCAGGGTCTCGTGCGTCGGATGCAGCAGCGGGTCGCTGGTCATCATGCGGAGCGACTCGCAGATGTTGGTGATCTGGTCGCCGATCCGCTCCAGCTGCGCCGTGACGTGCGTGCAGCCGAGCAGGTAGCGGAGGTTGCCGGCGACGGGCCCGTACACGGTCATCATGCGCACGGCTTCCTGGTCGATCTCGGATTGCGCCGCGTTGAGTCGCTTCTCGATCGCGCGGACGTCGTCGGTCAGGTCGCGTTCGCGGTGCTTGATCGCTGTGGTGGCCAGCCGGAGCATGGTCTGCGTCTCTTCGGCCATCTTGACCAGTCGCTGCTCCATGGCGGCCAGCTCGCTCTCGAACTTCTTCATCGACTCGTTGCTCCGTTCCAGTCAAGATTGGGAACCGCACCCCGCGCCGCGGACATCTCAATCGTTGCCGCGCGTATCCGATTTGGGAAGCGGCCGAATCAACCGTATCGTCCTTCAATGTACATTTCCGTGCGCTCATCCCCAGGATTGAAGAAGATCTGTTCCGTCGTGCCGTGTTCGACCAGTTCGCCGAGCAGCATGAAGATGCACTCGTCCGAGGCACGCCGCGCCTGCGCCATGTTGTGGGTGACGATCACCACCGTGTATTTCTCGCGCAGCGACTCCAGCAGCGTCTCGATGCGCTCCGTTCCTTCGGCATCCAGAGCGGAGCAGGGTTCATCCATCAGGATAATCCGCGGTTTGAGCGGCAGAAGCCGGGCTATGCAGAGCTTCTGTTGCTGCTCCAGCGTCAGTCGCGTGGCCTTCTTGTGAATGCGGTCCTTGATCTCGTCCCAGAGGTCCACCTCTCTCAGCGCGGATTCCACCATGGCGTCGCGCTGATCCCGCGTCAACGACCGCCGCGGAGTGTGAATCTGGACGCCGAACAGGACGTTGTCGTAGACCGAGATCGGCAGCGGATTGGGACGCTGGAACACCATTCCCACGCTCTTGCGCAGTTCGCTCAACGACACGTCCGCGTCGTAGATGTTCTTGCCGAGCACCGTGATTTCGCCCGTCGTCGTCACGTTGCCGTACCGTTCGTTGATGCGGTTGAAGCACCGCAGCAGCGTGGTCTTGCCGCAACCGGACGGCCCGATCAGGCTGGTGATCAGGCCCTGCTTCACCTCGAGCGTCACGTTCTTCAGCGCCTGAAAATTGCCGTACCACAGGCTCACATCCCGTGCGCGGATGCTGATGATCTCCGAACCGGTAGACGCAGGGGATGGGGCCATCAGCCGAAAACTCCCGTTACGTACTTGAGCGTCAGCGGATTGTCCGGCCGCGTGAAGAGCTTCTGCGTCGGCCCGCATTCGACGAGCCGCGAGTCGTTGAAGAAAGCCGTGCTGTCGGCCAGACGATGCGCCTGCTGCACGAGGTTTGTGACCAGCACGATGGTCATGCTCTGCTTCAACTCCAGCAACACGTCCTCGATCTTCATCGTCGTCACCGGGTCGATCGCGATGGAGAACTCGTCCAGGCAGAGGATTTCGGGCCGATGCGACAGTGCGCGGGCAAGTGTCAACCGCTGCTGCTGTCCTCCGGACAATCGCGTGCCCAGCGTGCGCAGCCGGTCTTTGACCTCGTCCCAGAGCACGGCCTGGCGCAGACACTTTTCGACCAGTTCGTCCAGTTCGTGCCGATCGTGAATCCCCGCGCGGCGCGGCGCGTAGGCCACATTGTCGTAGACCGAAAGCGGCAATCCGACCGGCAGCGGGAAGACCATGCCGATGCGGCGACGCAGTTGATAGACGTTGCGCATGCGGTACACGTTCTGGCCGTCCACCGCCACCTCGCCCGTGACACGCGCCGACGAGATGAAATCGATCGTGCGGTTCATGCATTTCAACAGCGTGGTCTTGCCCGAATTGGCCGGGCCAATCACGCCGAAGATCGTGTTGCGAGGGATATCGAGCGAGACGTCTCGCAGCGCCGGCTTATCGCCGTACGAGACATTCAACCCGGAGATGTGAATCTGAACGTCCATGGCGCGGCTACCAGCGTTTGCGTGAACGAAGATAAACCCGCAACAGGATCGAGAGACTGTTGACGGCCAGCACCATCCCGATCAGCACCACCGCGGTACCGTAAAGCAATTCATCCCGGACGCCGCGGATCTGGGTGCTGAGCGTGAACAGGTGGTACGACAACGCCATGAACCGATCGTGCGGACCGTAGGGCACGAACGACTCCCAGCCCTGGTCGGCAATCGGCACGAACAGCACCGCGCCGGTGAACAGAATAGGAGCCGTCTCGCCCGCCGCGCGAGCCACCTGCAGGATCACCCCGGTCAGAATGCCGGCGATCGAATTGGGCAGCACGATCGTGCGGATGGTCTGCCACCGCGTCGCGCCCATGTTCCAGCAGGCCTCGCGAAACGAAACCGGCACGGCAGCCAGCGCCTCGCGCGTGCTGGTGATGATCACAGGCAGGGTCATGACCGCGACCGTGCACGAGGCGGCCAGCAGCGATCGACCCAGATGAGCGAACAGCACGAATGCGCCGACGCCGAACAGCGCGTGCACGATGCTGGGCACGCCCGCCAGGTTGACGACACCCAGGTTGATGATGCGGGTGACCCAGTTGTCGCCGGCGTACTCGTTCAGGTACACGCCCGCCAGCACGCCGATCGGCGCGGCGATCAGCAGCGAAGCGAGCACCAGAAAAAACGTTCCGATCAGCGGCGCCCAGATCCCTCCCTCGGTCAGATTGTTGCGAGGATTCGTCAACAGGAACTCGGACGAGAGAACGGGCCAGCCCTTGATGAGCAAATAGCCCAGAATCGCGACGACCGGCAGCACGCAGGCCAGCGCCGTGCACATGAGCACGGCGTGGCAGATGCGTTCCTTGATCGTCTTCCACCGCTCGAAGTCCGTGGCGACGAACATGCGTTCCGGCGGCACGGCGACTGCCTCGTCCAGTTCAGTCATTGCGTCCTCCCCGCCAGCCGTTCACCACGACATCGGCGGTCAGGTTTACGGCGAAGGCGACGGCAAACAGCACCACGCCGATCACGAAGAGCACCGCGTAGTGATCGTCCCCCGCCACGGTCTCGCCCAGTTCCGCGGCAATCGTCGCCGTCAGCGTGCGCACCGGATCGAGCAGGCTGTGGGGGATCTGAACCGCATGGCCGGTGGCCATCAGCACGGCCATCGTCTCGCCGACCGCGCGGCCGACGCCGAGCAGCACCGCGGCGAGCAGGCCTTTTTTCGCGGCGGGAAACAGCACGCGATACACGGTCTCCCAGCGGTTGGCACCCAGCGCCGCGGCCGCTTCGCGATAAGAGTCCGGCACTGCCCGCAGCGCGTCTTCGCCCACGGAGACAATAATCGGGACGCTCATCAGGGCGAGGATGATGCCGCCGTTGAGCACGTTGATGCCGATCGGCGCGCCGGTCAACCGGATGATGATCGGACCCAGTACCATGTATCCGACAAAGCCCCAGACCACCGAAGGAATGGCCGCCAGCAATTCAATGACGACTTTCAATGTCTCTTTGGTGCGTCGGCCCGCGAACTCGGAGACGTAAACCGCGGAACCCAGTCCCAGCGGCACGGCGATCAGCATGGCCAGCGTTGTTACGGAGAACGTGCCGACCAGAAGTGCCAGGATGCCGTATTGCGGACGAACTGCCGAATCAGGACGCCAGTTCGGGCTGGTCAGGAACTCCTTCAGGTCGAGCTTGCCCAGCACGCCCGCGCCCTCTTTCAACACGAAAAAGAAGATCGCGAACACGAAGAAGATCGCGCTCCAGCCGCACAGACGGATCAGCCACTCCATCGGCAGCTCGGAGATGTCGAGCAGCCAATGGGTCGCGCGCCCCAGCTGTGCACACCAACCGATTCCGGAACGAGCCGTATTCGCTTGTCGTTGCATCGTCATTGCGCCGCTGGCCAGGTTCAGCTTATTCGTCCAAGCTGCCTTCACATCACTTTGCCGGTTCCGCGGCCGGCGCCGCGGGTTCACTCTTGGGCGCCGCTTCGGCATTCGGAGCTTTCGGCTCGCTGGTAACCGGAACGTAGCCGAGGTCCGCGACGATCTTCTGACCTTCCTCGGACTTGATCCAGTCGAGGTAGTCCTTGGCGGCACCCGTGGCCTCGCCGAGCGTGTAGATATACAGCGGCCGCGCCAGGGGGTACGTGCCGTCGAGAGCGGAGGCTATTCCCGGCTCGACGCCCGGTTCCCCTTTCTTCCTGCTGATCTTGAGCCACTTGACGTCGCCGGCCAGGTAGCCCATTCCGCTGTAGCCGATGGCACAGGGCGTGCGCGAGACGAGCGTCACAACGTCCTTGGAACCGCTCTGGTCAACGGATCCAAGTTTGTAGTCTCGCTGCTTGCCCAGCACAACTTCGCGGAAGTAGGCATAGGTGCCGGAGTTGTTCTGGCGTCCCACCCGCGTGATGTCGTCGCTGCCGCATCCTTCGTTCTTGACATTCAGTTGCGACCATTTGGTGATCTTGCCGCCGTCGCCGTAGATCTCGGCGAGTTCTTCGAGTGAAATCGCTTCGAGCGGGATGTCTTTCTTGACGTACACCGCCAGTGCGTCGAGGGCCACCGTGTGCTCGACCGGCTTCTTGCCCTGCTCGGCCTCGGCGCGCTTGAACTCTTTCTCTTCCATGTCGCGGCTGGCGTTGGCCATGTCCACGACGCCTGCGATCAGGCTGGCAATCCCCACGCCGGATCCGCCGCCGGAGACCTGCACGCTGACGTCGGGGTGTTTCTTGTGGTAAGCCTCGGCCCAGGCCTGCGCGAGGTTGATCATCGTGTCGGAGCCTTCGACACGGATTACTTTCTTGCCGCCTGCGCTGCCAGCTTCGCCGGTCTTGGATGCAGAGGGTTTGCAGCCCGTTCCCAGCAGCGATACCGAAAGCACCGCCGCCAGGCAGACTGTGTTGATTACGCAAAGGAACGGTCGCAATGCTGATTTCGCGGTCATTCGAGTTGTGTCCTTGTGCTGGACTAAGTGCGGAGGTCCTGCCACCTAAGAGCTCTTTGGTTTTATACGGTTAAGACTTGCCTGAGACATATCGCGCGCAGTACGTCGCGTTGCCGAGAACTTCGTGAGATACCCGTCCAGGTCCCGATGAGTCACTTGCCACCAGGCCAGAAACGCGGCTACATCTTCGCTAGACGCACGACACCTCGACGCGAGTTCCGTTCGGGCCGTCTCCTCTTCGAGCGACGCCAGGCATTGTCGCTCTGCGGGCGTCATCGCGTCGATGATCGCGAGATGTCGTTCGAGCAGGCAAATCGTCGCGGCACACTCGCTGTCATCGTCGACATGCCTGCGATGCGCCTCCGCGAGCATGGCTCCGAGCTTCAGTCGATACAGTTCCAGCGTCGGGGAACGGTCCATCGTGCGGACACCCGCTGAACGGTCGTATCACCACTGACCTCCGCAAGTGTACGACTTGCGGTTCGTCGATCCAAGGAGGCACGAAACGACCGGTTCAGCGCCGTGCCGCGATCGCGGAGCATTAACCACTGCCAACTGAGCAAAGGAACTCCGGAGGTCAAATTGTGAATGCATGCGTCAAATATCGTGAACTGGAACGAATGCACCGGAACGCGACGATGCGGGGTTCCTCGGCCCGCCGACGCGCGGAATTTCAGGCGATTTCGGGAGTTGCGACGAGCGAGAGGGACGGCATTTCACCCCGTTCGAGTCGATTTATCCACCGCCGACATTTTCACGGCGTCCGTCTCGCCGCCACACCTGAACTGCCAATCGGTTCGTCGCCACCGTGCAGGAAAGCCCCGAATGTGACTCAGTAGATGGCTGTCTGCACACCAGAAACTAACCGGGAATTAGCGCTTTCTTAACAAATCTGGTTGGCCCTTTTTCTACGTCGCCAGCCACTTGAACAGCATTCGGACTTCTCCGCTCACGCGTATCGCCCGCGTGGCGGCCTCATCCGGTGTCCAATGAGCACGGATTCCATTTGTGGCCTGGGCGATCTCCCGCGGCGTCGGCGACTCGATTAACATCGCCTCCCCCTGTTTCTTGCACGCCGCGGAGCACCAGCGGTTGTCCATCACCGGAATGCGTCTTCCACAGTTCCAGCAGCACCAGGTTTCGTTGACCTGGATTCCGTAGATATCGGGATCAAGATGTTCGAGCTGTTTCAGCATCATAAATCACCTGCGATTTCACCACGGTTAAGACCATGGCGGGAGTATCGCATGCTCATGTTCGGATCAAATGAAACGGCCATGAAAAGCGGGTGAAAACGTGCCGCCCTTTCCCGCATGATCCGCCTGCTGATGTGACACCGCAGCCGGCCGGCGATGAGACCGCGCGGTCGCGATGCCAGTGCGGTACTTCACAGTCCTGAGACGAAGTCGCAGGTCGGCCTCTGTTTCGTTGTTGCGACATAGATAGATCGCGCGTCGTGTGCCGTTGTCAGCCGCAAAGGCTCTTCCAGCCGACCGGGGTTTGCGCGAACTTCACGAAATCCTAGCGCAACGCTAAGCGAGACTTTGCGAGTTCTTAACTTCGGCAGCCTATAAACCACAGTCTGATCCGGCATGCAAACACATCAGGAAGAAGGGAGGAATATCGTGAAGAGATCACGCAGACGATTGGGGAAACGCGAAAGTCACACCGCCTTTACGCTCGTGGAACTTCTGGTGGTCATTGCGATCATC
>CAIPEB010000170.1 GCA_903863885.1 uncultured Planctomycetaceae bacterium | reverse complement strand
TCCGATCGAATGGTACCCACGCCTGGCGCACGCCACGGAACTCGAGCGAGGCAATTGGCAACTATTGGGGGACGGTTACGCCATGGAATGGCCTGATCTCGACGAGCATATTGGTGTCGCGGGATTGCTGGCCGGACGCCGTAGCGGAGAAAGCAGCGCCTCCTTTCAGCGATGGCTCGTCTCGCGGAGGAATGCCTAGCAACACGACCTGAGTCCCACACCGCGATATGCGCAAGAACCAGATTTCGACCGAACTTGGCGTTCAATCGACTTGTTTGCCCACACGGGCGGTGAAAAAGGTCGCGGCGAAAGTCGATGGGCCATCTCACCGAATTATTTGACCCCACGCCGTTCACCCATGCGGCATCAGCGCAAGTAACCTGTTTCTCGAGGACCTTGCTTCCAGCGTTCCAGCGCTCGCCGGGAAGCCCGGCCAATGAGTGACTCCATCTTCTTTTTTTCCGCTGGATCAAGATTCGGGTCGTTTGGGTCCAGGGTCAGGCTAAAATGCCTCAACTTCTCAAGGTCTTCGAGTGGCTCAATATCCGCCAAGCGCAGCCCTGGGGCCACGGACCCGATTTCTAAAACCTTCAGGGATTTGACTTTGACAAGGGGTCGGACAATGGAAGGGTGGACCGTTAACGTCCATTCGGTGACAACCTCTTCGAGACGCCCATCAAGCGACTCGATCGCCCGGCGAACATCGTCACTAATGTGGACATTAAATGCATCATCACCGTCGATCACGATGGCACGAAATCTCGGCAATTGGGCAAGCGTAATAAAACACTCAGGCATTGCCGGCGGCTTACGGGCTAGCCAGATCTCTTCCAGGCTCTTCAGCCTCACAAGCTGCCTAAAGCTCTCCATGCTTATCTGGCACCTGGATACATAGAGCGTCTTAAGGCTGGGATGTTCCACCAGGACGGCGATTGCTTCAGGCGACAGTACCCCGTCGCGGAACGCCAAGGATCTGAGATTGGCAAGTTGGTACGAGCCTCGCAACAACGGAATCAACGCCGGTTCGCGCTCATAATTCTCAAAGTACAGCCCCCGTATCTCCGGGAAGTAGGGAAACGCATCGGAAAGAGCGCCGAGAAAAGGCGTGATTGCGTTGTCATGAAAGTCCACCTCGATATGCCTAGCGCTGAACATCGCAAGCCGGCTCGGCAACTCCACATAAAACCCGCGGTGGCGACTGTTGCTTGATTCTCGACGCGCGGCCAGCAATTCCTCCTGCCTCATGTGACTAACAGGGGCCGTGTGTCTAAACCAGGGCAGCGCGCGGAATCGGTCGCGATGTCGTCGAAACTGTTCGAATTCATTGGCGGTCATCGAAACTTCCAGGCCACCAGATCGCGCTACTCCGGTTGGTAGCGACGATGATACTTCTGCCTGTCCCGCCTCGTCCCCATTCGAGCCACATCCCGCGAGCATAACGGCGGTGAGGACGCCCTGAATGCAAGACGAGCGGATAGCGGAGAGTGCGACTCGTGTCGCACAAATCCACTGATTCTCCAGACGTGCCCCAGACTCATGCAACACAGCAGATCTCACTTTTTCTTCACCTGTGCGGTGTTGAACCTGACTCCGCTCCCCCAATGGCTCTGCTGTGCCCCCTACAAAATCTTTGCCATTTTTCGGCGGTTAAGTGTGTGCCCCCTACAAAATCTTTGCCATTTTTCGGCGGTTAAGTGGTAGAGAAATGGACCTCCGGGTGACGGACAGTAAGCCGAGTTCGACAAGAGCCCGGCGTAATACGCGACGTTGCAGAAACGGTGGATCGGGTGCCTGGGGCAGCGACGGGTCGGTTGTCGG
>CAIPEB010000169.1 GCA_903863885.1 uncultured Planctomycetaceae bacterium | reverse complement strand
GGGCGGAGTCCTCGCCACGGGCATACATCGCCGTGCCCTTCTCTCCCCGCTCCCCGTACTTCGCAACCATGTCCGCCGCCGCGTCACGCACCGCTTTCAAGTCCTCGATGACAACTTCCGGCCCTCCAAGGAAGCGGCTGGCGACACGCTGAATCTTCTCCAGCATATCCTTGACGAACGCGGCGATGCGCCGGACCAGCGACGGATTGCGCCGGTTGACATCCTCCCAGAACTGCGGGTCTAGGAACCGCTCAGATATGTAATCAGCGGTGAACTCTTCCGTGCGCGTCTCGCCCGGAGCGTATGGCCTGCCAGATACAGCGGAGCTATCGCCGTAGCGACGGCCCAGTTCAGCGAAATCACGAATCTGACTCTCAATCTCCGTCCTGAACTCCAGATACAACTTGGGATCGTTCGCCCGAATGGCGTTGGTAAGTTCGTGGCCGAATAACTGCATGATTGGCATGGGGGCGGATGGGCGCATGTAGATGACGCCTGGGTTCCGCTCGCTGAACAGCCCCCACAATGACTTGACGGCATCACCGGCTTTCGCAGTCTCGACATCAAACCAGACAATGCGATGGCCGAACGCACCCGCGATGGCTTCAATCGCAGAACGCTGTCCGCCTTCAACCTGTACCTGTCGCACCGCGTCGGCGTCGTTGCCGTGTTTCCGCCGCAATTCGTCCCTGAGTAAGCGCAGATCATCGGTTTCCTCCTTCACGTCCGTCACCGAATCGAACGGCATCCTTCCGGACGGATTCGCCTTCTTCGAGAAGTACATCGCCTTCTCCTGCGGCTTCTCCGGCGCGGGGGAGGGCTTGGCCTCCGGCTTGAGTTCCGGGTAGTCGGAGAGGACGGCATCGGGAACGGGAAGGTTGGCGGCGAGGGCATCCGATACAGCCTTGGCGTGATCCGCGCCTATCTCGTTCGTGACCCGCATTGACGTGCCGAACTCACGCGCCTTTGACTCCTGGGCCAAATACTCGCGCTGCGTCATCCGCCACGGCTCGCGGGGGACGGGCTTGTTAGAATGTTGGCGGCGTTGTTCCCATGCGCGTTCCTGCAACTTTCCTACCCAATCAGGGTCACGCATCATCTTATCAAGCCACAATGCACCGGCGCTTTTCTTGCTTTGGTATTCATCGGCTATGATGGCCGTCATGTCTTCTGCGTCTTGCTGTATGCTCTTGTAAAGCTCGTCTGAGATACCCATTCCGGGTTCCTGACCAGACTTTTCATCGCGCATAAGACGTGTCCGAAACTTCTGCGTGATATTGTCAACGGCCCCCTTCGGAATAGGAAGCCTATCTCGCCACTCCTTGAAAGTTTCGCCTTCTGATCGAAGGAGAGATTGATTCGACTTTTCGGCAGGCGGCGTCTCAGACGGCTCCATCTCTGACTTATTTGATTCGGGCGCTGCCTTCGCTGCTTCCCGCTCCCTCAGCAACGCCACAACCTGCTTCAATGTCCCGCGCTGTTCCTTCGTGAACATCTTTGCCAGCGCCTTGTCGGAGTCAACAACCCGCAACTGCCGTTCAAGCATATCAGCGGCCTTGCCGGGATCGCCGTCCGTGATATTCTGCGCGGCGTTGGCCGACTTCTCCGGGTCTGTGATGCTGACAACCTTTTGAATGGCGAATAGCTCTGTCTGCGTGGATTCTTCAGTTGATCTTGAGACTTCCGGCAGCGGTGCAGTTTCGCGTTCCGCTGTCAGCCTGAACCCACCCTCGTCATCCGAAAACAGACCAACGTTCCCTTTCTTGTCAACGGTCAACCTCGGAGGTTCTTGCTTTTTCGGCTCAGTCTGCTTCTTCGCCTCCTGCCTCTTGAACTCGTCCTGGGCCATGTCATACAGCCAATCGTTCGGTTCGACAACATGGCGCACATCCGGGACAGACTCGAAGTTGTCGTACTTGACGGTTACGCCATCGGCCAGCGTCAACCCGTCCTCTGCGTGGGTCGCCTTCTCCCATTCCCCGTTTCGATAGACAAGCGCATCGTCGGGTATTTCCGCCATGTTGACTTCGCGCGGCTCCGCTTTCTTGGCGCGGCGCAGGTCGCGGGCCATTTCAAATTCGGCCTGAGCTTGATACTCTTCATCCGTTGTCTTTCCCTCTTCCTGCGGATTGTCACGGGTCTTGCGGTAGTTTACCATCTCGCGGCGTAGTTCTTCCCAAATCAAGTCAGGCGACGGTTCCCGGATGATTCCGGCTTCATAGGCTTGCTGTGCTGCTTGGTCAACGGACTGAGACGCCCCCTTGCGATAAACATGACGCGCAAAGCCGCCAAGTTCGGAGATGGAAGGCGCACCGTCGTATTCCCCACTGACGTGCTTGGTGCGCGACTTCGGCTTGATGCCGCCGATCTCCCCAATGAAATCGAGCAGACGCGTGTCGTAGGATGACTTGTAGGACGGGTATTGACGCTTGGCCTTGCCCTTCCCTCGCATCTTCTCCAGGATCGCGGCGGACTTCGGCGTCGGCTTCTCCGCCTGCACCGCTGCACCTGACTCCTTCATCGGCACGAACCCGCTCTTGCCCTTGATGCCCCACTCGGCGGAGGTGAACGGCCCGGCGCCCTTGAGCGTGTCGCGGTCGGCCACGGCGACGACCTGCTTGCCGTTGACGCGGAGGAATGTCGCTCCGCGTGGGGGCTTGACGGGATCTCCGGCGTGGAGGGCTTCGGGGAGGGACTTGGGCGGCGCAACGGTGGATTCCGGTGAACGGGGGGTGGATTCCGGTGAACGGAACACGTAGCGGTCGCCCTC
>CAIPEB010000168.1 GCA_903863885.1 uncultured Planctomycetaceae bacterium | reverse complement strand
CCTTTTCTCCTGATCCTGTTCCGCCACCCAACCGGAAACGGCACTGGAGGCTGGCAGGTATGTTGATCTGCCCGCTGCTTGCCGTCGTGCTCTTCCTGGCATGCTTCGTGCTGTTTCATCACCCCGGCATCCACGTCTCCGTTGAGAACACGGGCAACCTGCCCATTCGCTCCGTCGTCCTTTACGTGACGGGAAACAGCTACAACCTGGGTGACATCCCGCCAACGACAAAAGCCGAAGCCACGGCCAGGTGCACCGGAGACTCCCATCTGGAGATCGAGTTCTCAGATGACACGGGAGCAACGAAGCGGCTGGATGCAGGCGGTTTCTTTCAGCCTGGCTATCGAGGAACGATTCGGGTGTCGATCAGGAACGGGGTGATCGAAGGGAATGAACAGGACATCCAGTGGTGGCCGAATTAACGATGATGGCGGGAATGAACCGAGAATCCAGCAAGGAAGCAAGACCGCCACGAGCAGCACATTCACGCCCGGCCCCAACTCAAACACCGTCCGCCCCGGTGCAAATTCCAGATCCTGCGGGAAATGAGTGGTTTGTTTTCGCGGCGAATGGCGAGGCGTGTGCTGCGGTGAGCAGTGCGACCACAGCGATCCAGGGAGCAACCAGTTGAACCAAATGACAGCGAGCAGGCATCGTTCAGCCTCCGGGTAAGTGAAAGACGTTAACCAAGTGACGGTTGGAAATACTCACATTTCCACGACCGATACGACTGCGGTCACCTCAGACGTGCGATTGGACAAGCCGGCACAACGTGCGGCGCGACGCAGTGAATTCGAATGTTCCGTGTCGTCGCCGTCCGAGCGCCTCTGGAATGAGGAGTCGCTTTTGCCTTTCAGCAGTTGCAGAGAATCTGCGGATGTTTCGCATCGCAGAGAGGGACGTTGCTACCGCCAGCAAACGTCGAAGAGATCAATGTCGGAGCCGAGCACTGCGAGTGGTCGGGATCCGCGGCTTTCGATGTCGAACTCGTAAAGACTAACTTGGTCGTCCTGAAGCAAGGCGTAGAACAGTCGCTTGCCGTCGTGGGACCATTTGGGCACAGCGATGATCATCGGGGACGATGGCGTCCTTGCTGAGAATTTAAGGCCGGTTTCGATCATCTTGCCGGCTCGGTTCCGAAGGATGATGTTCTGCTCAGGAACGAAGCTGGCTGTGAGGTCGTGCTTCGTCCCCTCAAGAATTGCACACAGTGTTCCGTCGGGAGATGGGACTGCACAGTTGTCGTAATAGTTGCCGCTGGTGCCGTCTGTGATTCGCTTGACAGTGCGACCGGACTGAGCGGAACTGACCAGGAATACCTCCGCCGTGTTGTGCGAATCGTGGGTCCGGCACGATATCCAATAGCTTCGCTGATCTACGTCGCAGCAGACGTGGAAAATCATTGGTAATCCCTGTTCGGCCGCGAGTTCCGGGCCGAACAGTTGCGATATCTCTCCAGTGGTTCGGTCCACCGTTTCGATCCGCACGTCACCGGACGCGATGTAAGCGATCTTTGTCCCACCGGGGAGCCATGTGACGGGTGTTCGAAACGCCTTCTGCAGGTCAGAAACTCGCGTCTTCTCGAAGACTCGGACGTCGCCGACCGCAGGGTCGAGTACGCAGACTCGAGGAGCGCCGTCGCGGTCCGACACGAAGGCGATCGCATCGTCGTTGGGAGACCACACCGGTGCCCAATCGTCCGCGAGGCGGAAGGTAAGTTGCGTGGGCTGACGCGTTGCGGCCTCGTCCATCCAGTAAAGATGGTACCCTTGACCTTCGTGCATCGCGGCGAAGACAAAACTGTCGAGTCGTTCGCGCTCATTGCGCCAAGGTACATGTGACGTCGGTTCGGGGGCACAAGGCGGCGAATTGAGGTCAATGAATTTGACGCCATCAGCACAGGATCCCGCAACGAACAGACGATTACCGGATGGGTCAAACCGCAAGGGCCCCGTCATAGAGTTGTTGGCATTAGCCTTGACGCGAGTTGTCTCCAGGTCGAACAGGAGGACTTGATTCTTGCAGTGAACTGCCAGCGTCTTTTCCATGGGGTCGATGGCCATCAACCTTGGACTGTAACCATCCAGGGAGGCCCATTTCTTGACTGCGAAAGTATCGCGCGATACCTGCCAGATGACGCTGTTCTGACTGTCTCCGACGAAGATGCACCTTTTGCGCTCGCAATAGGCAACCCCCCATAAGGTATCGCACGGGATGGCCGCACGGCGCGAAATCGAACAAGGCGGTTTCAATTGCAGTTCGTACAGAGTAGCGTTTTTTGATTTCCGCCTGATAGTGGCGATGTACGCGTTCTTGCCGTCGCGAGCTACGCAGAGTCCGTCGCTTTGGGGTTCGTCATTCAGCTGAAGTTCAGCAAGCTTTTGGCTACTCAGGTCCACAATCGCGACATAGTCGTTGTTAAAGTCTGGCTCTTGGCCGTCGTGTCCCAACATAGCAATCAACGTGCTTTCGTCGGGCGTGATCGCTATATCGCTGACCCAGGGATGCTCGACATTACGCGAGGTAATCGGGATGTACTCAATCTCACCGCTCGATTGCTTTCGGATCCGCGCCACCGTTTTCGCGTAGAAATCGGAAATGTAGGCGTCGCCACTCTTAGAAACTGCCAGACCTCGCGTTGTCTGCCAATCGAGATGAAAAGGCACTTTCGAGCGTATCTTGCCTGTTTTCGCGTCGCCGATGACGAAGCTGCACGGCTTATCTGTAGCGCCACGGGGAAACGCCGGATTCAGAACGCTGTAGTACGCGCTGCCGTCTGGCGAAAACTGAATCACCATGCAGCCCCCGTCGGCTCTCCATTGTTGCACGGGCAGCCTGGGGACATTCGTGAGGAGCGTTTTTGGGGGCGGCTGCTCATGCTTCCAACCCCCCCAGACAAACATCCCGCAGGCGACCAGGAGTCCGAAAAGGCCAAGTCCGGCCACCACGGGGCGGGAATACCCACTGCGTTTCCCGCTTTTCGTTAAAGTGGCGGGCGCGGCGTCGCACCGCTTCTCGCCTTCCAGGTAGACTGACAGCGTCTGAGCCATTTCATCGGCCGAACCGAATCGGTTGGCTGGTTTTCTCGCCATCGCCTTTGCGCAGATCTGCTCGAGCTGAGGAGCAACGTCCGGCCGCACGTCGCGAAGAGGAGTGTAGTGTCCGCTGAGAATCTGCAAACTGAGGTCCGGGGCGAGAGGATCGAACGGCGTGGCGCCAGCCAACAGGTGGTACAGCAGCACTCCCAGCCCGTAGATATCGGTTCTGGGACTGGCGATGCCGGCGTGAAATGCCTCCGGAGCCGCGTATGGGATCGTGCCACGGAACGAGGACATCCCGCTGTGCTGCGGGGCCGCAGGAGAACGGGCCAATCCAAAGTCCATCAGCAGCGGTTCGCCGCTGGCGCCGATCATCACGTTCTGCGGCTTGATGTCCCGATGCACGATTCCCTGCTGATGCACGGCCTCGACGGCGCAGGCAACCTGCCGAACAATCTCCGCAGCCTCCGCGCAGGAAATCTTGCGGCCATCCCGCCACTGAGCCAGGGTCGGTCCCTGCACCAGGGCCATCGCAATGAAGGGCCTGTCCTCCACGAAGCCAGCGTGGTAGATCGGGCAGACATTCGGGTGGATCACTTTCGCGGCAGCGCGAGCTTCTTCCATGAACCGTGCCGTTGCCTCCGGTTCGAATTTCAGATCGATTCGCGGGAGCTTCAGGGCCACCTCGCGCTGCAATACCGTGTGGTAGGCCCGATACACCGTGCCCATTCCGCCGGTGCCCAGGTGTTCGCGGATTTCAAATTCGCCGAACTGCTGACCGGTCGACAGGTCCGGCTCAGGAGTGGGCTGCGAAGTTGCAGCCTCGCTTGGCATCGAGCCAGTAGGCGCCATCAAGTGCGCAGCGGATGCCTCGCGACTTGTCCGTAAGTTGATCGATTCCACATCGACCAATAGCGCCGAGTCGGGAAAACGGGCGAGCACATCGGCGGGGTCAAGGGGGCCTTCATGAAGGGCACGCGTTGCGCATTCAAAGGCCAGCAATTCCGCGAAAGCCGGCTGCGACAACTGCAATTCGGGCCATTCGGCGAGATACTCCTCGAGGCATTTCGCTTCGCCTCGAAGGAGCCGGTGCTTCTGATCGACTTTGATTAGTTCCACCAGCGTCGCAGTTCGCATCGGATTATCGACGGCCGGTACCAGTTCGCTCAGAGGTATCCGAAGACCGCTGCGGCAGGCCGCTTCGAGCCGACCTGCGATGGAATCGAGTTGCTCCCACTCGCTCTCGCTCAAGCTGTCAAGCACGTTCTGCCACGGCGACGATTTCTGCATGGCCTACCACTGTCCGATGTAGAGACATTTCTCCCTAATGAGTATCCGCAAACGGGCCAACAGAGTCGCACCAATTCCGACTATTTTCCTTCGGCGGCCTCCGATAATCGCTGTACGTGATCATCGTCAAGTTAATGTCGGAGTTGCGCGCCGGCGTCCAAGCCGTCTTGGGCTGCACGCCGGCCAGCGACAGATTCGTGATGAACGTCTTGCGCAAGGCGTGGGGTCAGTCCTTGGTCCGGTAGAACTGGGTGACGGTCTTCGCTCCCTTCACGACCTGAATCGTCTCGAAGTGATCCTTGTCGATGACGTGGGTTTGCCAATCTCCGGTTTCCGCTTTTCCCTTGGCATCGACGAGATAGATGGTCCCGAAGTAGGTGTCGCCCTCGAACTTCACCACTTCGAGGTGACCGTAACCACCGTCTTCCTGAAACCAATTATGAATCCACTTCTTCGCAGCGGAATCCCACCCAGCGAGCGCATACGACTTTCCGCCCGTCTTCAGCTCCCCCGGTCCGCCGAGGGCCTTTCCCCCGCTGACCAGTTTCCAGTCGATGGTGCTCAATTCCGTTCCGTCCGCCGCCTTCATGATCCATTTGCCTGGAAAGTACTTGAGCATCTGAGGCACGAAATCCTGTGCCGCGCAGGCCGAACCCAGCGTTCCTACGAACAATGCAAACGCCAGAACCGTTCGATGAGACATGGACTTCTCCTTGCAGCAGGTAACGAAAAAGGCATCGCATACGACGTGTCAGTTCCAGCACCTTGTAGCACATCGACTGAGCGGCGGCGAGCATTACTGATGGAACCGGACCGTCCGAATTGCGGCGTCACCGTGCAGCGCTGAGAGGCGTTCGGTGGCCGCATGGCGGAACGCGTGGCCGCCTGAGTTTCAAAGCAGACTTTTGCCGGTACGCATCTGCCATCCGCAGTCTATTTTTTGACTCGCGTCCACACGTGCTGGAAGTCCGGCTGCTTTTCGTTGGCCAATAATCGCTCTGTTTCGTCCCAAGTGCAGGTATTGCGATCAGAGGTAACCGTGAGAATGGCTTTGCCTGAAAAGTGCGCGCCGTCGCCGGTTGCCCCTTCCACGTTCTCGATCCACCTTTCTCCTTCTTTCGAGAGCTGGCCGTTCGAGAAGGCGCCCGCAGAAGTGATGCTGCATTTCCGCACGACGTTCTTTTCCGCGTCCCAAATAGCGATCCACTTGCCGACCGCACCGCCGATTGTCCAGTCGCACTGCACGGCCGAATTGTCCAGCGTCCATTTCGTTGTTGCCGTGCCTTTGAGCTGCTCTCCCTTCTTTCCGATGCCGGGAATTTCTGAGGTCAGGGTCGTGGCACCCACCCACTCTCCAACAACCGCCGCTCCGTACTCCTCTAGTTGCTTGAATCCGGCCGGGCGAGCCTGGGGCAGTTTCGCTTCTGGCCGTGCGGCGCGTTTGAAAGTGTACTCAAGACTGTCGGCGGTGGTCGGACCGCCCTTGCGTTCGGTCAGCCGAAGAGACAGTGTGCCGTTCTTGCCAAGCGTGAATGTCTCAACCTGCGAAGTAGCCTTGCCTTCGGGATCGATGAATTCGGCTCGCACTGTCATCGGTTTTGTCGCCAGACCGGTTCCACGGATCACTCCGCCGTCAGAAAACACGCCGGCCACCACGAATTGCTTCTGTGTGGCGTTCCATGCGATGGTCCCTTTTGCTCCGGAACGTTTGCCGGCGTAGTCAAACTCCCATTGGTAATCAACCGCACTCTTGTTGTAAGCCCATCGCCAAGTTATGGACGACGTGCCGACATCGCCTTTCTTGCCGAATGAAAAGTCCTCCTCGAGAGTACCGTCCCAACTCCATTTGCCGATGTAGGGCTCGAAGAACCTCAGTGGCTTTTCGCCAGACGCGGATTTCTCGGCTCCAAACGCGGTTCCTGCAGCAAGAATGCACGTTGCGACAAATAAGTACTTGTGATTCATTTGGAAGTCCTCCGGTTACGCGTTCGTGAATTAGTCTCGAACCTCCGCTGCTGTTCCCGCAACGGCAAACCACCCCGTCATTCACTCGATTTCCACTCGGTCAAAGGCCTTCGCATAAAGGTCAGTGACAATGCCGGCTGTCGTTCGGCTCAGGTCATTTGCGTTTGAACACGATTTTGTCCGGACCGCTGCCCATCGACCATGAGTTCCCATCTACAATCGTGAATTCCCACGAAATCTTTGAGTCGGCAGTCCAGCCTTCCCATTTGTTATCCGGACATCTGGCCCAATAAAACGTCACAGGTTGTCCGCGTTCATTGAAGCACCAATTGGTGATGCGTCGTGCTTCTGCATCCCAGCCGAGCATTTCCAAGTTCGAGAATGTCATCGTCCCGTCACGGTCTTTGCCAGTGATCTGGTTCTTGATCATGTTCTTGTCAACAGCCCACTCAAAGGTCCAGGTCAGGGTAACTCCGTCTTCCTGCTGGGCCTCCCAAGTGCCAATGAAGAAGTTGAGATCCTTGAGTTTCTCGTGATTCGAGGGAGTCGGTGGCTTTGGCTTTCGCTTGATGATCGCAACGTAGGCTTTGCCGTTCGTTGTATCCTCGTAGCGTTTCTGTTCCTTCGTGAACTCGAGCATAGCCGTCGACTTCGACATCTGCCCCTGGTAAGTGCCCACCCATTCGCCGGTCCATTTCTCTGCACCAAGACCTGTCCAGCGTGTCGTACCGACGTCTCCGTCAGACGAGAAGAAGTACGACACAAGTGTCTTGGCCTTTCCGTCCCATCCCATGGCCCCGCCGTACGTTGATTTCTTTCCTTCCACGGTGGAGAAGCCACTGAATATCACGCAAGACCTGTCTTTCCCCCAGTTCCAGGACTCCTCGCCGGTGATCGGAGTTTCGCCGTGAGTTGACTCAAGCACCCAATCGCCGATCACTTTCTCATCAATTTGTTTAATGACGTCGGCCGGCATTTTCGTGATTTCCACCGGCTGCCCGAGTATCGACGCTACCAGCAAGACCGCTGTGCCCAACATGGTTAGCTCTCCGGATGTGATAAACGAAACAGGATTCGAGCATCTTCAAGAATCGGAACCGCACCTTCTATTTTGTCCTCCGCATAAACACGGTTTTTGTGTCTTGCACGACCTCGCCGGCTATTTCATGTTCTCCGATCGCCATATGAACTCATTCCGACTTGTCCGTTCGACAACAGCAGTGCCGCTGACCGGCTTGCCCTCGCTGGTGACTCCCCGACATTCGTCGGCTCGCCAAACTCCAGGAGCCTTGATCGTGTACCTCCGAAAGTGGTTCCAGTCGTCGCTCCAGAACCGCAGAGTCGTGATTTTCCGACGTCACCGCACCGTTCTGACTTTGCCCCGAGATGGTCCAGTCACCGACGAGATACTCGAATTCGGATTGGACTTCGGATGGAACGTTTACGACAGAGTTTTGTCCCACCAGAATCGACGCCGCCAAAGTGAGACCAGCAACCGTGAGCATGATGCGTCTCCCGAAGAGAAGGGGCGGTTGCACGGACAAGTCACGCCGCCATTGTGCCACATGTGCACGGCAGTTGCAGCGGCGTGATGTGAAACTCTTGCGAAATATCGGCAATCTAATGTTTGTAGGGAAAATCCCTATGCTGAAAGCGTGTCTTGCCTGAGGAGTCGTCGTGGGACAATTTGTCGGCCTACGCGCACGCTTAGTATCAATTGCCGATTTCTTCCGCGAGTGTCCACGTGCACAACTTGAGCCCCTTGAGGTCGGACAATTGGAGCCGAAGTGCGCTGGTCTCGCGTGTGGTCAAAACGGGCTTGATTCCGTTGAGTTGGTCCGCCGGCGAGGAATAGACTGCCGTTCCGACGGGCGTGACGTCGGTCACGAATCTGGTTGAATCGACGGTTGCGGTGAGCGTTACAAGGCGAGCAGAGCGGCCATCACGGATGATGTGCGAAGTATGCTCGATGCGGAACCGGCCGTCGTTGTGCCGTTGGGCAACGATTGCGGTCGTTGAGATTTGCAGACCGGAAGTGTTTTCCTTAAAAGAGCCAACTCGCTTGGCGTATTCCACCGCCAGATCGCCAGTCATTTCAATTACCACAGAATCTCCCACCTTGCAGGGCGCATGCTGTTGTGCAAATAGCGATCCGTTCGCGATCGACGCCAAGGCCACGAGGGCTGCGATTGTTCGACAGAGCATTCGTCAGATGCCTTTCGTGCGGGGACGACAGCAACATCAACTACCGCGTGGTGAAGTCTAACTGTAATGCAGAATGGCAACTTCGCTCAACACAGCACGACGGGCTATCCGGTTTCTGCCAGCTGCCGCTGAGCGGTTTGAGATTCCACTCAGGCATCCGGCCTGCACGGTCAACATCGGTGGCACCGACTCGAAGTCGAAGGATTGCAGGGGCACCGAGCCGATTTCACCGCGGCGAAAGCCTGCAAAAGCCCGCAATGATGAGGAGTATCGCACCCTTGCTTCGCGAACGGCCCGCGGCTAAGGTCGTTTGCCAGTGGTGGTGTCTTTGTGTCCGCGCCGCCTGATGTCTGCCGTTGGAGCCAACAGGTAATCCATCGGGATTCGCATGATTCGTCTGAAAGGGATCTCAGCGTGGATTCGAGTCAGAAGCCTGTCGGCCGGTTCGCTCAAAACCGCTTCTTCCTCAAGGATATCGTCCGCCAAACGGTCGATTTCCGCCAAACCGAGCAGAGTCGGCATGTGCCGGCACCGCCTGTCCAGAAGCCTTGTTTGCAGAATGTGTTGCGAACGGCTCTCCCTGACGGGGCGGCGTCTTTGGCTCGACTGTGTTGCATGTCAGTGGCTGATGCAATCACGCAACGGGAAAGTGTGCGCTCCTACACGGCGGAAGCACTCACTCTCGATGAGCTGTCCGCTCTGTTGTGGGCGACCCAGGGCATCCGCCGGGTGTTGAGTCAGGACTGCGCGTTGCGGACCGTGCCTTCGGCGGGCGCACGCCACGCGTTTGAGACCTACGTGGCTGCGAGCAGAGTGGAAGGTCTGCCATCCGGCCTCTATCGCTATCTGCCCCTCGACGGTGAATTGGCTCAGCTGTCCATCGACGATCAAATTGGGCGGAAGGCTGCCTACGCTTGTCTGCAGCAGCGGTTTGTGGCCTCCGCTGCTGCGACGTTCTTTTGGACAACGATTCCCGCACGCATGGAATGGCGATACGATCTGGCGGCTCACAAGGTCATTGCCATCGATGCCGGTCACGTGTGCCAGAATCTGTATCTGGCTTGCACCGCACTTGGAGCGGGGGCCTGCGCGATCGCGGCTTACGACCAGGCGGCATGCGATCGATTGCTTGGCGTTGATGGAGACGAGGAATTCACGGTGTACATCGCGACGGTCGGCAAGCGATGAGCCATCGCGAGAGGCAAGTAAGGCGCAAACGCCGCAGTTACGAGAATGACGGAAAATCACGATGGGTATCCGTGCCCATCGGTGGCCTTCCTTCACGTCGAGGGTCTCTTCAAACGACGAAAGTGACGGACGCCGTTGCGAAGAGCAATTCCCACAGCGACAGCCTGGTCGAGATAGTTGACGTGCGACACTTGAAAACCCATCAGCATGTCCACAGCGAACGAAGATGAAGGAACCAAGATGCCGCCGAACTGTTCAGGTGATAGAACGGAATAACTTCGCGCACCGTCATGGTAGCTCACTCACCCATCGTAATGCGTGCTCGTAGGGTGCGATCATGATCTGTAACCATTGTCACGCAACGTTTGAAGAAACGACTGCCGCCGCGTCGTGCTGTCCGGCGTGTGGTAAGCACCTTCAGAGCGATCGCGAAGGCATTTCAGCGTTGCACCCGACGGATTCGGCAGTGAATGTGGAGGAGCGAATTTGGGCGCCGGGCGATGTAATCCTCGATACCTATGAGGTCAAAGAGGTGCGTGGGTGCGGCGTGTGCGGCATTGTCTACCGCGTCCACCACAATGAGTGGGATATTGATCTGGCGGTCAATCGTCCAACACCCGACGTATTCCGATCTGAAGAGCAGCGAATCGCGATCGAGAAAGAATGCGGGAGGTGGATTCAGCTTGGACTGCATCCGCACTTAGTCAATTGCTACTTCATTCGACGCATCGGTGCGATTCCCCACGTTTTTGCGGAGTACGTAGACGGCGGCAATCTCTCGGAGTGGATCAGCGACGGACGATTGTACGATGGTGCGGACGAAACGGTCGTCTCGAGAATTGTCGACATTGCCATCCAAATTGCGGAGGGGCTCTCATTTGTACACGGGAGGGGCCAAGTTCATCAGGACGTCAAGCCCAGAAACGTGATGCTCACGCTCGATGGAGTAGCGCGAGTTGCCCATTTTGGCTTCTCAAGCGCGGCAGCAGTCACGAGCCCGGCAGCGATTGCGACGCCCGACGACGCAGGCTGTCACCGTTGCAGTGGTGTGACGTCCGCTTATTGCTCACACGAGCAGGCACTTGCGCAGCCCCTGTCCGGATGCACAGATGTTTGGAGTTGGGCTGTATCTGTTTTGGAGATGCTGCTCGGACGACGGACGTGGACGCACGGCACTCAAGCGCATCTTGCATTTGCCGCTTTGGAAGACGGGGCGATTACGCCTCGTGTGGCAATAATACCTCAAGAGCTCTTGCGGATTATCGGCAAATGCCTGCAAATCGCTCCCGAGAGTCGTCCGCACGGGTTTACTGAGATCATTGCACGTCTTCGAGCCGCATTTCGCGAAATCAAAGGAACTGACTATTGGCGGACTTCGGGCGAACCTCCAGAGTTGGATGCGGATTGTCTGAACAACAAGGCTCTTTCGCTGCTCGAATTGGGGAAGTGCATGGAGGCGAGAGCGCATTGGGATCAGGCGCTGCAATTGGACAGAACACACTTCGCGTCGACATACAATCAGGGACTGTATCTCTGGAGGGCAGCCGAGATTACCGACGACGAATTGGTGCGCCGATTGCAGAGGCTGGTTGACCAGTCGCCAGACAAGTGGCGTAGTCAGTACTTGCTCGCCCGCGTGCATGCGGAGCGAGGAGACTATGATTCGGCACGCGACTTGCTTGAACGAATCGAGCGCGACGCCGATCGACGCCGCGAGTGCAGTTCATTCCTGGCGACAATTGCCGATCGCCGCTCTGTGTTCCGCCCTGGCATGCGATTTGACACTCGTCACTCGAATGCAGTAGACGGCGCGTACATTAGCGCAAATCGTCGCTACGTTCTTTCCACATACAATCATCGCGAAACGGCGATAGTGTGGGATGCCACGACTGGAACTCGTATCAGGCTTCTCGATGATTTCTACGGAAATGACGCCGGTGGGATCAGCCATGACGGGGAACTCGTCCTCCTGGCACACCCGCAGAAAGGGGCAAGACTGTGGAGTGTTTCAACTGGGGAGTGTGTGCACACCTTCGAAACATGTCGAGGCTATCACGCATCGATGACTCCCGACGGACGATTCGCCGCGATAGAGGATAGGGATTCGGCCATCGTGCTTTGGGATCTCTGCAAGAGGCGCGAGATCCGGCGATTTGATCTGAAGCAAGACACGCGTTCGCTTCATGCCATGCAACTCAGTGCCGACGGTCAGGCCTTGGCGGCTGCAGCGTTTCGCAGGAATGCCCGGCCGGGCTGTGAGATTCGTGTTTGGAACGACAGGTGTGCTGAGCTCATATGCGTGATCGAGCCGAGCGATCTCGCAGACGCGGTCGAAGCAGGTATGCGAGGTCGTGCAGGTGATGCTTATGAGGCAGTGATCAGTTCGGTGTGCCTCAGTTCGGACGGAAGCGTATTGGCCTGCGTGGATATGTTCAACAACCTGGTTTCAGTATGGGATACGCTCGGTCGCCGACTCTGCACGCTGCCTTTCAAAGTCACCGGGTTCCTCAATTGCATTGCGCTTTCCTGCGATGGCGCAAAGGTGGTCGTGGGGGGGAAAGGAGGACGGCTCCGAGTTTGCGCGACCGAGTCAGGACGCTGTTTGTGCACAATCAAACAGCCGGATCGATACGAAACTGTGGTTGTCTGCCTGAGTGTGTGCGAGACCATGGTCGTAACTGGCGACGAACGAGGCAACATGCAGGCATGGGAGGCCGACCTGCGAACGCCGACAATTCCCGCGCCGTTCGAGGTTTGTCGTGTTCGTTCCACGGGCGAGGTGAGCACGCTTGATCAGGAAGTGAAACTAGCACTGCATGAGGCTCGAAAAGCCGCGGCAGCAAGCGACGTTCGGGCAACGCTGCAGAGCCTCGGCGCGGTACGGTCCCGGTCTGACTGCGCCCGATCGGATCGTGTGTTCAGAGAATGGGCAAACCTGTATTCCCACTTTCGGAGAAGGGGACTTCGAGAGGCTTGGGAAATTCGCAGGTTTGAATTGGCTGATGACACACATGATGTGAGCGGTGACAGGCATATTTCCACAACTCGAGATGGCACCATTGCGCTGGTCGGCTGTGGTAGCGAGCTCAGAATGTTCGATGTGCACAAGGGTTCCCGGGAACATGTTCTCAGGTACAAAAAGAAAGGCGACATTAATCTGTACGATAGACAAGGCCGTGCCAATGTGCACCGGATAACCTCGGACGATCGGTATGCTGTGTGGTTATCACCTGACGGGGTGCTGACGGTGTGGGATGTTCTGTCCGGCGAGTTACAGAGTGAGGTGGAAATCGGTGCAACAACCGCCGCAGTCGGCCCCAGCGGCCTACAAGTCGCTTTTTCATCGCGTGGAATGGTATCGATCTACGATTTGGCGCTCAGGAAAGTCACGTACGAAGTTGAATTGGTCGGAAACCTCAATTGCTTCTGCGGGCCGCTTCTCATCGCTGTGGATTACCTTGGGCAGATCCACCTAGTGGACGTTCACAGTGGGCTGAAAAGTACTTTCTGCTGTTATACCGACACCGGAATATCGCGCGGACCTAGATCGGTCAACCATGACTCACGAGTTCAAGTCGTGTCGGCCACTGAAGACGGACGCTGCATGATATCCGGTGCCCGCGACGGAGTCGTGAGAGTCTGGGATTCAGCGACGCGTAGCTGTGTAAGGGCGATCGAGGCACACTCGCCGAAGAAAGAACAACCAAAGACGTGTCACCGAGATGACCATGGCATGCACCTGAAGGACTTCCGAGATGATGAATGCGGCGTAAACGCAGTAGACGTAACGGCCGACGGGCGTCATGTATTGTCCGGCGGCGAAGATGGGAAGCTCAGGTTGTGGGATGTGGAAAGCGGCGAGTGCATTTTGAGCAATCAATTCGACACTTCTATTCACGACGTGGCTTTTTCGCCGGATTGTCGATTCGCGTTTGCATCCGGCAATGAGCTGGTAGTCATGTGCCTGGATTGGGATTTGGACGAATAGACGATACGGCCAGCAATCGGGCCTGTTGGAAAGTGACGTACCGACCAGACTAGTTCCGGCAGGAATGAAGGTCGGAGTGCTCGGGTTGCGACGCGGCTTAGGCAGAGCGAAAGAATAAGTTGACCAGTTCGTTTGTGTGGCACTGGCTGTGCCAGTGGAAACGGACCTTGCCAACGACCTCCAATATCCGGACCTGAGAGGGGCCGCCACGAAGAGCAAAGTCCAAAGGACGAAGAGGTAATGCCGGCAGGTCTCTCGAACAATGCAACGACTGCTGAATAAGTCAGCACACGGGATACCCGGTTCCGGTGACTGGACCGGTTGTTGGATGGAGATGACCAAATTCAGGCCGTTTTGGTCAGGCAAGCCGTGAGTGTTCGATGGCATGACCGCTTACACTGGCACAGCCAGTGGCACTCAAAACAGCAGGCAAGGGTGTGATCGCCGTTTCCATTGGCACAGCCAGATAGGACACTGCAATTCATCGACGACAAACTACCAGGCCCAGCCGATCACATTGATTTCTTTCGCATCGCTCGCTCACAAGCAACCGGCGAATTGTATAGGTTATTCTTTCGCTCTGCGGAAGTAGAAGTCCACTTGGCTTGGCGGGCTGAACGAATGGGGGCCGGGCATGTCAAAACGCGATGTTTGCATTTTCCTGGCGGGGCTCCTCTCCGGTGGCGCGGCAGCCGGCGGACTGCTCGCGACGTTCGTTCTGCTGGTCCCAATCGAATTGGCGACCTCGAAGTCTACGTTCAAACCTTCCGTCAATTCGACCTCCGATCCGCAAAGGCCACCATTCGCACTGGATGGATGCTGCCCAGTCACTGTTGTAGATAATAGCCAATGGAAGTTGGGCAGACTCGAGTACTCCGAACAGCGGGAAAAACAGAGATTCCTTTTCGCCGGTGCCTCGGAGCAGCAGCGGTTTCGGCAGAACCCTGATCGTTACATTCCCGCCTTCTTCGGAAACGATATCGTGCTCGCCAGCGACAGCCACACAACGACAGCGGGGAAACGAGAGCACGGCGTCATACTCAAGGACCGGATTTATCTGTTCGCGACGGAGGATTCACTCCAGCGGTTTGCCCGAAACCCGGCGCGGTATATAGCCCGAAACAAAGAGGCCCCAATTCAAAACGCCGCCAAGGTCGTTGGCGACTCGACGAAGTGATCAGCGGTATCCGTGCCCATCGGTGGCCTTCTCGCTCCGCAGGGAAATCAACCACAGAGTGCACCGAGCACAGGGAGGATGAAGTGCTGCGATTTACCTCTCCGGGTTCTCCGTGCCGCCGCGAGAATCTCATCTCTGACTTCTCCATCCGTGTAAATCCGTGCCCATCCGTGGCCTCCCTTCACGTCGAGGATCTCATCCTGGGACGGAAAGGACGCAGGTCGAAGGCGATCGCTGCGTCCGGTTGCGATGCGGCTTCGCGGCGCGTGTCGTCGTGGAGGTGGACGCAGGGCGGATGACTTCGGTCAGGCGCACTCCAAACGGGCACTAATGCGCCGGCATGGCAGGTTCGTTCCAACAAGCTCGACGAACAGCGCCCCGTTCACGCGCACGCTGAACGGCCACGAGTTTCGTCGGCCCCAAACGCAAGGCATCTTCCCCTTCCCGAGCACGGAACGCACGTCCATCTGTGGGGCGGCTGCCCGGTTCCTCGGCGTGTAGGCCTAAAGTCCTACGCCGAAAGTCCTATTGTTGGCCGCCATCTCGCGCTAATTGTGCTCCAAGAGTTCGAAGGCGTCGAGAAGCTGGGCTGACGACATCCAAGTTGACGCGACGCCGCGCCTCCGCAACACGCAGACTGTGCGTGCCAGCATTGCCGCGAGGAGATCGTCATGACCGTCAACCTGCTTCGACGTCTCTTGGGAGGCCGAAATCGTGGTTCTGGCGGAGGCAGGGCACGCGGGCGGAGGACTCGGCGGCATTCTCGCACAATCGGGGCCGGCAGCGGCTCATTGCGCGTGGAATTCCTGGAACACCGCAAGATGCTGGCGGTCATGGGACCGCCGGCGGCAGTCGCGGCTCTCGAACAGCCGTTGGAGGTGATGCCCACCAGCCCGTTCATCGTCAGTCCGTTCATCGACCCCTTGGTCATCCCCGAGGCCCTGGCGCCGGGTTGGCGGGCCCCTGACGGGACCCTGGCGCCTGACGGCCCGATGGCCTGGTCCGTGCGGGAAACGAACTATGCCGGCGCCACGCCGACGGGTGACCCCGAGCGACCTTACATCAGTCCCCCCGGGCCGGGCGTCAATCAGCAGGACAGTATCGGTTTTGTACCGGCCATCCCCGGTCTTTACGAGCAGCACGAAGGGCAACACCAGGTCTGGCCGAATGCGGCCGGATTGAACTCCGACAGGTTGGTGGGCGAGGAGGGCGGACCGTATCCCGATCCCATCCTCTATCACATCCGGCTCCAAGTCGCCCAGCATGATTTCACCTCTTCGCTTGTCATGCCGATCATGCCGGACGGCACGCCGGTGCCGGAGGGTCAGCTTCCGGACGGCGTGGTCGTGGATGAAAACGGCTTGGCCGTGTTGCCGTCGAGCAACATCTACGGCTTCAACGGGACCTTCCCCGGCCCGATGATCAACGCCGAGTACGGCCAGCCGGTCCTGGTCCGGTTCGAGAACGATCTTGACATTAACCCGCTGGGCCTCGGCCGCCAGGACTTCGGAGATCCGGCCTGGAGGTTCCTGACCCATCTGCATAACGGCCACACGGCGCCCGAAAGCGACGGGAACCCGTACTACATGCAGCAGAACGGCGGCGGCTATCTGCCCGGCCAGTGGTCCGACAATCTGTACCTGAACTATCCAGCTGGCGGCGACCCCAACGAAAAACAGTCGTTTTTGTGGTTTCACGACCACGTGCACAACCAAACCGGCGCGGGCGTCTACAAGGGGATGGTGGGCCTGTACACCATCTACGACCCCAAGCTGGACCCGGGCGACGAGCGGGATCCGGGCGCCGAGGGCAACGCTCTGCAACTGCCCGGCATCAAGACAGTCAATCCGGACGGGTCGTTCGACGTCAAGTACGACATCCCGATGGTCTTCTACGACGTCGCCCTGGATGACGGGGTGACAATGCATGACGACAGGCACACGCTTCCGCAGAACGTCGGAACGCATCCGGAGTGGTGGGGCAAGTCGTACTATCAGCACAACGCCGACACGGGCCTGGTGGGCGACATCTTTACCGTCAACGGTACGGCCTTTCCGGTCCTGGAAGTTGACCAGCGGCAGTACCGTTTCCGTTTTCTCGACGCCTCGGTCTCCCGCATCTATGAGCTGGCGATGATGACCTCGGACGCCGGCCCGGTGGCCATGCCGGGCACGCAGGGACAGTGGCAGATCCCCGACGGCGAGTTGTGGGAACCGTTCACGCAGATCGCCTCGATGGGCGGACTGCTGCCCGAGCCGATCGTGCGTGACAGCGTGCAGATCTGGCCCGCCACCCGCAACGAACACGTGGTCGATTTCAGCAATTCCCAACCCGGTGATGTGATCTATCTGACCAACATCCTGGAGATGCCGGACGGGCGCAAGCCGAACTTCAACGATCCCCAATCGCATGTCAACGATGCGATCTACAAGGTCCCGATGGTGAAGATTATCGTCGGCGGGCCGCCGACGAGCGGGGAGGAAGGCCCCAGTTCCGTCCCCTCGCACCTGCGCCCTGCGCCGGTGATCCCTTCGCAATCCGTGCTGGACACGCTGCCCCATCCCGAATTCGTGCTCGCGCGGAGCGGCACACTTGGCTTCGAGAACCAGTGGCAAATCAACAACACGGCCTTCGATCCCCTGGTGACTCTGCACACGGTCACGCGCGGACAGCCGGAAGTCTGGACCGTCACCAACGGCGGTGGCGGGTGGGTGCACCCCATGCACATGCACCAGGAAGAGCACCGCGTGCTCAGCCGGGTTAACAGCTTCAATGAGTTTCCCGACGAAGCCGGCAAGTCGGATGTGATCAATCTCGACGAGAATGAGTCGGTAACTTTTTATCGGAACTTTCGCACCTTCACCGGCAGGTACGTGGCCCACTGCCACAATCTGCTGCACGAAGACCACTCCATGATGTTCGGGTGGACCATTGTGGATCCGCCGCTGGCCAACGCCCCGCAGGTGACGGAGTTCGCCAAGTTCACGGATCAGGACACGCCTTTGTCCTTCACCGCGATGGACTTTACCGACCACTTCACCGACCCGAACATCGGCGACACCCTGCACACCGTGCAGGTCGTCACGACGCCGATGCACGGGGCGCTGCAGGTGAACGGTGCTGTGGTCGTCGCCGGCCAGCAGATCGCTGTGGCCGACCTGGCGACGCTCGCTTACTTGCCAGCGGCGGGTTACGCGGGCCCCGACGGCTTCACCTGGGACGGTTCGGACGGGACGCAGTACTCGGGCCTTCCGGCCACGGTGAGCCTCGTCCTGGACCCGATAGGCAGCGACATCGTCACGCAGTGGAACCTGCTGGTGCTGGGCCTCAATTTGTCCCATGGCCACGTGTTCATGGACGGTCGGCTCCAGGCCATGATGCATGCGGCAATCTACGACGCGGTGATGGCGTTCGACCGCACCTTCGCCCCCTACTATGTGACAACACCGCCGCCGGCCGGGGCGTCGATGGAGGCGGCCGCGACGGCGGCGGCCTACCCCGTCCTGTACAACGAGATCACCGATCCGACGCTGCGGACGTTGATCCAGGCCCGCCTCGACGATCATCTGACGGAGATTCCCGACGGGCAGGCGAAAGCGGCCGGCATCGCCTTCGGCCAGAGCGTCGCCGATGCGATCGCGATCTTGCGGGCCACCGACGGCGCGATGATGGCGCTGCATATGGAGCACCCCGACGGCACCCTGCCGGGCCAGTGGCGACGCACCGCCAGCGGCGCACCTCTGGCGCCGGGCTGGGGAATGGTCACCCCCTGGACGATGACCAGCAGCGACCAGTTCCGCGGCGACGGTCCGCCGGACTTGACCAGTACCGAATACGCGGCCGACTTCGAAGAGGTCCGCCTCTGGGGAGACATCGACTCCGCATTCCGTACAGCGGGCCAAACCGCCACGGTGATGTTCTGGGAGCATCATCCCCAACCGAAGTGGTACTCGGTCGCGCGCGATATCTCCAACCTCGAGAACCTCACGCTGGCCGAGAACGCACAGCTCTTTCACCTGCTCAGCATGACCATGGCCGATGCGACCATCGCGACCTGGGACACGAAGTTCATCTACAGCCTCTGGCGTCCCGAAACGGCCATTCACCTGGGTGATACGGACGGCAATGCTTCTACCGTCACGGACCCCACCTGGCAATCGCTGATCCCAGCCCCTGCCTTTCCCGAATACTTCAGCGGCCACAGCATGAACTCCGCCGCAGCCGCCAAATTGCTCGAACTCTACTTCGGCCGAGGCGACTACACCTTCCAGTTGACCGCGATGCCGGGAATGCACATGCCCGGCATCGGCATGTCCATGCCGCGGACGTACAACAGCTTCTGGCAGGCGGCCGAGGAGGCCGGCGCCAGCCGCATCTACGGCGGGATCCATTTCCGGTTCAGCAACCAGGACGCCCTCCAGGCCGGCAGCGAACTGGCCATGTACGTCTACACAACCCTGGTTGGCGACATTCCAACACCGGTGCTGGACCTGCACGCGTTGGACAGGGGCAGCTACCTGGACAACTTCAATACGGCCGGTTTCGGCAACTCCGACGGCGTCACGGCCTGGACCACCAGTTGGACGGAGACGGGCGATTCCGGCGGCGTCACCACCGGACAGATCCGGATCGACGGGGGCGGAGGCGCAGGCTCCAACCAGCTGCAGTTCTTCGGCGGTGCGGGCGCCAATTTCAACGGCGCCTCGATCGAGCGCGTCGTCGATCTGGCCGGCGCCACCGCGGCGACGCTGTCCTTCAGCTACTCCGAAGTCGGCTTCGACGCGGGCGAAACCGTGCTCGTGCAATTCGCCGCCGACGGGGTGAATTTCAGCACCGTGCAGACCATCAACAGCGCATCGAACACCGGGG
>CAIPEB010000167.1 GCA_903863885.1 uncultured Planctomycetaceae bacterium | reverse complement strand
GCACCGTATACATCACTTATTGTAGCCGTGTTGTTCCTTTCCGTCGCCCGCATCTCCGTTGAGGCTTCTTTGCTGTGGTGTGCGATAGTTAGCATGTCATGTTGTGCGAGTCGAGGGTACGTGGTTCAGCACGACGGGAAGCGTCGTGTTTTGTGTGGTTTTCGCGCCGCTGTCAGCCTTCTCGTTCTCGTTGTTATAGAGCTTAGAAGCATGTAATTTGTCGTTCGCAAGAAGAACAGGGGACTAAGCCACCAATCGACGGCGCCAGACCGAGAGATGGGAAGTGAGTGAGCTGAACTCTGGGTGGGAGCAGCACGAGGCGAGATGACGCCGCCTCCGCGTGGTGACGATCGAACACTAACTGCGAGCCGCGGTTGTCGGGCTAGGCGTGGTCATGCGAAACATGAGGATGACGACACGCGGCCACGCGTTGTGTGAGCGTTCACCGTGACCCTTCACAGCGTCAACGAAGTCTAAGACACCCGAGCAATGTAGCCTCACACACCATGACCCAATCACTTCAGCCGCCGGCTCCGATTACGGTCACCCCGCCAACGGGCGCGAGCCAGTTGCCGATTGTCGATCTCAACAAGGCCACCGTGCTGAAGCCACACGCCCGGATCAAGATTCGACAAGGCTCAGCCAAGCACGCGGCGGCCGACTGCTCGTATGGATGTTTTGCCGGCCACCTAATCGCCGAGAAGTCCAGGCAGTCTGCTCAACAGAACTCAATGGCCCCGCCATCCGTTCCTTGCCTCGGCCACTTCCACCTCGGGCCCTGCAGGACTCATTTGCCTGCCGTTCCAGTCAGGTGCAAACACTTGCGGCCAACATGAACGATCACGCAAATGAGTCAAATCGTCTGTCTGCCTGTCTGACGCACCGTGCATTTCGTGGAGAACTGTCAGTATTCGCCCCAGTGCTTCCGCCTTCGACAAACAGGGAATCAAGCAATGTCGATCATCCTCGTGCAGCTTTCAGATATCCATCTTCGTCATGCGAGCGACCAAGCCCTCGGACGGGCCGCCCACGTTGGGGCGGCGATTTCGGCGGCGGCAACCGGTGGTGTTTCCCAGGTGATACTGGCACTCTGTGGTGACTCGGCCTATTCTGGCACCCCTGAGCAATACGAGCTGGCGACCAAGTTCCTCTCGGCCATTGAGGAAGTAGTCGTTCGGCGGGCCGAGTCAGTAACCATTGCTCGCCTGATTGTTCCGGGCAACCACGACTGCGACTTCAGTGGTGATCAGGCTGCTCGCAATGTGATGCTCCGAGCGGTGACGGACACAGAAGTCCCCCCGCAGTCCATTCAAGGCATTCTCCTACACCCACTGAGCGCGTACTTTGACTTCGCTCGAACTGTAGCAGGCGCAACGCACGCGATCACTTCAGACGCGCCTTTCTATCGCGCGGTTGATCTTTCTGACGGCCCTGCTGTTATTCGCATTCACCTGTTGAATACAGCATGGATGTCGTCTATTCACGAGCAGCCAGGCTCGCTTCTCTTTCCGATCGCTGCTATCCAACCGCCTTCGCAACGGGCGCACTGCTCTATCGCGATCATGCATCACCCGACACACTGGTTCAGTCAGCCGCAGGCCATGCGTCCCCTACGGGATCGGATCGGTCAACTCGCTTCAGTTGTCCTTGTGAACCATGAACACATTGCGGAGGCGACGGAAAACAAGAACATCTACGGTTTCGATGGAAGTCCATCAAAGATCCTGTACATTTCTGGCGGCGTCATCCAGGAGTCTGGCAATACATCGCTATGCAGCTTCAATCTGCTGCGGATCGATGTCACTGCGAATACACTCGACTTGAGCCGATACGAGTACAATGCAGCCGACGGGTCACCCCATTTTGTGCGCACCCAGACGGCAGCACTATCGATCTCTGCGGAATCCGCCAATCAAAGCGCGGCTGGTTATCGGCTGTCGGACGGTATGGCCACACTTCTTGAAGACCCTGGCGCTCCCGTCAGCCACCCTCGCCGCGATCCCAGGCTTCCGATTCGGTTATCGGACATGTTTCTCTACCCAGACCTTTGGGAACTCGATGCCGAGCATGAGGGAAGCGACCACAAGCAAATCCGCAGCCCCCGCGTTGCGGACGAGGTTCTCGGCTCCCGCAAGGTGCTCATAACGGGCGGCGAGAAGAGCGGCCGGACTTCTCTGATGAAGCAGTTGTTCGTCGAATCGCTCCGGCGTGGTAAAACGCCGCTGCTAATTTCGGGAGAGGATCTGCCTAGGAACGCTGCACTACTTCGCGATCTGGTGCGCAGGACCGTAGCAAAGCAGTACTCGAATCTCACTCCTGATGCATTCGAGCAGCTTGCGCCAGAAGACCGCGTGGTCCTGGTGGACGACGTGCATCGCATGCCCCCCTCGGCGTCTGTTCGTCAAGCCCTTCTGCGAGGGCTTGAAGAGCGATTTCCCACCGTCGTTGTCTGCGGCGATGACCTAATTAAGCTCGACGAACTCAAAGGACGTGATGGTCGAAATTCAGGACTTTGGGAGTACCGGCATCTGATTCTCCTTGGTTTTGGCGAGTACCTTCGAGAACAGTTCGTGCGACAATGGCTGTTGCTCGCAGGCGATACAGCACCAGACGAGGACGAGCTTGAGGAAGAGGTCGAGCGGTTCTGCGGTGTACTCAATGCGGTGATCCGGAAACAGCTCCTCCCCGCGTACCCGCTGTTCTTGATTGTGGTGCTGCAGCAGGCTGATATCTCCAACGCAAGCGTTCAGGGCGGATCATTCGGGCATCTGTTCGAGGGGGTGATCACAGCCATACTCAATCGGTCGCAATTCAATCGCATCAGTATTGGGGACAAGTACCATTACCTTGCTGCGTTCGCGAAATCGCTATACGACAGCAGGACGATGGCAGTCTCGGCGGATGCGATGAAAGCGTGGCACGACAGGTATTGGGAGGATATTGAGCTGTCGATCGATTTCCGCAAGCTTCTCGACGATCTTTCTTCGCTCGCGGTTCTCTCCGTCAGCGGCAACGAGGTGCGGTTCAAGTACGCGTACTACTTCTGTTTCTTTGTCGCGTACTATCTCAACCAGACGGTGCATGAGAGTGCGACGCGACAGGTCATCGCGGATTTATGTAAGCATCTGCATCACCGAGTCTCGGCCGATATTGTCCTATTCTTGGCTCATCTTACAGGCGATCCGATCGTTTTGGATGAGATGATGAAGACATGTGAGGAACTTTTCAAGGACATTGCCCCGGCGTGCCTGGACCGAGATGTGGAACCACTGAACCGGCTGGCTCAAAGCATCGAGAGTCTCGCCATCCCAGACGCGCCGGATGAGAACCGCCGTGAGCTACGGCTTCGAAATGACGAATTGATTGCGGAACGCCTCGCTGCTGTTAAGGGAAGCAACGATGTCGAGCCACCGGAGCCCGACAACGATGCCGTGCGTCATCTGTTTGACATCCATGCGGCCTACAAGACAATTCAGATTCTCGGACAGGCGTTGAGGAACATGGCGGGGTCGGCGGGAAGGCAGACGAAAGAAAATGTGCTCGATCGCGTCGTTGGACTCGCCAGACGAGTTCTTTCGTCGTACTTCAACTTGTTTGCCGAGTCGTTTCTTCCGGAATTGATCGAGGATGTTGCCTTGGCACACAAGGAGGAGCAGCCCAACCTAACTCGATCTGATCTACACAACGAAGTGTGCCGGCACTTGGTCGGTCTTTCACAATTCGTGTGCTTCGCGATTGTCAAACATACGACCTTTAGCGTCGCCTCAGAGAACCTGTCGCCAACGATTCATCGGGTGCTGGATGGAGCGGAAGACGTTGCGTCGCAAGTATTCGGGCTGTCGTTCGATCTTGAACGTCCGGGGCGTTTCCCCAAAGACGCAGCGTTGAAGCTGTATCACCAGCTTCATAAGAACGCCTTCATGGCAAGCGTTGTGCGAATGCTTGTCGCGTACCACATGTACATGTACGTCGTGCCTTACAATGAGCGGCAGTCTGTGTGCCAACAGATGTCCATCACACTCTTGCCTACCGTGATGGATTCCTCGCGGAAACGGTTGACGAATTAGTTGCTTTGGCCGGTGGTGAGAACCGGCAGGTGTTGTACCCCCAGACGGTCTTATGTGGCCTTCGCTGATCCCGTGGCAAAGATGGAGACGAAACCTATGTGCGGACGAATACACAATGACAGCCTGCTTCCAGGTGACATCCTGCTCTATCGCGTTACAGACAGCATCAAGAACCTGCACTCGGCGCTCATCCGCAAGCTTGACGGAACTGAGGTGAGCCACGCGGGGCTGTTCATGGGTGACTGCGTTGCCGAAGCCCTTGCGGTCGGAGAGCACGCGGGCCTGGGAACACAGCCGCTGAAGGATAGCATCGCTGGGTGCGATTGGGTTGCTGTGCGGCGGCTTCAACATACCCCTGGCGACATGCAGCCGGTGCTCGGGACAGCCCAGATGTACCTCGACCAGGGTAATCGCTACGCCTACGGGCAGATTCTGCTCCTGGCGATGGTCTGTTCAACGCGCAAGCTGAACCTAAGCAATCCGCTACTGCGCCGGATCGTCTATTCGGCCATCTACAACACCTCCGCTCTTGTGCGACGAATGCAGGCGGGCGGCAAGCAGCCAATGATTTGCTCGGAGTTCGTCTACCGAGATTACGACGAGGCGATGCCTGACAAGGTTGACCCGTACACCCTCGAAATCGAACCCCTTTGGCACGCTGCCGCTCGCCCGCGCCTTCTTGGCCGCCGGCGGCGCGCAGAGAAAGCCGTTGCGACCGGGCACTTCCATCCCAAAAGCCTCCTGGGACAACTCCAAGCCGAGACCGGCAACCTCCGCACGGCGATTGGGACAACAAAGGCCCTCGCCGCCGCGCCAGCCGAGACCAGTGAGGCCGAACTGGATGCCATGATCGCCGCCTACCTGGAGGCAGAATCGGGCACGGTGCCAAAGACCGCCGCCTTGGCGGCAGCCGGCCTGGAAGTGACGATGCCGGACTTGCGGGATGCCGTGGGTGCGTTTGCCGATTCTCTGCACGAAGCCACCGACGCCGGTCGTAGGTTGGGCCGCGGTGCGTTTGCGGACGCTGCTGCCCACGCCTGTGCCACGCCGGCCGACACGTTGCTTGAGATTTCCGCCGACTTCGTTACGCCCGGCGACCTGTGGCGATCGGCAAGCCTCGTTACCATCGGAGAACTGCGGCTCGAAAGAGGCTGACGTGGCATCCGAGACAGACACATCGCCAAGATCGGAAGGAGAGTTGTCAACATGGCGAAACGCAAGTATGAAGATGGCCTCGAAGCCGGCGATGGCGATTTCCGAGAACCGGAAGCAGGCCATCTTCTTCTTGGCTGAAAAGATCGCCGTGATTGCCCCGGCAACGACCCTGGGGAAAGGCTTCTGCGTCAGGAGCGTTGCCGAGGACATGGACCTGCCCCCAGCCGCAACGCCACAAACACCTGCCGTTTCAGTACTTCCGTGAGTTCACCGTCACGATTGAATTCAGCATGGTCGTGTCCTCCAGCAGGTCGAATTCAATCCACGCTGGAAAGTTGCGGTCGGCAATTCGACAGAGATCGTTGCGTGGCCCTGTGACGAAGCGCCCCAGGGTGACTTCGGCTACCGTTAACGCTGGGGGAGTACACACACGTGGATTTGTCGGATCAGACGGCTGAGATCACGGCGCTGCCGGCACCGCCGGAGGTGAGAACGCTGCGGTCGCTAAACGCTGGGGCGTGGGTGCGCGGCTACTGTTTGCCTCAGCCAAAGTGGTGCTGGCCTACGTCGCTCGCTACACGCACTGCGTGGAGACTTCCGATGCCCGCCTAATTTCCATGGAGATTGGTAAGGTTTGATTTCGCTTTCAGGACTTCGCAGATGGCGGGAAGCAGAAAACCACCGAGTTCATGCGACGATTCCTTCCTCACGTCCTCCCGCTGGGTTTCATAAAGATTCGACATTTCGGCTTTCTGGCTCATCGCTTCCGCCATACGAAGCTCGCTCGTTGCCGAACGCTGCTTGGGATCTCGGTCTATTCCCATGCCGAAGGCGACGACCAAGAGTGCGAGCAAAAGCGATTCAACCCACTTTTTATCGGGGCGTTCCCACAGTGTCCGGTTTTCGACGCTTCGGTGACAGGCACCGACGAGCGCAAGCCAGATCCGCTTCGCTGCAGCGGTGGGGGCGACCGACGCGGGTTGGGCACGAACGCTTCGATGCTTCGGTCGATGTGACCGAGGAAGGCTGGTGCCCTCGCCGTTGACGACCGATGACGCTTCCGTCCCGGGTAGTCTTCCGCGCCCGCGGAGCACCCGATTGGTCCGCTTTCCGTCAAAGCGAGCGAAGCAATAGCAGCACGGCCGAACGCCGATCCGCCCTTTCCGCGGCACCTTTTCAAGGCGATTGCCGGTTCCGCAAAGAGCACTACTGACTTCCCTGTTCGCGCTACTTCGCAGATGCCGCCCCGTACGCAAGGCACGCGGCAACTCACATTGTGAGAAGCAAGTCCAGAGTCGACACTGACTCGATTGCTAGAGATTTGGGCAGTAGTGCTCGATCAGCAGTCGCGTGAGTTGTTCTCCCCGTCGCGACAATAGCTCAATGTCGATGTTGCTCATTGGCGAAAAGTCCGTAGGGTAGTGAACGACATCGGCTCGTCGCACCAGATCCGGTGGTTGAACCGGCAACCGCTGGTCCTGTTGTCCGAGATACGCGTACACAAACCCGTTGATGGTACCATATTGCTTCCATAGATGAAGTTGTTTCTGCAGCCCGTGTTGTGTCTGTCGGAACGTCGCTTCGAATGATCTCTGCATACGTGTCATCCAACCGTAGGGCATGACCACATCGTCAAATTGCCCGGGCCCCGCATCGCAGCAGATGATGTGCAATGGACGAAAGACGTTTGTAGAGAACGCATCGCTCCTGTCGGGTATCATGCAACTAACGCCAAGGTTTTCGTACACGCCGCCATCTGTGAGGATCACACGATCCTGGCGTCGATTGCCCTCTCGCGTGATGAAGTGAAAGTATCGATCAATCGCAGGGAGCAGTGCAGGGTACGCCGCCGATGCGGCGACAGCGGTCGCAACGGGGACGTTGTTTGTGTCGATCACTCCGAAACGCCAACTACCGGATTCGCGGCTTCCGAATCGGAAGGCAGTACCCGTGCGAAGTTCACAGGCGTTCATGACAATGTTCAGCTGCCCCCGGCGTTCCGCAGTCACCAAGCTGTCGCCAAAAAGCAGGTCACGAAGCGTATGCTCGAACGCCTGCGTCCGCGAGACCCACCGGCGGAACGGCGGTTGTAGGCGTTGGGATAGGAGGCCGCGCGCCTTTGAGTCCCGTGGCAAGAGTGATTCGACCGTTCCCAGGAGAAAACGGGCGGTGAATGTTGCATTCGCCACCAACCCTGACGTGAGCTTCGTCCCGGGGATTTGAAAGAGCCGTCTCGAAAGCAAAGTGCGGCGCGCGATTCCCCAGACGAATCCGCGTTGCAGGGCTGCACGTACGCGAGTTTCGAACTCTTCAAACGAATCGTTTGAGTACGCGTACATCGCGCCAATGACTGATCCACCCGACACCGTCGAGAGCACTTCCACCTGACTAAGCAGTCCACGGTCGTGCATAGCTCGCAGGCACCCGAGATGAAAAGCCATCGCTCTGGATCCGCCGCCAGAAAGCGCAATGCCGATGCGTGGCCGATCCGTTCTCACTTCGCCCTGGGGAGAACAGAGGGCTACCACACGGTGCATGAATCCGTTTCGTTGCAGCGCCTCGAATTCTCGTCTCTGAAACACTGTCGCTGTCACGGCCGTACCATCAGGCTTTCGACCGAGAATGAAGAGCAGCAGCCGCTCAGCAGGAGATAGTCCTGTGGTAAGCAGCTGAGCCATCGCCCCGAGGTCATGGGCGCTTGGCGTGGGAGCACTGATGGGGTGCGTGTGCCACGTGCCGACATACTGGACCGACTGGCGGGAACGCTTGGCCTTCTCAGTGTTGATGGCGGTGGTTCCCTCAATTCCGCAGACGAATTCTTCGGCTGAGTGCTGACTATCGGGTGGTGGTCCGCACGCCTCGGATACCCAGACGATTCCGAGATGTTCACTCATTTCCCCAAACAGGAGTCCCCCGGTTTCAACGTCGTCCCCTCGCCGTCGTCGCGACTCGATTTTCCAGCTCTGGAGTGTCTGCCATGCTGCTGGCTCCATCCGTGTCTCGTATCCGGTCTGTGGATCGATGAACACCAGGTCTGGCGGAAACGCCTCGACGAACGCAGGGGTGTGCGTAGCGCCACACTGGGGGGACGATGCAAAGCACCCTCTCGCGGTCGCATTCTGCAGTGCAACTGCTTCACCGATGAAGTTTGTCGCCGTGGCTGCCAACAAAGCAGCGTCTGCGGCAGACCCTACAAATGTTGCGTCTGAACACCCAGGTTCCGGTTGAAACGGCGCAGAGGGCTCGACCGGGAAGAAAGCATCGAGGAACGAACGCATTCGGGTATCGTTGCATGCCGCCAACTTCATCCGCCGCACAACATCGAGTGGGCCGCCGGAGTGGTCCTTGTTGATCATCACTGCCAATAGCCGCTGCGCCGTGGCGTCAATGACGACAGATGCCACATTCCGTCTCGCGTTCGGATTCTGACGCCACATCTCTTCAATCTTGGTCAGAACCAGATTGGAGGCTGTGGCATCGATAATGAGATCGGCGTCGTCTCCAAGTTGACCCTCGCCCAGCGGCCCTGAGAGGATATTCCCGTGGACGTTGACGATGTCACATCTCGGCTGCATGGCCTTCAGTCGCTCTGCCAGCACAGTAGCCTTTGGCCGACCGATATCTCCATCCGCATAGGGTTGCCGCACAAGAATGCCCGGTGTCACCCGCCCGTTGTCACGCAAGATGACGCGCGATGCCCCTGCTCGGACAACCCACTCTGCGATCGGCGCGCCGATCGCTCCACACCCCCACACTTCAATCACTCTCCCAGCGAATATTGCTGCTGGGCGACCGGTATCACGACGCACCGTTACCTCGGGGCGATCCTCCCGAACCTGACACCACTTGAGCGCGGTATTCTTGGCCCAGTTTAGAAATAACTCCCGCAATCCCTGCGATCTATTGACCATATCTTGCGCTTTGTCTTCCATCCCCAACTGGCGGAAGCCCCGTTCCAGTTCGCCAAATTGCTCTTTCAATTGAGCGATTTGTCCTGCCAGGGCATCCATCTGCCAACAGGCAAGATGCTGCCGCAGGTCTCCGCCACGCGTGCCGCGCATTGGAGTGCCCAGGATAATGTAGAGCGGCTGGCCGCCGGTGTTGCGCTCCAACAACGTCCGTAGCACCGCGAGCAATGCATCGATCGGGACGCCGCGACGTTCAAGGCACGTCAGCAGTGTTTCAAGTTTCTGCGGGTACTCAAGCGGCATTGGTTGATCAAGCAGAATCGCCGCAGCCATCACATGCCCATCGTCCGGCAACTCGTCGCCCGCTTTCCACCCCACGAGATCGAGACGGTTGTCCGAGACGACCTGCAGTTCCGCAAAACCCGTCCACCCCTTGTTTCCGCTCACGGGTGCGTCACAGCGCGGGATCAGCAACGGGCCAGAGGTATCGTACGTGACGGGCGGATGGAGAGCGCCGCCCACAGGATCGAGTTCGTCGGCCGCCGCCTTGCGGAACCAGAGTTCCAGCCGGGCCAGGAAAGCCGGCATTCCGCCACTCGGGGACCATTCCGCTTGCGGCGACTGGTAGAGACAGAGCACCCTTGCCCAGTTCACGTGCGGATAGCCGGCAAAGCGAGCATGGTCAACGATCACAGATGGAATCGAATAGGGGAACGTGTCGTCGATCCAGAGGGTGAGACGTTCGCGATCACGAATCGGTAACCCGGCAGCCACGCGCTGCATATCTTTGCAGTACAACGACACGACGATGTACAGGATGGAGCACGTATCAGTAGGCTCCAATACCTCAACGATCTCTACCGCGTCGCCACTGTCTGCAATGCGCTGCAGCTGTTCCAGTGCAAGTTGCTGGCCTGGGGTCATGCGTGCTTCCCGAATCCAACGCGCTGGGTCGGCGTGGACGCCGGTCCGCTCCCCGCCGCAATTGCACTCGCAAGTCGCGTTGCCTTCGCTTCCGATTTCTCCTCGTCCCTGTCGGCAGGCGCTTTGTACTCAAAACCCTCCGCAGTCATCTCGAACACGATAGGCTCCGGGTGCTTGTCGTTCGGGTGTTCGCCGGTGCACAGGAAGCCATTCGGAGCGATTTCCTCAAAGCGATTCCGTGCCTTGGCATGCGGCGGATTGTCGCCAGGTTCGTTCTTCGCTGGGATGGGATCGCAGCTCGCGATGATGAAGCCGATTTCCTCGGCAGCTGCTTCGATGTCGTCGAGGATATCTTGCTTGAGGGACTCCTCCTCTTCGCCTTCGTCCTTCGAGTACATCACCGACTTGGAACAATGGTGCGGTGCAAGGAAAACGTCCCACCGCAGTTTGTCCTCGTTATCGTGGTTCTTCGACTCGTCGAACACGCGGCGAATACTAGGGTAACTCAAGTCGCCCAGTAGCAACGCCTGGCCGGTATGATCTCCTTCCTTCACCTGCACGCGCAATCCCACACTGGTCTCGTTGCGTTTCTCGTCTTCTTCGTCTTCCTTGATCGGCGCATGGACAAATGCATCGAACACATCGGAACGGTCTTCGCCATTCACGCTAGTAATGACACTGCCCGGCCGGCTCAAGCCGTCTTCTGGAAATCCCTCGTACTCCTCGTCTTCCAGGAGGGAGCTGTAGCCGATGATGCGCACATAGTCACCAGACCGCACGTCACCGTCGTTCTCAATCGTTTTCTTCACGCGTCGCTTGGCCTCTTTCACGAAGTCCTTTGCGTCTTCGCACAAGTCTTTGCTGTGTTCGGCGAAGATCCTCGGCGAGAACCAAATCTCGCCAATCGTTACCTTCTCGCGCAACTCCTTGAACCCCAAGCAGTGATCCTTGTCAGGATGGGTGAGCACGAATATCGCTAAGAACGGTTTTTTGTCGCGCTTCGGCAACAGTTTCACCAGTCGATCGACAACCGGTTCGCGGGGATCATCCTCGTCGTCCGATGCCACCAGGTGGTGCAGGTCAATCTGCATGACGGTGGCATCATCGATGCAGATCGTCGTGCTGTCACCGGTACCCACCGGCCAGAAAACGATGCCCTTGGTTGGAAGTGAAAACGACATGCTTCGGGTCTCCTGTATTGACGTCAATTTCGTTTGTGCCACCCCAAGAGTCCAGTCCTTCAGAGCCACCGTGCGCCTACCGTCATGCTATGCGCGGGTTTTTCAAAGACTCTTACCTCCGAATAACTGGCAGGTGGTCTTCCAATTCTGGTTCCACTCCCGATCAACCAAGCCTCCTCCGCGAGGGTGGTTGGGTCAATCGATTCCTCCGTAGTTCAAACAGTGATTCTAGCCAAATCGAGGCGATCTCACACGCGCTTCTGCCCGCTCAATCTGCGGCCAGTGTACTGGCGGCACCGGTTGCTCCGAGCCACCATCATCGCCTCGGTCCGACACACCGAGTACATGTCTGCTTGGTTCCGAGCACGCGTCGGTGGCGGACACCGACGCCAGTTGCGCCGAGGGTCTAGACTGGTCCGGTGAAACACACCGCGGTAGTTGCGCCCAGGCTCGTGCGCATCTTCCCTCACGTTGGCCCGCGTCGCGTCCAGCCGGAATGCGGCACCTTATCGGTAAGCGGCCGGTGGAATGCGGTCGGGGCGGCGGTGCAGAATCACTGGCGAGCGTGCCGATGGGATGTCGGGGGACGCGCGCATGGCAGGTCGTGGGCGGTCCGAAGCGGAACAACGGTGGCGTGATCGGATGCGCCGCTGGCCACAGTCCGGATTGAGTGTTCACGAGTTCTGCGCACAAGAGGGAGGTGGCGAACCGTCCTGCTATCATTGGCGTCGCCGTTTTGGGCAAGCGCCGAAGCGATGGCATAGGGAGGCGTCTCCCAAAGGCCTCTCAGCTCGTCTCCGGTTTCCACCGATAGAGATCATTGAACCTGCCGTTTCGTCACGCTCGCCGTCACAATCGATCAGTTCCGCCGACAAGGTGACGTTGGAGGTGGCGCTGGTCATCGCACGCACGGCTCACTTGCCACGGACCCTGCCCGCTGCTCGAGACGCTGCACGCTCCTTCGCCCGAACGGCCACCCGGCCTCGACCGACAACCGCTCAGCCAATGAGGCCGACCTGCATCCGCCGGACGCTTACGTTCATACTCGCGACGCTCGTCACTTTCGACCACTAAGACCCGCACGCCGGCTCGATTGCAGGCCACTTCTTGCACGCTTGTCTTGGGCGGGTCGCCTTCCCGCACGCATTGATTCCTGCGGGGCAGTCCTGCCATTTGCCTTCGGTCGCGCGGTCGATCAGCGACTCGGCTCCCGGATGGCGCCGGCAGAGGGTCGTAATTTTCCGGTTTTGCGCCCACGCGGCGATTCGTACGTTCTGAGTAAGCTTCGGAAATTCCCGTCCCGGAAACGGTGATCACCGACACGAGCGGGCGCAGGGATCCAAGCTCGTAAGGCAACCGGGCGGGCTGTCCGCAATACGGGAGAAAAACAACATGCGCAGTAGAACGATTCCGTCCGATGCCGAAGTAATTCGAACCTATGACGAGTTGGGTGAGTTCCGCGTTTCATACTTCAACGGCGAACTCTATTTCTTGGTGGTGATCGGTCGGCCCGGCTTGATGAAAAGCTGGGACTTCGAGGAGAGCTGCAAACCCCGTAAGGATCGTGACGGCATCGAGTGTTCTGTGGCCTGTTATTCGAAGGGCAACATTACGCCGATCGAGGCATATCAGCTTGCCTTCGCGAACCGGAACAAATTGTTGGTCTTCGACGATGCCGAGCGTCTGTGGGCCGATCCAGCGGGGCGGGTTTTGCTTCGGGATTTGACGGAAACGAAACCCCACAAACTTGTCAGCTGGCGAACTGCGAACAAGATCCTTGAGCGACTGGGGATTCCAAAGTCTTTCCTCACCAGTTCGCGTGTATGCCTCATTATGAATCGATTCGCCTTTGGCGACGCCCACGAATACGACGCCATCGCGGATCGCGGTCACATCCTGTACTTTGACCCAACGCCTTTAGAGATACATAAGCGTACGGCTGTTTGGTTCTGGGATCAGGACATCCACGACTTCATCGGCGAACACCTACACATCCTTGACCCGGCGAAATTCTCGGCGCGGACGTATGTGAAGGCGTGGGAACGCAGGTGCAAAGGTGACTGGAAGGAGTTTCTTGCCCGCCACTGCTTTAAACAGTCGAGTGATCAGTTGCTGCTCGCGCTGGAGAACGACCCAAGGTATCGGTCTGTCGAAGAGCGAGTGGCAGAGTTTGTCAGAACTACAGGTCTGGGCCGATCTACCTATTTCAATCTGAAGAAGACCGTAACCGCTAACGGACAACTGAAGCTACTTGACGTACCTCGCTTCACGCTCACCGCCAGGCCGCCTGACGTGCCTGACCTCGAGGCCGAAGCGAGGGCGGCAGCTGAGCAAGAGCTTCGCCGCGCCGATCAGGAGAGAATCGACCGGCAGGAGGAGCAGGAATACCGGGATCTCGAAAATCGGTACTTCAATGACGATGAGCAGGACGAGGAGAACGACGACGAGCAATGACCCACGCATTTCACTGGACTTTGGACTTGGACTATGTCCAAAGTCCAGGGGAAAGGTGAGGGGACGACTACAATGGCCGCAGGGATGATCATTCCGTGCTGGCTCACAGCGCAAATCGTTCAGTCTGGACGTCTTTCACGATTTCCGGCACACGGAGACGGTGAACTGTGGCAGCGCAGCGCGTACGACGGTGGACGTTGTGCAGTGGAATGATCTAACGCGACAGCCGTCACTCGAGCGAGCGGCATGACGTGGTCAATTTGAGCCGGAGGCAAGGCATCCCAATGCAAGGTTCTGCAAACGTGAGAACGATCTATCGCCCAGACTCTTCTCGGGATAGCGCACTGGGGCCGCATTCGTCGGCTCATCACCGTGACACCCTAAATCAAGCCACATTTCGTGTCATAATACAATGGTCGGAAACCTAGTACTCACGATCGCCATGATTGCCAAATACTGTAGGAGTTGTGCGGATTTTCCCGCAAACGACGACGACCAACCATGACAAAACACACACCAGAAATGGCCCCGACGCATCCCACCGTCGCCGGCTCGTTGTACTACACAAGTTAATTGCGCGAAAATTTTTTCTTCGAGCCTGGCCCGAAGGCATTCCAGGCGTTGGACAGGTCGTAGCTGCGCTGCAATCCAACCCAGAGGGTTTGCGTTCCGGGATCGTTTTTCGGACGGTC
>CAIPEB010000166.1 GCA_903863885.1 uncultured Planctomycetaceae bacterium | reverse complement strand
ATGATCTCGTGCGCCTTGCGGAGTTCGCCTTCCAATTCCTGGGCGTTCATGCCCTATGTTGGAACACGTTTCCCAAAATCAGAAAAGATCAATTCTTCCACCGTCGCCCCTTCCGGGGCGACGGGGAAAATGGACAGCTACGAGTAAAGATCGTCCCGAAGAAGTTGATCGCAAAGGCGACCCACACCACGGCGATCGCCAGGTCGATCGGCCACTCCAGTTCCGCATACTCCTTGCCGGTGGTGAATCCCAGCGGCAGCGAAACGGCCGCCCCAACGATGATCGCCTGCCACCCCCAGAAGTGAAACCAACTCAGGAAGTCGCTGAAAATCCGCGCCTTGCACAGCCGTTGAGTCGAGTAGTAGATCGCGGCAAAAACCGAATTCCCGGCAAAGGCAAAGATCACCGCATTAGTGTGCAGCGGGCGAAGCCGCCCGAAAGCCGTGAGCGAAAAACCGAGGTTCAATCGCGGCTCAGCCAATTGCAGCGCGACGATGACGCCGACCAGCAGTCCCACGATCCCCCAGAGCACGGTGATCAGCAGAAAAGCCCTGCAAACGCTGTCGTTGTACACAAACTGATCCAGACGCGGCGCCGCAGCGCCGTTGTCAGATCTCGGTTTCACCTCGCCCATTGCGTCCCCTTCCAGTTTTCGGGCTCACGGGACTGGAAATTCCAAGCTTCCGAGTACGATTCCCCAGCAGGGCGATTCTCAACAGCCCGATGATCCTTGTCAAGTGTCAAACTGGCCGGACCGGCCGTCCGGCCGCTGCTCGCAAGATATTCCACAGTAAATGGTTCCGATGAAGGGACCGCTGCCGCAAAGCGCCGCCTTGGCGGGCGGTCTCAGGCCAACCGACGAGCGATCGGCCCCAGTGGCCCGAACCGGACCTTACTTCATGATTTGGCGGACACGTTCGAGGTCCTGCGGCGTGTCGACGGAGATCGGATGGTAAACCGTTTCCACGGTCTGAAACGACAGGCCCGCTTCCAGAAACCGCAATTGCTCGAGCCGTTCGGTTTCCTCCAGCCCGCTGGGAGGAAGCTGGTCATAGTTTGCGAGCACCTCGCGGGCATATCCGTAGACGCCGACATGCCCCCAGAACGCATGCCGGTCCATCCAATGTTCCAGCGGGACGTCGCGGACATAGGGTACAGCGCTGCGCGAAAAATAAAGCGCCGTGCCGTCGCCCGCCCGCACAACCTTCACGAGGTTCGGGTCCTGCAACTGCGAGAGCGTTTGAAGCCGGTAGACCGGCGTCACCAGCGGAGCACGAGTCCGTCGCCAGCACTCGACCAGGCTGTCAAGCATCGCGGGCTCAATCATCGGCTCGTCCCCCTGAACGTTCAGGAGAAACTCGCCCGCGAACTGGTCGAGTACGCTTGCGATGCGGTGCGTTCCGCTGCGGCACTCGGGACTCGTCATCACGACGCGCCCCCCCCAGCCTTCAACGGCCGCACGGACTTCGTCCGCGTCGGTCGCAACGAATACCTCCGCAATCTGCTCCGCCTGGCGCACCCGATTCCAGACGTGCCAAATCAGCGGACGACCTTGAATATCCGCAAGCACTTTTCCCGGTAATCGCGTCGATCCCAGGCGAGCAGGTATCACCGCCGTTATCGTCATGGTGGCTCCCTCCCTAAGCGGATGCAAGTTGACTCGCTCGGCAGGATATCGCCGACAGGCCGGAACGTCGAGTCGGCGGATGCCAGATGCCGGATGCCAGGTTCGCCTGCCTCCAGACTCCAGACTCCAGACTTTCCCTTTGTTCCCCTGCCGCGACGAGGGCGGTACAAACAGCGCAGAACAAAAAAGTCCCCAAGCTTCCCGCTTGACGTGTGGCCGTATAATTATGCGGTGCTGAATGCCGATAAGAACCTCTGGCCGCAATCCCCACTGGGGGGTGTACCCTTTTTGTGCGTGGCGACGACTTATGCCGATACTCGACCTTGAGACAACCATTTATCCGCCGAATCTCCTCGAAGATCCCGCGGCGAGAGAAGGCGAGAGGTGCTGGTGGGTTCTCTATACCAAGTCCCGCCAGGAGAAGGCGGTTGCGCGGCAACTGCTGAGTTGGACGGTACCCTTTTATCTCCCTCTTGTCGCGAACACTCATGTGATCCGTGGCCGGGCCGTTGATTCGTACACACCGGTTTTCAACGGATATGTATTCCTGTTTGGCGACCCGTTTGATCGCGTCCAGAGCCTCAAGACCAATCGCATTTCGCGTGTGCTGGAGGTCGTGGACCAGGAGCAACTCACGCACGATTTGAGGGACATCGCGAGACTGATCGCCTCCGACGCGCCGCTCACGATCGAACGGCAGCTAACAGCCGGCCAGCGGGTGCGAATCAAAACCGGTTCTCTTGCCGGCGTCGAGGGAGTGGTTATCGAGCGTCGAGGCCGCAACCGACTGCTGGTCGCTGTGAACTTCCTTCAGCAGGGCGTGTCGATGGCAATCGACGACTACCAGTTGGAACTTCTTCGCTAGTTCGCTTCTTCTGCGATTCGTTGACGGGCGGGAATACCCGCGGGTGCGCAAAGCCCCGGCGATCCCCATGCGGAAACCTCGCGAGAACTGCCCGGGTTTGATTCGAGAAGCGTAACCGTCCAGGTCGGCGCAGTCGCAGTGCCCGACCGAATCACCGCATTGTTCCGGCGGGATGAAGGCACGACCCGCACAGACCGCCCATTTCCACGAACGCCGGGACATCCGCGCCGGCTGCGAAGTTTTTTCGGGTTGCGGCAACGCGTCCACGACTTCCGCGTTATCTGGTCAGCGGTGATGACGCACCTGTAACCGACAGTCCTCATCTTCCGAAGTCCGCGATGCTGCCCGGTGCACCGGTCGAATCGGTTCCATCGCGCTTCGCGTCAATACTAATTGAGTGAGACTCATCCGCCCGAAGTTAGGGCAGGGACAACAGGAGGTCCCCCAGGCAGGCACTTGCACGGCTGAGCCGTGCGCGTCGTGCCTGCCTGTTGCACGAAAGGAGTCGTGAGGATGAGCCGACCAACCGGATTGTTTCGGGTCATTATTGGCCTGTGGTGTGCGAGCCTCACCACGGTCTCTTGGGGTCAGATAAGCGCGAACTACGGATTCGATTCCCCGGCCGCTCCTCCAATTCGCCTGCCGTCGCCGACAGGCCCGATCTATGAGGAAACGGCTACGCCGGACGCGCCGACTCCGCCGTCTCCGCCGCGGTTGCCCCGGACGGATGTTGACGTACCGGCTCCGCCGTACAACACGCACGTTTCCACGCCGGTGCCTCCACCCGATCCCTACAGCTTGGACTATGTGCCGGCCCCACCGGCCCCGATCACGGAAGAGGGAAACCCGCACGGCTTTGATTTCTCGGACTACGATTCAAAGTCCCCGAAGATGAAGGGATTTCCCGAGGACGCGTTCAACTATCGCTGGCAGGTCTGGGCGGACGCGATTTTCATGACCCGATCCCAGGCTGACGGGTTCCGTCTGGCATCGCAGCTGCCCGGAGGAGCCGAGGCATTCAACACGAGCGACATGGATTTCGCTTTCCGATGGGGACCGCACATCGGTTTCTATTACAGCTTCAGCGAATCAGCCAGCGTGGGCGTCGAGTTCTTCGGGATTGACGGCTGGTCCGCCCATGGCGAAGCAGCCGGCAACATCTCCGTCGCGTTCCCCGGCACTTCGTTGCAGTCGGAGGCGGGCGCTGCGGCATTTGACTACAACTCGACACTGTACAGCACCGAGATCAACGTGCGGCATCACACGTACGATTGGCTCGCGCTCCTGGCAGGTTTCCGCTGGATCGAACTGGGCGAAAAGTTCGCAGGGAGTTTCGCCTCGGACCAACCGGGCGTCTCGGCTTATGGCATTGACGTCAACAACCACTTGTACGGTTTTCAAACCGGAGTACTGGCCAGCACCCGCAGGGACGACTGGTGCGGCGACATCTGGGCCAAGACCGGAATCTATGGCAATTCGGCGAACCAGCGAACCGCCGCGAACCTGGGCAATGGCCCGGTCTCCGTCGGCGCGGAAGCGTCGTGCGCAGCGTTCGCCGGCGAACTCGGCGTCGGAATCTCCAAACAATTCACGGATCGCTTGTCGGCTCGAATCGGCTATCAGGCAATGTGGCTGAGCGGTGTGGCGTTGGCTCCCGAACAAATTGCTGCGACGAACCCGCAGCTTGGAGTCGCGGACATGGTCAACGACGGAAGCATTTTCTATCACGGCGGTCTCGCCGGATTGGAATACGTTTGGTAAACCTCGCGGGAACTGAAAACTCCCGCAGTTTCGTTTTCCCACCATCGAGCCCGGGGTGAGGAGGCATTGGAGGCCAACTCACCCCGATTTTTTTTGCGCGCGACGATTGATGCCGGATGCCGTGGACTGAAACCCACGTCTACCTTCATGCCGTCGCTGCGCGACTCCGGACTCCGTGCTGTACCGCGCGGCCTGCAATTCACGCGGCTATAATGCCGTGCATTCCATTCACCGCATCTCGCGGGTTATCAGTTCAACCGGCACGCAGGCAGGAGAGCGACCCGATGTCGAACGCGATCAGGACCGGAGCATGTTGTTTCCTCACGGCAATCGTGTGGCTGACCGCGGCGGTTGGCGCCGAGCCCGCCTATCGCGTCGGCACGTTCAAAGTTGACATCACGCCCGACTATCCGATCCGTTTGAACGGATTCGGTTTCCGCAGAGCCGAATCCGAGGGAGTCACGCAGCCCATCTGGGCCAAGGCACTGGCAGTGAGTTGGGAAGACGACCCGCCCGTCGTGCTGCTGGCCATCGAGAGTCTCGGCGTTCGCATGGGCATGGTGGACGAAGTGGCGGCCCGGCTTCAGAAGCGTTTCGGTGTTCCGAGGGAAAACGTCGCGCTGACCTACACACACTCGCACACGACACCCAAGGTCAACGGAGCATCGGACAACATCTTCAGCGAACCGATTCCCGCCGGTCATCAGGAGCATATCGATCGCTATTCGACGGAACTGCCGCAGCGGCTCGAACAGGCCGCGGCAATGGCCATCGAGAATCGGGTCCCCGCCACGCTGCAATGGTGCACGGGCAAGTACGATCTGGCCAGGAACCGGCGCACGCCCGGAGGCCCCGTGGATCATGATCTGCCGATGCTCGTGGCGCGCGACATGGACGGCGGACTGCTGGCCGTCTACGTCAGCTACGCCTGCCACTGTGTCACGCTGTCGAACAACAAGATCAGCGGCGATTGGGCCGGTTTCGCTCAGGCGGAGATCGAGAAGCGAAACCCCGGATGCGTCGCCCTGATTTCCGTGGGGGCCGGCTCCGACTCGAACCCCGCTTCGGGCGTCGTGGGGGACAAGGTCGATGTGGCGGCGGCACAGGGAGCGGCGCTGGCCGACGCCGTGACGCGGATGCTCGGCGGACCCCAGAAGCCGCTGTCCGGGAACATCACGGCCCAGCTGAAATCGATTCCGCTGCCGCTGAACGATCTGCCGACGCGCGAGCAATGGACGGCCCTCGCCGCGAAGGGAGGCCCCGAGGGGTACAACGCCGCAACCCAACTCGCCCGACTCGACCGGGGCGAATCGCTTGCAACCTCGGTCAATTATCCGATTCAGACTTTTGCGTTCGGCAAACAACTGACCATGGTCTTCCTCGCCGGCGAAGTGTGCGCCGATTACTCGCTGCGATTGAAACAGGAACTGGGCGCCGACCGGCTCTGGGTCAACGCATACTGCAACGACTTCTGCTGCTATATCCCGTCGGAGCGATTGGTGCGCGAGGGCGGTTACGGCGGCGGCTCCGAGATTCCTTATTTTGCATTGCCCGCAACGCTGAAAGCCGGCCTCGAGCAGACGATCGTCGACGAAGTCAAGCGGCAGTTCGGCCAGGCGGGCGGCCGGTAACCGGCGTTTCCTGGCGTGAGGAACCGATGCGATCCGAACAGAGCGTACTGCTGACCGACCTGTACCAGCTCACGATGCTGCAGGCCTACTACCTCCAGGGCCTGAATGATGTGGCCGTTTTCGAGATGTTCGTGCGGCGACTGCCCGCCGCGCGGAGCTTTCTGATGGCCGCCGGCCTCGAGCAGGTGCTCGATTATCTGGAATCGCTGCGGTTCACCTCCGAAGAACTGCAATGGCTGCGCGAAACCGGGCGGTTCCGCCCGGAGTTCGTGGATTATCTGGCCGAGTTGCGTTTCACCGGGGACGTGGCCGCCATGCGGGAAGGGACGGTCTTCTTTGCGGACGAGCCGCTGATTCGCGTCGTGGCGCCGCTCCCCGAAGCCCAGCTTGTCGAGTCCCGCATTATTAATCTGCTGCAGTTCCAGACGATGATCGCCTCCAAGGCTGCGCGGTGCAGACTGGCCGCACCGTCGAAATCGCTGGTTGATTTCGGCATGCGACGGGCCCACGGAGCCGAAGCCGCAATGCTGGCCGCCCGCGCGACGTACCTGGCCGGATTCAACGGAACGGCCACCGTGTTGGCCGGCATGCGGTTCGGCATTCCGATTTTCGGCACCATGGCGCATTCGTACGTGCTGGCCCACGATGACGAAGCCGAGGCCTTCGAACGCTTCGCCGAGTGCAACCCGCGGGAAGTCGTCATGCTGCTCGACACCTACGACGTGGAATCGGCCGCTGCGAAAGTCGCGAACATGGCGCCGAGGCTCCAATCACGGGGAATTTCAATACACGCCGTACGATTGGACAGCGGAGACCTCGCGCAGCTTGCCCGCCGAGTGCGCCGGATTCTCGACGAACGAGGCTTGACCAGCGTGCGGATTCTCGCCAGCGGAAACCTCGACGAATACGGGCTGCGCGATCTGCTCGCCTCCGGCGCGCCGTTGGACGGCTTCGGCGTGGGCACCCGTCTGGACGTGTGCGACGATGCGCCGTATCTCGAATGCGCCTACAAACTGCAGGAATATGCGGGTGCCGCGCGACGCAAACGATCCGAGGGAAAAGCGAATTGGCCCGGGCGAAAACAGGTCAGCCGCCATTTTTCCGCAGGGATCATGTGCCGGGACGAAATCACGCTCGATTCGGAACCCTGCAACGGCGAGCCGCTGCTCCAGCCGGTAATGCGGCACGGCCGACGACTGGCTCCTTCCCCGTCGCTGCCGGAAATCCAGCAGCGCGCGATCGCCGGCCTTGCACAGCTTCCCGCAGAGCTTCGGCAGCTTGAAGGCGCCGCATACGAAGTGCAGGTTTCGCCCGCGATCCGGAAACTCGCGTCGCAACTCGATCGCACCATGCCGTAGCGACGGAGAGACCGCAGCGATCGAGTGATCGAATCCGCCGCGGCAACAACACGCATTGAGCACAGCGAGCCGTCACTGCACGTTGAATGATCTCAGCAGCTTGCGGCCCTTGTAAATGCAGCTTGCCTCGACCGGCCCGAGCGCGAGAACCTTTCCGGCGGACGCAAACCACCAGACATCCTGCGCGTCGGCGACGGCAATTCCGCTGCTCGAATCGCGCGTCGCGCGGGCCACCAGAAACCGGTCGCCGAAGAAACTGCCCAGCAGCAGCGGTTCGATACTCGAGTAGCCGTTATCCCGGATGCGGCGTGCCAGTCGCGCCGCCTCGGCCTGCTCGGGCCCCGGCAGTCCCGCCACGTCCCGCTCGACGATCTCTTCGTGCTGAGCATCCCAACCGGCAAACGCCGCGTAGATATCGTCGGGCCCCAGGTCGCCCAGATCGGCCGAGAAAGCGTGCGTCAATGGACCCGCGATGCCGATGTTGCTGTACTGGCCGTTGGCAAGCGAGTAGGTAAAACGAAACAGATAGCACTCGACCGGATCATCGTAGCCGGGCCAATACTGCAGCCGTTCGTCGACCAACTCCAGGCCTTCAGGAGGAATGCCGACCTGCGAAGGCTGCGCCAGCCAGAGCGCCAGATCGGCTTCGGCGCGAGCAGACAGGGTCTGGTGTTCCGCAGCGACTCGATCCAGCAGCCCCAGCTCCTCGGCATACGCCAGCACCCTCAGCCGGCATACCGGCTCCGCGGCAAGCGCCACGAGAGATTTTTCTCCGTCCGTCTCGCCGAGACGAGCCAGCGCGGCGGCCGCTTCGGTGCGCACGCGACGGTGCTTCAATTCAAATGCCTGGTGCAGTTTCCCGACCGCTTCCTTGTCACCCACCAGCGCACAAGCATCGCAGAGAGCCACGATGAGCGACACGCCGTCGTCGACCTGACGCGCCCGGTCCTTCAGCGCCGCCGGTTCGGTCTCCTCGTTCTCGGCCAGCTTTTCCAATCGCTGCACCAGATCGCCCAGCAGCGCCTGCAATTCGTGTTTGCGGGTGGCAGCCGGATGCTGAGGCACGCGTCCTTCACGCGTCAGATAATTGCACAGGTCCATTATCGGGGCAGCGACACTCGGATGGCTCATCGCACCAAGCAGCGTCGGAAACACCAGTGCCGGATCGTAGGCCCGCAGTTGAAACAGCGGAGCCAGCGCCACGCCGACGTCGTTGCGATCCGTCGGCGGATCCTCGGTCATCGTCGCGGAGAATGCCCGCAGGTCGTCCGGCTGCTGCGCGGTGGCCAGCACCTGCAGCAGCAGGCTGCGTGCGTGACTGCCGGGTCCAAGCCCCGCGTAAAGGCGGAGCAGCATCTCGCGCGACTCGGCCGAGAGCGGCTGCGCATGCTGGCTTCGTGCCCGCACGCATAACTGGCGGAACACGTCCGCAAGCCTGCCTTCGGGAACCGGCCCTGACGCCTGCAGTTCGAGGATTCCGCTCAGCAGCCGCGTCAGCCCTGCGTCCGTCAACAGCGCAATCCAATCGAGGGCAATTCGTTCGCGAACGGCCGCCGGCTCGCGGAGCATGGAAAACAGTTCGTCAAACTGCGGGAATCCCGATTCGGTCATCGCCACGCTCCGCGCGTTGTGTACAATTCGCAAAACCTGCCCCGAGGTGCTGCTTATGTCGCTCTTTGAAAAATCCGAAGCCAGAAATCTCGAAGCCGTGCAGCCGCTGGCGGCGCGCATGCGGCCAAGGACATTGGGCGAATTCGTGGGGCAGCAGCATTTCCTCGGGGAAGGCAAGCTGCTGCGCCGCCTGCTCAAGGCAAATCGGCTCGGATCCGTGATCTTCTACGGCCCGCCTGGAACTGGCAAGACCACGCTCGCAAGACTCATGGCCGTCGAGACGCGCAACCGCTTCCGGCAACTCAGCGCCGTGACCAGCGGGGTGAAAGATCTGCGCGCTGTCCTCGAAGAATCCCGCAACGAAGTCGCGACCGGCGGGCGACGCACGCTGCTGTTCATCGACGAAATCCATCGATTCAACCGCGCGCAGCAGGACGCGCTGCTGCCCGACGTCGAAGACGGCATCGTGAATCTGGTCGGAGCCACAACCGCCAACCCGTTCTTTGCAGTGATCGGCGCGCTGGTCAGCCGCAGCCAGATCTTCCAATTCCAGCCTCTGTCGCGGGACGACATACGCCAGTTGCTTGTCCGCGCGGCAGCCGACCGCGAGCGGGGGCTCGCCCATTTCTCGGTTCAGCTCCACGACGACGCGCTGGACTTCCTCTGCGAAGTCAGCGACGGCGACGCCCGCAGGGCGCTGACCGCGCTGGAGATCGGCACACTTTCCAGCAAGGAACGCCCGGTCCAGTTCACGCGTCACCTGGCCGAAGAGTCGGTGCAGCGGAAGGCCATGAACTACGACGGGTCGGGCGATGCGCACTACGACCTGGCAAGCGCACTGATCAAGAGCATCCGCGGCAGCGATCCGGACGCGGGACTCTATTGGCTGGCACGAATGCTCGAAGGAGGCGAGGACGTACGGTTCCTGTGCCGGAGGCTCGTCATTCTGGCAAGCGAGGACATCGGCAACGCTGATCCGCAGGCGCTGCCGCTCGCCGTTGCGGCGATGCAGGCCTGCGAATTCGTCGGGCTGCCTGAATGCCAGTTGACGCTCGCGCAAGCCGTGACTTACCTGGCCTGCGCTCCCAAGTCGAATGCATCCACGGTGGCCATCGGCGAAGCGCTGGCCGATGTGCGCGAAAACCGAACGCTGCCGGTGCCGGTCCATCTCCGCGACTCGCATTACGGCGGCGCGGACCAACTGGGGCACGGGCACGGGTACCAATATGCGCACGACGAAAAGGGAGGAGTCGCGGCTCAGGATTACCTTGGCGTCGAGCGTGAATACTATCGCCCCGTCGATCGCGGTTTCGAGGCGGAACTGTCCGAGCGGCTGCAGGCGATCCGCAAACGACTGCGCGAGGCGGGTTCCGGGGTGGACTCAGAGGCGGGCCCGCCGGAGCAGGAATTCTGAATCGCCGCGGCGGGCGTTCCGCGAGGATGTTGTCGGATCCCGAATTCCACGGAAACCCCCAAGCCTCCCCATCTTCCGGCGCTCGTGCGATTTTTCTTGGTTGCCGGGCTGAATGTTCGTCTGGCGTCCCATCGGACCTTTGCTTATGATCCGCCCGCGCCGAGGGGCTATCTACTCTGCGGCGTTTCCAATCGTGCTTGCACCAGCGGCGTCAGGCCGGCTGAGTTGAAATACAGTTTTCGATGTAGCCAAGTTTCGTCAGGGAGGGCGAACGATGGAAACAGTGAAAACAGCCGTCATAGTTCTGTTGCTGATGGCCGTTCTCTACGGCGTCTATGTCGTGCTGAACAAGCCGGAGAATGCGCCGTCGCTGACGGAAATCGATTCGAACCGACAGACAGCGTCGGAACTGTCCGTCGATTTCAGCTCGGCCAAGACGAGCGCGACACCACCGCTGTCCGGCGGCGCGTCGGCCGAAGCCAGCCCGATCAGCGCTGCGGTTCCGCCGGTTCCGCCGCCTCCAGTCAGTATTGAACCGTCCGCGACCCCGATTCCGCCCGCTTCATCGATCCCGAACCCTCCGTCGTTTGCCGCAGCGGAAGCCCCCGAGAAACCGGCTGCCGACGCTCCCGGCAGTGTCGATTCGGTGCCGGTCCCTCCTTCTCCCATTGCGAATCTGCTTTCGGGGGATGCGGAGAAGAAATCGCCGGGGCCTGCGGCGGAAACGCCGACTCGCGAGTTGCCGCAGGGCGCCGAAGTGCAGGGCGCCGAAACACCGACTCCGCCGGCTTCCCTGGCCTCGTCGATAACCGTGCCCCCAACAGCGTCGGTCGTGAACGCGGATGCAACTGCGGCATTACCGGCCGAACCACCTGCAACCGGATCGACCCCGCCTGATGCGCCGGAAGCAGCCCCTTCCGCCTGGCCCGCAAAGCCCGCCTCGTACACCGAAGAAGCGGCCCCCGCCGCACCAAATCCCGAGAATAGGCCTTCAGCGGAGTCCGCCGGCAACGCTGCTCCGAACTCCCCGGCAGGGTCTGTCCCGACGGCCCCGGCGCCGGCAGGCGATTCGGCCGACGATGCGGGCCCCTCCCACCGAACTTCGTTTGACCGCGTGATGCAGTCGGCTCAGTCGAAAATCAACGCCGGTGAATGGTACCAGGCGTTGTTTACGCTCTCGCTGCAATGCAGCAACCCTGACCTTTCGCCCGCAGATCGACAGCGGCTGCTGGATGTGCTCGATCCGTTGGCCGCGAAGGTCATCTACTCGAAAGAGCACCTGATCGAGGCGCCGTACGACGTGCGCCGCGGCGATACGCTGAACAGTGTT
>CAIPEB010000165.1 GCA_903863885.1 uncultured Planctomycetaceae bacterium | reverse complement strand
GACACACGCCTGGAACGGAAGGTCGCGATTAAACGGATCCGGGGCGATGCCACGGGAAGCCGCACTGCAGTGAACCGATTTCTGACCGAGGCCAAGGCGATTGCCGCATTGAGCCACCAGAATGTCGTGCAGATCTATGACTACGGCCGCGACAAGGACGGTCCGTTCCTGATCATGGAATTTGTCGATGGCGGGAGTCTGCTGGATCGCTGTCGTAGTGGAGTAGTTCCGGTCGAGGAAGCCGTCGACCTCGTATGTCAATTGTGCGACGGTCTCGCCAAGGCGCACGACGCGGGCATCATCCATCGCGATATCAAACCGGCGAACGTGCTGCTTACGAAGGACGGTGTCCCGAAGCTTACCGACTTTGGCTTGGCCAAGGCCGATTCAACAGATTCTGGGATGACGATGGCGGGAGCCGTGCTCGGGACAATCGACTTCATGCCGCCCGAGCAGCGGAAGGACACGGCGCTGGCGGACGCTCGCAGCGACCTTTGGAGTCTGGCCGCTACGCTGTACCAGATGGTCACCGGAGAGTCGCCACGGGTCATCGATCTGGATGCGGTGCCGAAGCAACTGCGAGCAACGCTCGCGCAAGCGCTGAAGACGAAGAAAGAAGACCGATTTCAGACGGCGCGAGAATTCAAGGCGGCACTTCGCGGAAGCCCGCTGTCGAATTCGAATCCCGTTTCGGTATCAACCGCTATCAGTGTGGAACTTGAAGAAGGGATCTGCCCATCCTGCCGGACCCAGAACGACCTGCAGAGGAAGTTCTGCAAGAAGTGCGCTGCCGCCCTGCGAGTCACATGTCTGAAGTGCAACCAGAGTATTCCCGTGTGGGATGTCGTGTGTGGAGAGTGTGGTGCTAACCAGTCGGAATTGCTGGTCGCAATGAGAAGTGAGATCGATGCCAGGCGATCGGATGCGGAGAGGCTAGTTGAAGCCCTCCAGTTCGATCCTGCAATCGCGTTGGCCAACGAGATTGCGGTCGTTACCGACGAGCGTCTGCGCCACCAAAAAAACTGGGCAGGCACGTTCGTCGTAAGCACTACTGCCGAGAAACAGCGGCAAGTGGAATTCGCCGCCCAGCATTTCGCCGAAGCGCGCAAGCACCTGGATGCGTTCGACTACCAATCGGCAATCCACGCCATGGAGTCAATTCCGGAAGCGATGCGAACATCGGAAATGAAACAGTCTCTGACATCGATCCGGAGTAACCAGGCAGAATTGCAGGAGTTGCTCGGCACGATCGCTGTGCGAGTCCAGAACGTGGGCCACCAATCGGGCTGTCTTCGGAGTGGTCAGTCCGCAAGGCGGCAAAGCGGAACCTGAGCGAACGGATCGACGGTGATTTGGTCACGGCCATCGCCCGAGCCCGCCAGATCGACGAGCGGCTCGATCATTTTCGATCCTCCGGCCTGGGTGTGCGGAAGACAGGTCATCAAACGCTCATGGAACAGTTTCTGGCCGACCTGCATCATCGCGCCGACGCCGGGGAAATCGATCCGCGAACGGTGCGGCGGTACGGCGCGGCATTGAACCACTACAGGGGCTTTGTGGAGCAAACGGCGATCCAACGCCAGTTCCCCCACATCAGTTCCGCGAATCGTGACTTCGCCTTGTCGTTGATGGCCTACCTCAATACGGTGCAGGTCCCTACGAACGGCCGCGCCAATAGCCCGTCGCGCCCCATGCGGCGTCCGGATTACGTCCTGGACGTGGTGCGGGCCATGTACTGTTGGGCCAGCGAACTCGAACGCGGAAAACTGATTCCCGAGGGGTTTCGCAATCCGTTCTTCCGCCATGGTCGCAATGGCCGGAACGCGGCTACCGTTCACCTTGGCGAGCCCGACATCACGATGGCGATGGCCGTGGATTTCATCAACGCCTGCGATGCCTACCAGCTTCGTCTTTTTGCACCGCTGATGATCTACGGACTTCGGTCTGCGGAACCTTGCTTCCTGGTCCATGAACACCTTGATCGCGATTGGATGCGCGTCCCGTGCTTACCGGAACTCGCGTACCAAACCAAAGGTCGCCGAGAGAAGCAGTTGCCGTTGAGCCCGTGCATCGCAGCCCTGCTCAAATCGCCCCTGCAGTCCGCGACCGTTGGGTTGTTGTACCTGCGCCGTGAGGCGATGACCGGGATGGAAAAACCGCTCTTGGTCGGAAAGTCGCTCGATGATTTGGTGCAGGAATTCCGTCATCGCTGCACGGCCCCGAAGGTTTCCACTGCTGCGAACCGCCGTCGACTCCGCGACAGAGTCTTGCACGACGCCGGCGGCATCACCTACGACCACATCGTTGCCGAGTTCAAAAAACTCGCTCGCGCACTGGGCTGGCCTCGTTCGGCGACCATTAAGGACTTCCGACACCTGTTTGCCACCTGCCTGGAAAACGCCGGTATGCCGGAGCATTACCGCAAGTTCCTGCTGGGGCAATCTCCGGGCCGGGCTGCCATCGTCACCTACACCCATCTCAACGAGATCCGCCAACGGTTCAACGAGGCCGTCGAGAAGACGCTCAGCCCGCTGGTCGAAGCCATCGAGCGGCGGTCGCGGGATCTCGGGATCAACCTCCAGTCTACCAACGAGGAATAGGAGTCTCCTATGAGTGCGAAGACCAAACAGAGCGCCGAGGACCTGAACGGCATCAAGAAGCTTGTCCAGGCAATTGTCAAGGAGCAGCAGAAGCTCGACCGGCACGAGGGTGACGTCTTGGCCTGCCATATTCGAATTGGGGCACGTTTGTCGGCGCTCCGCTTGCTGGCCAAGAGAACCTGGGTCCAACAGCTCAAGGCCCTCGGCATCAGTCCAAGGGTCGCGAGCCGCTACTTGAAGATCGCCCGGAACTGGCACGACGACCTCGGACTCAGTGAGTCCGATTTATTGACGCGGCTACCCACGGATCTGTTGAAACTGGAGTGGCTGTGCCGTGTTCCTGTGTCACAATTGGGAGGACTGCTGGACACGCTGAACTGCAAAAAGGCCACGCGTTCCCAAGTCATCGCAGCCGTCCGTGAAGTGCTCGGCGAAGACCCGCCAAGGGCGACCGATGCCGTCGAGACATACGTCCAGCGGCTTATCCAGCGGCTGACGGGCAGGGTGGAGAAACTGGGCGAAGTGTTCCCGGAACCCGAGCAGCAGAATCGGGCTCGTGAGTTGTTGTCGGCCGGACTTGACGAAGTGCGGAACGCCCTCCAAAGCGACCTTCCTGCCGAAGAATGACATTCAGCCGTATCTCGGCCGACTGGCGGCATCCGCGCTCGCGAATAGCCGCGCCCCCGCATCCCTCGCGCCGGCCCCAACGATCCCCTTCGGCCGCGCGCCGAGGGGACCGATGTGCCGGCCGAGGCGCTTAGCGAGGAGCTTTCGGTTGTGGACTGCCCAAAAAGGAAGGCGCTGGTGACAGTGGCAATCCACGTCGTGAACTGT
>CAIPEB010000164.1 GCA_903863885.1 uncultured Planctomycetaceae bacterium | reverse complement strand
TTTGACTACGCCAGTCTTTCATCTTCGGTCCTCCCGGGCCCCACGGGGCCTTCCCCAGGGAGGATCTTTTCATATCCACGCCGCACACGGCAGAGCCTGGTAAATTCTCACCGCCAGAGGCGGTGGCTTAGTCAGGAGTTATCGGGTTGCCGCAAAGCATCGTCTCGAAGCAACCACGCCATGCCGTTCAACCACAGCCGGAAATTATCGGCGTAATTCAGAAAGGGATCGGCGAACAAGTTCTGGTCCGACACAATCAGAATCCGGCCCTTTTGATAGTCTTTGGCCAGGACAACGCCCAACGGCCCTGCAGCCTCCTCCGGATTCCGCTCCAGATCGCCAAGAAACCCGGGGCCGTTGCCGTCGCCGTAGATACCAGCCGACCACTCGTCCGCCCACGAACTCTCGCTCGTCATCGCCACCGCATCGCGAGCATCCACGCACCCGCCGGTCTGCAGGGCGATGCAACGAAGACCGGTTGTGACAGGATGCTCCTTGAAGCGAGTCACCGTGATCCAGGCGTGCCCCTCGCCGAGCGTATTGGGCGCCTCGTCACAGGCGGTGGCCGTGCTCGACCGGATGTCCAGTGCGGTCAGGAGCGGCTTCAACTGATGTGCGTGAAAGTAGGCATTCGAGTGGTCCGTAATCACGAACAGCGAACCGCCTCCCGCCACGTATTCGCAGATCGCCTGTATCTCCGAGACGAGAAACGGCTCGCGTTCAGCGGACACGAGATTGATGAACAGCAGCTTGTGTCTATTGAGCAGGTCAAGCGTCAGCGGCCCCTCGGACACGTACTCGCGGCCTGCCCCGCGCGATTCCAGGTAACTGAATGCCAGACGGAATCCGCACAGCACGTGATACTTGTACACGCCCGGCTGAAGTCCGATCATCGAGAAGTCGTTCGCGTGTATCCAATCGACTAGAATGGGCGCAGACGTCCCGCCATCCACCGATGATGCTGCCGGTTGAGGCGATTCGGAGCCGACAACCAATAGCCCCAGGAATGTCACGAAGTGCAGCATGGACTTCCTTTCCCCTGCGTTCCATTTCACGAACACCGGACACATTGACCAACGTGTCCGGCATCCGGCGACCGTCTCTCGCCGCATTTCACTTGCGGCCGATCTGGTCGAGCGGGATCCGTTGGAACCCGAGTTTCAGCGCGGGCGAGTCATCGCGAAGCTGGTAGTTCCCCGCCCCGGCGTCGACGAATCCCGGATCGCCTTCCAGGAAATTGTCGCGGAATTGCACCATGGGCCGCGCTTTCCCTTCGACGTCGTCCCACTTGCCGCCAACACAGATATTGCGGGAAACAACATTGCCGCGCGGCGCTGCCGGGTCGTTGTCGAGGATCGCGGGAAGTTCCGGGTAGCGGTCACTGTAAGGCGGATCGCGAAAACGGGTCCCCGATAGTGTTCCTTTTTCCTTGCCTTCCGCGATCCAGCCGTCCGCGTGGTCGTGCGCCCAGCCCAGGGCCCGTGCGTCGATGTGCAGTGCCGGTTTGCAGTCCACGAAGATATTGTTGTCCACGATGTTATCGCGGCCGCCGCCGATGAACGCGGCCATGGTCACGTTCCGGAACAGGTTGCCCGTGATCTTCGTACCGCAGTACATGTCGTCGAGATACACGCCGACGCACCCTCGCTGCTCGAAACCGGTGATGTCGTGCAGGTAATTGTATCGCACCGCCGTGCCCCGCTGCGTCCAGTCACGGCCGGCGTAGATCGCCCCCGCATCGTTCGACTCCGTGCATACGTCGTGGATTTCGTTGAATTCGATCACATGGTCGTTCCCCCCGAACCCGATCGCCATGTGCGGCGAGTGTTCGATCAGGTTGTGCGAGGCAACTTGCCCGACACCACCCATCATGATCGCGGGACGGTACATACGATTCCAGCGACTCCAGTGATGGATATGGTTGTTCCTGGCGACGTGGCCCGACGGCGACAACCGCGCCCGGTCGCCGCCGTACATGCTGATCCCGCCGTCGCCCGTGCCCGTGATCTCGCAGTTGACGACCGAGTGGTGCGAACCACCCGAGATACTGACCGCCGAACTTCCGACGTTGCGGAAGAGACAGTCCACGATCTGATTGCCTTCGCCATTCTCCACGATCAGCGCAGTCCCTCGAGCGGCTTCGAACACCAGCCCGCGAAGCGTCACGTGCGACACGTCCTTCATCGAGACCAGCGTGGCAAGCTCAGAGACAACTGCCTGCCCACCGTCGATCGGACTCGGCGGCCAGAAATAGAGAATGCCCGTCTCGCGATCGAGATACCATTCGCCCGGCGAGTCCAATTCGGCGAGGATGTTGAATCCGTAAAACCACTGCCCTTTGCGATAGCCGTACCCGTGGTAAGGCTCGGCCAGAGTCAACGAGTGTTTTTCCGGATCGATCGATGCGACCCGCTGGCGCTGCTCGGCCCAATCCCAGAACCAGTAACCGAGCACCCAGGCGTTCTTCTCGCCGACCCAGCGACGCGGCCGATCTCCTTCGTAAACAAAGTTGGCTTCCTTGCAGCCTTTGGTGCCGCGCACGTCCACAGGCGTCGCCCCGAGCACCTCCGTGATCTTGATGAATCCGTCATTCGGCCAGCGAGCCAGCGTCATCGGTCTGTCACTGAAGAACAGTTCGAGCCCCGGTCCGCCGCCCAGACCAAAACCGCCGCCCATTTCGCCGAAATCTCTGACGCCAAGTGCCTTCAAGTCGGCCTGCACGACGTTGTTCAACGCCGAAGGGTCAAGCCGCGATCGAACGGCCTCATCCGCCACCGCGTTGAATCCCCTCACAATCCTCCCGCCGCACAAACGAACTTGCTGTCCCTCGCGCGCCTGATAAACGATCTCCGCTCCCTCAGCTCCGGAATCCTCCTGGCCAAACGTCAGAGTTTCAGTGAACTCGTACGTGCCTCCCGCGATTTCGACCACAAAATTGCGGCGCTGCGTTGCGTTCGCGGCATTCCGCTTCCGCAATTCGTCGCGGGCGCGCTGCAGAGTCCGGAAGGGGCCATCCGTGCGATCAGCATTCGGCGCGGCCTGCGTCCCGGACCACGTATCCATTCCATCGAGAGACACATAGATATCGGCAGACCAGCCATGCGTCGCGACCATTGCAAGGCAGGCCAGAACGCAAACGAACGCTCGAATTCGATGGTATCTCACGGTGAAATCTCCGCGAATGAAAGCAGGAACCGCGGCCGGAACGACACGTGAAAAGTGCCCGACGCAGAGCGCCACGATCGCGTTCTGCGTCGGCACAGAGATTGAGCCGGTTCGATCGGCGAACGATCAGGGTTGTTTCGGTTGCTCTGCCGGCTTTTCTTCCGGCTTCGCTTCCGGCGGCGTTTGAGGTTTCTCCTCCGGCTTCGCTTCCGGGGTCTCTGCCGGTTTGGCTTCCGCCTTGGCGCCGAAACGTTCGCGGAGTTTCTTTAACGATGCGCCGTTCTCTTCGCTTTGGAACGGATTGCCGGGCTGTGCTCCGGGCCCGCCAGGCCCCATGCCCATGGCACCGCCCATCGGATTCGGACTGCCGGTTGGAGGAGCGCCCATCGGTCCACCAGGAGCACCACCGGGTCCGCCAGGAGCGCCCATCGGTCCACCAGGAGCGCCACCACCGGGTCCGCCAGGACCTCCAGGACCGCCCGGCCCGCCGGGTCGGCGCGGCAAACCGATCGCTTCCTGCTTGGCCTTCTGAGTGTCGTCGAGCACGGCCAGCAGGGCGTCACGTTTCGCCGTGGCGTCTGCGTCGCTCAGTTCTGCCGCTGTCTCGATGCCGTCCAGAATCGCTACGATCTTCGCCGTCTGTTCGGCGGAGAGATTCAACGAGACATCGCCTGATAGAAGTTCGATCTTGCGGACCAGAGTCGCCAGTTCGCGCGACGGGGAGGGACGAAATCCCCCCATGCCGCCCATCATCCCGCCTCCGCCGCCCATACCGCCGACCACACCACCGCCGGCACCGCCCTTGGCCATCGGACCGAACGTCGGCATGACGGGGGGACCGGGATCCGAGGGCGGGGCGATCACACCGATCATCTGCTGGGTCATGTCGTCCGGCTTGCCGACGGTGTAGCCCATCGTGGATACGGTCGCCACGCAGCACGCAATGCCGAGCAGAAAGCCAGCGATTCCGGACGCACACCAGACACCGGCTTGCTTCGCACTCTTCTGCTGCTGCACCAGGTAAGCAAGAAGAAAAGCCGTCAACAGAGCGAGCACGAGAACGCAGGACCCGATTGTCGTGAAAGTCCAAATCATACCGTAAGACTCCAGCGGGGAAGGGGCGAACGCAACCGGCACGATCAACTCGTTTCCAAACCGGCATGGCACCACTAGACCACGATCGCGAAACGTGTTCAATATGCGGACGCCGCGTGAATCCGGATTGTCCGGACTTCAATTTTCCAGAGATGATCCGGACCGCGGTTCACTTCGGCTGGACCGGGCCGGACGCTCGTTTTTCGGTGCTTGCCGGCGGAGTCAGTTTTGGCACGCGATGCACGAATCGGCGTCCCGGAAACTGAATCGCCACAGTCCAGTTTCCGAGTTCCCCCGCAGTCACGGCGCATTCCAGCGGAAGTGCCGCATCGTCGGCTTTGCGATAAACGGCCGCATACCAGGCCTGCGCAGCGTTGGATTGCAGCATACGCATTTCCGTCTCCGGCGCCCCTTCGCGATCGCTTTGCGGAAAGCCGCAGCGAACTACGTCTTGCGATTGACTGGACAGAACATCGATGCGCAAGTTGCTGTTGCCTTTGCGGAAAGTCTCGCCGTAGCGGTCCGTCCGCGCAATCCGCTCCGGTGATTTCAGGTACTTCCACGGCGATCCCGTCGGAAAGACCAGCTTCTCGCCCGGCGCCGTGTCGCGGTTCCGCTCCGATTGTCCGTCCACATGAGCCATCCAGGCGAGGTCGCGGGGCTCCCGGGCAGCGACCTGAAAGAAATCCAGCACGTATTCCGGCCGCACGATGCAAGTGCGCATCTGGGTGACGCCCGGGTACAACTGCTCTTCCAGATCCGCCATCGTCACGCGTTTCACATCGCGCAGGGCCTGAAACTCGACCAATTGCAGCGGCCGCTGCGGATGCCGCTGGCTGCGTTGATCAACAAGCAGCGTATTGTGGCACAGAGTCTGGCGATTCAGTTCACGCTGGATTGCCGACGAGAACGAGTGTTCTTCGCTGGGCACGGCTTCGCAATCAGGCAGCCACAAATGCGAGTCTGCATAGAGAATGAATGAGAGCTTGTCGAAGTTCTGGTGCACGGGACTGGACGAGTACGTGGCAAACAGGCTCCACCCGCGTCCGGTCCAGTAGTCCGTCCCTTCCTGAGACCGAAGTGCCGCATAGCCGTGTTCGGGCCAGAGCCTCGAAGTCTGCACCGGCGGTGGTGCCGCAGGCAGGCTGGCCGGCCCGACAAAGACCGCATCGGGCGACCGCCGGGGCAGGGCGGACAACAGCCACGCGTATTGCGGATCACCGAACCTGCGGCACAGCACCTCCCAGTCGGACTGCAGTCCAACCTGCGGACGCCTGCCGTAGCAATCGCCGATCGTGGGCAGTGTCCGGTCCGGCATCAGCAACGGCAGCAGCGCGTCGTAGGCATCCTTCACGGTCCGGCCATCGCCGGTGTCCCGGACGTAAAGATCCCGGGCGTGACCGGCGTTCTTGAGCAGTTCGGCTGCCCGAACCAACGGGATCGTTGCGGCGAATTGGTAGGGTATCGAGCCCTCCATCCACAAACCGTCATCGGTGAAACCGTACCGGATGAGAAATTCGATTCCCTTCGGGCCGTCCAGCGCTTCGATGACCAGTTCGGTTTTCGAGTAGAACAGGCCGACGGCGAGTATGCCCAGTTTGTGCCACGCGTAGTGGTTGTTGATTGCACCTCCGGGTTCATGCTCGACCCAGTACGCATCGTTTTTTTTCACGGCCGCCAGATACCGATCCACGAAGGCATCGATCCGCCGCCGTTCGTCCGCGGAGAAAGAACCGTGCTGGAGGTCGTAGCACTCCAGTGCGTCAAGCATCCAGACCGTATAGTTCATTCCCACGTCGAAGTGCTCGAACTCGAACGTGTAGTCCGATAGCTTGAGCAGCACTTCGCGCGATTTTGCGGCGAGTCGGGACTCGGGTTGAAGCAGACCGCACCAGGCGCAGTCGCGCGCCAGTTGGGCCCATTTCTCGGGAACGATCCACGTGTGGTGGAAGATCTGCGGATAGGTGTCGGCCCAGGGCTTGCCGCGGTCCTGATCCCACCAACCCCGTTCCAACCGAGGGAGGTCGGAGATTCCGGTCGCCTGCGACGTGGCAGTCAGTTCCTCGATGTGCTGTCGAAACTCCGCGTTCGTTTCAATCCCCTGGCGGATCCGTTTCACATCGGCCGCGGTCACGCATACGCGTGGATGCAGGGGCGCATCATCTGCCGCTGCGAACGCACACATGGCACACAGCACCGCGATCATCGTGTTCATCGCAAGCTCTCCCGCGTGATTCGCTTGCCGATGCATGGGCGCGCACATCGGCCGAAGAACGGTAATTTCTACCACGCCGACGGGATCATTCGTATTGCAGCGCTTTGGCGACGTCGAGCCGTGCGGCGCGTTCGATGGGGAAAATGGCGCTGATGATAACGATAGCCATGCCGCCCAGCCCGCAGCAGATGAGCATCAGCGGATGGTGCCCGAATTCGATGGCATGCCCGATGACGGGTGCGGTCGCGAGGCTGATCAGGTAGGCCACGCCCACGCCGGCAGCCAATCCGGGAAAGACTCCGATGATGCCGATGATCAGCGCCTGGGAAAAGATGGTCCTGCGAACCTGCCACCGAGTCATGGCCACAATACGCAGGAGTCCCAATTCCCGGGTCTGTTCGAGGACGTTCATCGTCAGAGTGTTCACCACGCCGAACGAGGCGACGATGAACCCGAGCGCGAGAATACCCCACAGACAGCCGTCCACGCCGGCGACCATGCCTTCGATCAATCGCCGGATATCGGCGAACGAGTGGAGCAATACACCGTGTTTATTGCAGAGGTCGAGCAAACGGTTTTCTACTTCGGCCAGACGCTGCGGGTCCGCCTGAATGATGTAGGCGTCCACGCCTTCGACATGCAGCAGTTTTTCGGCCAGGCCGCGCTCCATGTACAGGGTCAACCCTCCGACGAGATACTCATTGGTGATCCCCGCGATCTTGAGTTCTTTCGGGCCTTGCAGCGTTTCGAGGCTGATCGTGTCGCCGAGTTTGCGGCCCGAGCGTTGCGCGAGCACCGACCCGATCACCACTTCGCCGTTGTAGAGTTTCTCGCGGATGGTGCCCGCGTCCCCCTGCTTGAGGTCGAAGAAGAATTTGTTGCCCGTGTTGAAACCCCGGGTGACGACAATCACGGTCAGCCCGTCCGATCGGGCTCGCACCAGGCGGAACGTGTCGAGCGACGCGATGCCCGGCACTTCGCGGATTTCGCGGCCCATGGCCTCCGGCAGATCGGCCGACATGCCGGTCGCCATGTCGGGCATCATGGCCCGCACAAAGAAATCACCGACGATTGCGCGCTCGTACCAGTTCCTCAGGTCGCGCACGTTGTCGAGGATGGCCGAGGCCAGCCCCACACCCGTTGCGCTGCCGAGAAACAACACGCCGATCGTCAGGGTCGAACGCAGGCGATGCCGCATCAACTGGCGCTGAGCCAGCCGCGCCTCGACCTTGAGCACCGGTGACAGGCACCACACGACCGAGCGGGACAATTGTCCCAGCACCACGACCGTCAGCAAAACGATTCCCACCAGCAGTGCGGCGGCCGCTGTGACCGCCAACTCCACGGGCAGCAGGCCGTTGATGCAGGCCAGCAGGCAACCGGTGCTGATCACTGCAATCAGAATGCCCCAGATCAACGTCTTGCGGGGAGCTCTTTCGGCTTCTTCCCGGCTGGCACCGGCCATGCTCTCGCGCGGAGACAGCTGCGTCGCGCGGTAGGCGGGGAAAGCCGCACCCACCATGGACACGCCCAGCCCGCAGAGGGCCGCGATGATCAGCGGTTTCGCGGTCACCACCATGGGCGGCAGCGAAGCCATCAGGATCTTGTCCAGCGTCGTGGTCAACAGGTACGCGCCGCCGATCCCGACCAGCAACCCGAGGAACGTGCCGAGAACCCCCAGCACCAGCGACTCGGTAAACAACAGCTTGCCGATCTGCGAACGGGTCGCGCCGATCGCCCGCAGAATGGCGAGGGTCCGCCTGCGTTCACCGACGTTCATCAGGAACGTGTTCAGGATGATGAAAGTGGCCAGCAACAGCGAGAACTCGCTGGCCAGCAGCAGCCCCTGCTCGCTCGCGGCGAGCGTTTCCTCGGCGAGGCGTGTGTGCGTCGCGGGGGGCTGCACGGCCAGTCCGGACGGCAGGCGCGACTGGACCAGTTTCTGAACTTCTTCGGACTTCGCGTCCTGAGCCAGGACGATCTGAATCGCGTCGAGTTTGTCGCGTGCCGCAAAAAGAAGCTGAGCCTGCTCGAGCGGCAGGAACACCATGCCTCCTGCGCGGAGCGCTCCGGTACCTTCGAGAGCAAATAACCCGACGACCGACGTGGATTTCAGCCCGCGCCGCGTCAACAACCGCACTTCGCTGCCGTCACGAAGCCCCATGCGATCCGCGAACTGGCTCTCGATAAGCATGCCGCTGCCACCGTCGAGGTCGCGTCCGCTGCGTATCGAATAGCCGCGGAAATTCCGATACTGCTTGGGATCAACGCCGAGCACCAGCGTCTGCACGCGACGGTTCTTCACGTACATGATGCTCGGTCTCTGCAGCACCGGCACAGCCATTTTCACGCCGGGAATCTGCTTGACATCATCCAGCACTTTTGCGTCGAAGCCGCCGCCGCCCTCCGCGGATATCTCCAGACCCGCCGGACCGCTCAGCGTATTGAACATCTCGCGATAGGCCGTGCGGGTCGTCGAAACGGCAATGGCCACCGATGAAACGGCAGCCACCGCAATGACAATGCTCAGCAATGCCAACGCCGATCGCCCAGGCCGAGTTGCCGCGTGCCGGTACGCGAATCTCCACAGTGCCATCGCAACTCCCCAGCCTATCGCTGATCGCTCTTGTGATCGCCCGCTGCGTGAAAGTGGCCGTCCAAGACCAACCCGTCCCGCAGATGCACGACCCGGTCCGCCTGATCCGCCACCGCCGAATCGTGAGTGACCATCACCAACGTCTGCTGCTCTTCATCCACCAGCCGACGAAACAGAGTCATCAGCCGCTCGCCGTTGGCGCTGTCCAGATTGCCGGTCGGCTCGTCCGCCAGCACAATCGCCGGACCAATCACCAGCGCCCGCGCAACCGCCACCCGCTGCTGCTCGCCACCCGACATCATCCCCGGCATGTGATTCTTGCGCGCCGACAAATTCACCACGTCAAGCATCGCCGAAGCACGCTCACGAGCCGTGTGCGTCGATACTCCGTCGAGTTCCAGCGGCAAGGCCACATTCTCGAGCGCAGTGAGAATGGGAACCAGATTGAACAACTGAAAAACAAACCCGATCCTCCGCCGTCGCATCATCGTCCTCGCATCGTCACGCAGTGACGCGAGGTCAATTCCCTCCAGCAACACGTTGCCCGTCGACGGAGTTTCTATGCCGCCGAGAATCGACAGAAGCGTACTCTTGCCGGAGCCGGATCGACCCATGATCGCGAGGAACTCTCCCTTTTTCACCTGGAGATCGACCCCTCGCACGGCTTCGACGCACGTCTCGCCGCTGCCGTAGGTCTTCGTAACTCCGCGAGCCTCAACAATGCACATGAATAATGCCCCCTGACCGACAAGAGCTTAGAGTTGCCATATTAGCATCCACTCCGCCGCAACCCAATGGGCAAGCCCCCCCATGCATACTACTTCCAGATGAATCATTTACCGCTTTTAACGCATTTGCCGCATGGGAGATGTGTTTCGCGGGCCCACTCAGCACCACCACACCTGGGGGGAAGTCCCTGAGAATCGAGAATGGCGTCGCTTGTTGAGAATACCATCGGCGCTCGAAAAATGAACCGCTCCCGCTGAGAGTTGATCTGGATCAATGTGAACGACCTCGGACGCTGTATGATAAGTGTCAGAGGAAGAACATCGGACATCGAGCCATCACGCGGAGCGAGGTGCGAATGAGCGGCGGGGCACGAGGGTCTGGTTTCACTGGTCGCGGAATTGCCGGGTACTGGATACCCCTCATCTTCGCGGCGGCAGCGGCCTTGTTCGCACTGCAGCCGTTGCCGTTTCGCAATCCGGCGACTCCCTCCACCCGACTCCCCGACTGGGTCACGGACAACACGCCCGTGCGCAAGGCAAAAAACTCCCCCGAATACCGCCTTGCCGTCTACTCCTACCGATGCAGCGACTGTCATCGCATCATTCCCAAGTCGCCGGAAGGACAACACGTCCGCGTGCAACATCTCGAAATCCAGTTGCAGCACGGAATCAATTCGCGGTGCCTCAATTGCCACCATCCCGACGACCGCGACGCGTTTGTTGATGATTTCG
>CAIPEB010000163.1 GCA_903863885.1 uncultured Planctomycetaceae bacterium | reverse complement strand
CGCGTCGAAGTGCCGCTTGCGTCGGCCGGCGGTACACGCACGGTGCGGACCAGCGCCACCTGCTGATCAACGAGTACCGTGAGGTCGGCTTCTTCCGCCAGCAGATCCACCATCAGGTGACAGGGGGCCAGAGCCCGCTCGCGCCGGCGACGCAGCAGCGATGCAGCGGCAAAGGGACGCAGTACGAGGTGTCGGGGAACGAGTTCCGCGCCGTGGCAGGTGCTGCGGATCTGCTCGACGATTTCGGGAGAAATGGCGGCGGCCAGGACGTTCAGCGTGTCCGGCTCCGACGATTCCAGCGGTACGAAATCCAGCGGCCAGTCGTCGCCGATGCCCGTGAATTGCCGCAACGCCTGGAAGCGGACCATGTCGGGCAGTTCATCGGGCGGCGCCGGCGGAATGCTCAGACGCCGCAATTCAATGTTCGTGCGGCCGACCGCCACGAGCGTGTCGCAGCGGCCGATCGAGCGAGCCGCCAGGGCTGACGCAATCCGCTCGCCGACGTTCACGTCCGCCACGTCCTGCGCCCCGTCGCGAGGCAACAGGTCCACGGCGAATGCGTGCTCGACAACAACCTCGCGGCCCCGCGTGCGGCCCACGGCAACGCGAGCCTCGCGGGCGTCCCATTCCAACGCCAACAATTGCGGCATGTTCAACCTCGGATACTCGGCGGAGATGATTCCGCCCATGGCGTGCGGGCCACCAACGCAAACAGCCGGATCGCGAATCACATCGGCTGCATCAGGTCAATTCCCAGCGTTTCCAGGGAAAACCCTCGCCCCAGGTGGCTCATATCTCTCCAGAATAATACGAGGGGCTCCGTCCCGGTAGCATCAAAGATCACTTCGCTTCGGGACGCGGGCCCCCCACCCTGGAAATATCCGACGATCTGGGCCCGAAAGACGCTCCCGCGTCCGCAGACGTAAGGCATCAGCGATTTCATCTCGTCCAGCGTCACGATTCCCTCGCTCAGGATCCAGGTTTCGCTGTCGTGCGCCGAATTGCTCGAGGTGGTGCCGTTGTTCGTCGAGGTCCCGCCGATTGTGCCGGTTGTGGCGGTGGAAGTCTGGTCCTCGCGCGACGAGATGATCTGATCCGCGATTTCCTCGCTCATGCCGGGGATTCCCAGCAGGATCTCGCGCGGTGCCACGTTGATGTTGATTCGACCCGGTATGACCTGAGCATCCACCGCGGTACAGGCGTCCATCAGCGAGGGCAGATACGTTCCCATCGCCAGCACTTCACCGGTAAACGGGGAGGCAATCGTCCGCGACTGGTTGTTCTGGCCCCCCTGCTGGGAGCCTCCCGACTGAGCCCCGCTTTGGCCTCCCGCCTGGGCCATCGTGACCTTCGCGTCGATCAGGTCGAGGACCTGGTTGATCTTCGTCTTCGCCTGCTGAGTCAAATCGAGGTCCAGGTCCGAAGCCGCCTCGGCCTGGGTTGTGTCGCTGGATGCGGCCGGACCGTACAGCCTGTAGGCACATATGAAATCGGCCCACTCCTCCGAAAACACCTCCACCAATTGATCGTGCAGCGTCTGCAGATCGTCCTGATTGAGATTGATGCGGGCCGAACCGTCGGAACGCACGTTCTTCTCCGCGCTGTACAGAGTCAGATAGTCGGCCCAGCCTCGCAGCGGAATTCCGCTGGAAGACAGGCCCGGGATGTTTCCCGATTGCGCATTGGAAGAGGTCGCCGTGGCAGATGCCCTCGCCGTCATTGCGCCCGCCGCGGTGCCGGAGTTGGCCATATTGCCCGACGCAGTCAACTCGTGTTGGTCCACCAGACCGTTGCGATTCGTATCCAGCCCGAACAGCATCTGCGGAGTGACGCCGCGGACGAGCAGCAGCTCTTCCACCGTCTGCAGAGGCGCGTTGCGCGGCGCATACGGGGTATTCAGCGAAGCGTAATAATCCCGTTCCGCACCGTAGTCACGGGGTTCGTCATCCGCGTCCATCCAGTCGAGAATCGCATCGGCCACGTCTTCGGTCATGCCGGGCAGTCCCATCAACAGATCGCGTCCGACCGACGTCGATCCACTGTCCTCACCGGCCGACGTGCTCGACGACGATCCCGAAGAACCGCTGCCGCCGGTCGAGCCTCCGCCGGAAAAACTTCCCCCGGTGGATGAGCCGCCGGTCGAAGAACCGCCCGCTGAACTGCCGCCCGTCGCAGCGGCGATCTCGCTGCTCGCACCACTCATCGTGGACATCACGGAATCGAGTTCCGACAGCAGATTCAAATTCAGTCGCCCCGATTCATCCTGCAGGCCGTATCGCACGCCGACAGCGTTGCCCGTGTTGTCGAACACGGGGGCGATCACGGTGAAGCCGCCCCGGGACTTCAGGTCCGTGTCGGCCAATACCGTCTGCAATTGAAAGTACTGGGGATTGTTGAAATGCCCGCCGAATTCCGTCTGAGTTGCCAGGTCCTGTTTCAGGAAGTTCTCAATGGCCGACACTCCCGACTCGACGAAATACCGAGTCTGGATCCGCTTGCCATTGACCTTGGCCCCATGCCGATTGGCCAGCATCAATTCGCTGAAAGTGTAAGCCGACAACGACAACGCGACGACGACGACCATGACGATCAGCAGCACAACGCCCCGCCGCCGGGTTGTGGCGGCTTGCGCCGGACGCCGAACTCTGTGTGGACAAAGCGGATCTCTGGTCATGACCCAGTTGCTCCTGTCCCGCTGGAGCCTGTCCCGCTGGAGCCCGAGGACGACGTATCCGTCGATTCCGTTCCGGTCGCATCCGTCGAACTCTGCTGTTGATTCTGCGCCGCCGGCACGCTGACGATTGTGCGGTAGTACCGAATGTTCTGCATGCCGCCGGCCGAGGCCGTGATCGTCTGAGATGTCGTGTCGCGAAGGTTGGCGATATCGCCGAAACCGAGGATGATCTGAATCGCAATCGGCAGACCGCCCTGGGACTCGCTGTCCCATTCCGTGAGCCAATCCGTTCCATCGAAATACATGAACTCGATGCTGATGGCCTCCGGCGCGATCACTTCGCCCTCGGTGGCCAGCGTGGCGGCATTGCCGTTGTTCACGGCCCATTCGGTGACGCAGCGATCCAGTTGACGCCGCACCAGTCCACGACCGACGACATTCAGATTGCTGGCCTGCGACAGATCCGCGGCGGAAATCGTCGGTTTGTCGGTTACGGCCGTGCTGTCGGCATTCATGACGTAATATGTGACCGTTTTCACATCGCTCGGGATATCCACGATCGACGTGACCGCATTTTCGCTGACGTCGGGGAAGAACTGATCCTGGCGCGGCAGTCGGCTGACGTCGATCTGCAGCTCGTATTGATTGCCGTAAATGCCGGGCGTGGCGGGTACCGACACGGCAGAACTGAGACTCTCGGTGTTCGAAGACGTGTCCGATTCGCCCAGCAATTCGGCCGCGTCGTCCATCGAATCGGCGCCAGAATCCTGGCTGCCGGTGCCTCCCTGCTGGCCGCTGTCCCCTGTGCCGCCTTGTTGACCGGTGCCCTGCTGGCCGCCCGTTCCGGTACCTGTTCCTGTGCCCGTTCCCGTGCCGGCACCCGTTCCCGTGCCGGTGCCCGACGAACTGCCGCCCGCCGCGCTACTGCCGCCCAAGCTGGAGCTGAGAAGCTGCATGACGCTCGACACGTCCTGCTCATGGGGCGCAACCGCGCCGCGGATATCGTCGGCAACAAGACGCAGAACTTCGCGCGCCAGCTGCGATTCTTCCAGGTAGCTTCTCCGAGACTCGAACAGCCTCAGATTCAGGCTGACCGCCATGTTCACCGTGATGAGCACGACCGCCGTGAGCGAGAGGGCGAGCATCAGTTCCAGCAGGGTGAACGCCAAAGAAGGGCGGCGTCGCCGCCCGGGGCGCTGAGACCCTGGTGGATTGGATCTGCAGTTGCCGGATCGTCCCATCATGAACCTCCGGTAGCAGCCGAGCTGCCGGTCGAGCCACTCGAGGTGCTCGAGGTCGATCCCGTAGCGCCCGACGCAGACTCGTCCGTCGTGGTTGTGCTGGACTGCGGGTCAATCATCCATCGGACGAGCGTGAACGTTACGGGCCGGCTGATCGTGTCGGCATTCTGCTGCACGGTTACCCAGACGCCGATCAGGCCGGTCTGCTGCAATTGCTGGATTTCTATCGTGTAAAGCCACTCGTTCTGATCTTCCAGTTCTTCGACCGGCGCCATGGTGACGGCGGTGGGGAAAACAAGTCCCGCCGCGATTTCCGCCAGCTTGTTTTCGCACAGCCGCTGAGCGATGGTCTCGTCGCGGGCAATCTCGGCACTGCGCGAGCCGAGGCGAGTCAGTTCGCCGATGACTGCCAGTGCGCCGCCGAGAATCGCCAGCGACAACATGACCTCCAGCAGCGACAAGCCTGCGCGACGAACCGTGCCGCAGCTCCGCGTGATCTGGGCCATCATGGCTGCTCCTCGGCGACTTGCAGGTCACTGATTTCGATCACGCCGGTGAGCCCCCGCATCGCGACGGTCAGCATCTGCTGCCGTTGGTTAACCAGCGAGAGCCTTGATGTGGACGCCGTGCCGTCGGGATAGAAGAAGATGGGGGACGACCATTGAGTATCGATGGCCCCTTCGTTGATCTGCTGCTCAGTCAGCAATTGTCCTCGCATGTCCGCGGCAGCTTCGCCCGCGCCGAAGAAAATGCCTTCGGGCAACTGGCGGGTCTCGCCCTGGTTGGACAGCGGGTCGCCCGGCGCGGCGTTCTGAGTCTGGCTGGATGGGTCCAGCGGCACCCCGTTGACGGTCAGCGCCGAAGACTCAATAAGATCCTCGTCGCTGGACCATGCGGTAATCAGGAAGTTGCTGCCAGAGGGCTGGTAGCGGAACGTGAAAGTCCTGCCGGCCTCCATCGCCCGAACGCGAGTCTTGGCGAATTGCGCCCGGAGTTCTTCGCCGGCGCTGCGCAGACGCTGTGCTTCCAGTGTATTGCGCAGCGCGGGGGCCGCCATGGCCGCCACTGCGGCAAGCAGGGCCAGGACCAGCAGCACTTCCAGCAGAGTGAACGCGGGACGGGCAGCCCCGATCGCAAGCCTGCGATTCTCGGGAAGAGCCGCCGGGGCCGACGGCCGCAGCGCGGCACGGCAGCCCCATCGCGATATGCATCGCCCGTAGGTCCGCATGTTCAAGCTCCGACCGTCGCAAACACGCTATTGCGTATTGGCGATGTCATCCTGCGTGCCGTTCTGCTGATCGGGTCCCCACGACCAGATCTTGACCTGTTCAGCGCCAGCCAGTTCGTACTGGTACGGGTTGCCCCAGGGATCCAGGGGAATGTCCTTCTGGGCATACGGCCCCTGCCACTTGTTGGTGCTGGCCAATTCCGGCGGCGCCGAGCGGAGCGCGGCCAGTCCCTGCGACGACTGAGGATAAGCGCCGACGTCCATGTGATAGGCCGTGAGCATGTTCTCGATCATGCTGATCTGATTGGCCGCCTGCTTCGCGTACGCTTTCTGCTGAGCGCCGATGAAGTAATACGTGACGGTCGATCCCATGATGACGAGGATCGCCAGGACCAGCAGAACCTCGAGCAGCGTGAAGCCGCCGCGACGGCCCGTTCGACGTTTCATTACCGTTCTCCTATCCGTTGGGATTTTCCGGAAAATGTTCGACCAGAATTTTCGTATCGTTTAGACCGTGGCGCTCATCTTGATAACGGGCATCAGCAGCGCCATCACGACCATGAGGACGATGGCCGCCAGTATGAGCAGCAGGATGGGTTCGATGAGCCGGACCATGAGGTCGAGCCGCCGCTGGGTCCGCCGCTCGAGTCCGTCCGCGATTTCGACCAGCACCGAGTCCAGCGTGTTGGATTCTTCGGCAACCGAGATCATCTCGCAGACCGTGATCGGAAAGTGCCCGGACGCCGCCAGCGGACCGGACAGAGTCTGGCCGGACGAGATGTTCTGCGACGCACGTCCGATCGCTTCGGACAAGACCCGATTTCCCGCCGCATCCCGGCTGACGTCGAGTGACTTCAGGATCGAAACGCCGTTGCGGAGCATGGTGCCCAGCACGCGGCAGAAGCGGGCCACGGCCAGATTCAGAAAAATGCCGCCCAGCATCGGGATCCGAATTTTGACCAGATCCGCGGTGAATCTTCCCCGATCGCTTTTCAACTGGGTTCTCAGAAGAAAGATGAGGAACGCCACGGCCGCCAGGAAGACCAGGCCCCATTTCTGCAGCAATGAGCTGAAGGCGAGCAGCCAGTCGGTGATCGCAGGCAGTTCGCCGCGGGTGCGCAGGCTGTCGAAGATCGTGGCGAATCTCGGCACGAAGAAGACGATCAAGACCGTAACCACCAGCGTGCCGACGACCGAGAGGAAGACCGGGTAGGCCAGCGCGCCGACGGTGCGGCTCTTCAGGTCCTCGCTTTGTTCCGTGAATTGCGCGACGCGGTCGAGTGCTTCTTCCAGGAACCCGCCTTCCCCGCCGGCTCTGACCATCTGAACCGCCAACTCGCTGAATACGCGAGGATAGCGGGCCATGGCCTCGGCCAGCGAAGTGCCGTCTTCAACACGACGGTGCACGTCTTTGAGGACTTCCTTGAGCGTTCGATGCGAGCACTGATCGCGAAGCACGGCCAGCGAACGCAACAGAGGCACGCCGCTGCGCATCAGTGACGCAAGCTGGCTGTACGTCACGGCCATCTGCTGCCCGCGCACGCGGCTCGTGGACTTGGCGGTCTGCGCCTGCTTGTCCAGCGATACGTCGACCGGGAACAGCGACTGGCCGGAAAGTATCGTAAGCACTTCCCGTTCGCTGGCCGCAGTCACGTTGCCAGTCACTCGCTGCCCGCGAGAATCTCGTGCTGTGTAAACAAAATCGGGCATGGGAATTCGGATTGGGCCAGATATGACCGGCTGCAGTCGCGGGCACGCTCAAAGTCCCGTCACAGCCAAATACAAGGGAACGAACGCGGCTACAGGGAGACGTGCGCTTTTGGGGCGACCCGCGCATCGCCGCCTTCGCGATCCTCCTCCGTAACGTCCTCTCCATGATAGACAGAAGGCTTGTTCAAGGCGACTTGCACATCGCCTTTTGTCGCCCGAACCACTTCGTCGATACTGGTGGAACCGTTCATGACTTTGAGCCAGCCGTCATCTCGGAGCGTCTTCATTCCGCCCCGGACCGCCGCCTCTTTGATCTTCCAGGTGCTCGCCCGGTCATGGGCCAACTGCCGCACCTCCTCGGTCGTGACGAGCAATTCAAAAATGCCGAGCCGGCCGCTGTAACCCGTCTTGCGACACTGACGGCAACCGACCGCCTCGTATATCGGACGGCCTTCAAGCTGTTCCCACGGGAAGTCCCTCGGCAGATCTTCACGTGTGACGTTCGACACGACCTTACAGTGCTTGCAGAGACGCCGCACGAGTCGCTGAGCCATTACGGCTTCGACCGTGCTGGCCACCAGAAACGGCTCAACACCCATGTCCACCATGCGGGTGTAAGCGCCCGAGGCATCGTTCGTGTGCAGCGTGCTGAACACAAGGTGGCCCGTCAGCGAAGCCTGAATCGCGTTCTCGGCCGTTTCCAGGTCTCGGATTTCGCCCACCAGGATCACATCCGGGTCGTGACGCAGAATGCTGCGCAGCGAATGCCCGAAGGTCAGGCCGATCTTGGGATGCACCTGAATCTGGTTGATCCCCTCCAACTGGTATTCGACCGGGTCCTCGGTCGTGATGATCTTGACGTCCGGAGCGTTGATCTCGATCAGCGAACTGTAGAGCGTCGTGGTTTTGCCGGATCCGGTGGGCCCGGTGACGAGGATGATGCCGTGAGGGATATCGATCAGTTCGCGGTAGACGTTGTAGACGGCCGGGTCCATGCCCAGACCCTTGAGGTCGAAGACCATGGCCGTCTTGTCCAGCAAGCGAAGAACGAGGCCTTCACCGTGAATCATGGGGATAATCGAAACGCGAACGTCGATTTCGCGGCCGCCGACCTTCAGTTTCATGCGGCCGTCCTGCGGCAGACGTTTCTCGGCGATATTCAGCCGAGCCATGATCTTCAGGCGGCTGACGATTGCCAGGGCGAACCGATTGATCTCGGGCGGGACCTGCTGGGGCTGCAGCATGCCGTCAATTCGGTACCGGATCACGATTCCCGACGCCTGCGATTCAATGTGGACGTCACTGGCTCGCAGTTCAATGGCTTCGAGCAGGATTTCATTCACCAGTCGGACGACCGACGCTTCCTGCGCCATTTCCGACAGTTCCGAACCGTCCGGTTCGATGTCGGTCAGAAGCTCGACGGTGTCCTCATCCGACTTGGCCTCGATCAGGCCGTCCACCGTCTCGCTGCCGACGCCCAGGTAACGCTTGATGAGTTTCGCGATTTCCGTGCGTCCGGCCAGCACCGGCGTGACCGCCAGTCCCGTGGCCGCGCTCAATTCGTCGATCGGGTACAGGTCGAACGGGTCGCTCGTCGCGACCACGAGTTCCCCATTTGCACGCCGGACCGGAAACAGAGACTGCCGGTGAATCAACTTGTGCGGAAAATCCTTCAACAGCGAAAGATCCACGTCGATCGTGCCGAGATCGACGTATTCCAGGCCGACTTCATCGGCCAGCGCTCGAAGTGCGTTTTCCTCGGAGACGTAACCCAACTCGACCGCAGCGTCCACGATCGTCGAGCCTTCCGAGCTGCGACGTCGCGACTCTTCCAACTGCTGCCGGTTGATGAGACCTCTGCGAAGAAGAATCTCACCAGCTTCCATTCGCGTATCCCTCGATAAAGCCGCAGTGCCCGCGGCCTGTGCTCAACAGAACTCTACTGATACTCTACTCAAACCACTTCAGTTCCCGGGCGGCGAAGTAGGCGCCGCTCCTGCGGCCGCACGTCCCTGGTCCGCGAATTCAAACGGCTCGCCCAGCATGTCGCGGACTTTCGCCTGCTGTTCGGGCGTCAGGAGCGACAGCAGCTCGTCCTGAGCCTGCCGCCGCATTTCAGACACCTTGCGGCGAATCTCTCGATCCAACTCTTCGGACTTGGTTCGCAGTTTCTCGCGTTGCTCGTCGGTGATTCCAAGTTCCTGTATCGCGTCGGCGCCAAGCGCATTCAGCCCGCCCCGCATCCGAAACTGCAGAGCCAGCTGATCGAGGCGTTTCGTCTGGTGCGGCAGCAGAATGTGCGAGACTTCCTTCTGGATTTCCGCATTCACCTGCTCAATGGCCTTGCGCAGCTCGTCGCGAACCTGTTCCGGCGAACCTTCCTCGCTGCTGCGCTGTTCGCGAATCTGCGCAATCGACTCCCGAACTCGAGAGCGAAACCGCTCCCTCAGTCCTTCCAACTGCTTGACCTGGTCATCGACCAGATCCAGCTCCTTGCGGACGTCATCGCGGGCGAGCAGTTCGTACGGGCCGCCCAGACCAGGAGGCATCCCCTGCCGGCCTGTGCCGGGGCCGCCGCGCGATTGAGCGCTGGCAACTGTCCCGGCAGCAGCAGCTGCCAGCAACGTGGCCATAATCGCCAGGGACGTGCGGCCTGACCGGAACATCAATCGGCTCCTCGCATGTCTGCACGGAACGGATAACGATCGGGTTCGCCGCGCGGAGTTCTGTCACTGTCCGGTTCGACAGCACGGCTGGGCAACCCTCGCATCTTTATAAACACGAAATGGCGACAGGAGTTTCGACGTCGCGGACAATTGGGCGGGAAGTACCTGGTCGCATGCGGCAAACGCTGTCCCGCGGCCATTGCCCACCGGACCCGATGTCGCCTCGAGCACCTTCAAGCGACCACGAACTCATTGTACACGAAACTTCGCACCCAGGCAGGCGCGCAAGACGAGAGCACCAAACCAACTGCCGACACAGGGCCGTTCGGCCGCAGGGAGCATCGATGGGAGCAGATTCCGCGGAAGCTGTGGCAGCCTGATCAACCGCCACGCCCGCCGCGTCCGCCGAAATTGCCACCACGCGTCCGGCCGCCGCTCGTGCCCCGTCCGCCGCCGCCCATCTGGCCGCCACCCATCGGAGCTCCTCCGCCGGGCATGCCGCCAAAACCGCCAAAGCCGCCGCCCATCGGGCCTCCTCCGCCGGGCATGCCGAAACCGCCGCCCGGTGCGCCTCCAGGGGCGCCGCCGCCGCCCATCCGCTCCCGCAGGCTGCGGAAGAACTCCATGCGGCGCTGAACGTCATCCATGCTGCCGCCTCCGGGCATGCCGCCCGGAGTGGATTGCGATCCGCCCGACGTCGCATTGCGGTTGATGTTCGAAGTGGCTGACGGACCCACAAGCGACGCGAGGGCTTTCTGCACCAATTGCGGATTCGCCTTTTTCAACGGGATCACCTGGATCGACTCGTCCGTCACGATGCTCTTGTCATCCAGTTGCGCGACCAGTTCCTCAACATCTTTGAACAACGGTTCCGGAGCGGCGACAATCAGAGAATTGCTGCGGGCGTCCACGCCGATTGTCATCTTCTGGACTTCCCCCGATGCCTGATTCCGTCCGCCGTCACGTCCGCCACGCAATGCGCGGATAAAGTCCTCCGGCGATGGAGCCGCACGCTGGCGGTTTGCATCGGCGCCGGCCACCCGATCCGCGTACACCTGCTTCACGATGTCCGCCATTTCCTGTGCCGGCATGTAAATCACGGGGATCAGACGCGGCTTGCCGCCCGTCTCCACGTTTTCCGGTCCCGCTTCGCGGTCGATGACCTGCAGCAATTGTTCGATCAAACGCAACTCGGCCGGCGGAGCCTGAACCACCAGCGCATTCAATCGCACATCCGGAACGATGCTTGCCTCGCCGCTCAACGCGGACGATCCACCGCCGCCTCCGCCGAGCATCGTGCCGATGATGCCGCCGCCGACACTTCCCAGAACTGTCTGCGCGACATCGCCAGCCAGCGAGCCTCCCACGCCGCTGCTGCTCGTGCCCGTCAGGATCTGTTTCAGCACCTCCGCCGCCACGTCAGCCTTGGCATACTTGAGCCAGAAAATCGTCGGCTCCACCGGAGCATTTGCCGCTTCTTCGAGGAGCGACCGCAGCAACTGCTCGAACTCGTCGAGCGCCTGCCGATCCTGCGACGCGATAATCAATCCGCTCGCCGTCTGTGTAATGACAATGTCGGCCGGCGCTTTCAAGCCCGGCAACTCGGTCTTCTTCACGCCCTGGGGCTGGCCAGCCCCAGCCGCCCCTTCGCCATTGGCCGGCATTTGCGCCGCCGGTGCGGCCGGCTGAGGTGCTGCCGGAGCCGGAGCTTGCGCTGGCGCGGCTTCGGGGGCGGGCGCCGGCGCGGGTTCAGGAGCAGCCGCTGGCGTCTGAACCGGAGCCGGTGCAATCGCTGGCGCGGGAGCCGCTTCCGTTGGAACCGGTGCGGGAGTTGGAACCGGTGCGGGAGTTGGAACCGGTGCGGGAGTTGGAACCGGTGCGGGAGTTGGAGCCGGTGCGGGAGTTGGAGCCGGTGCGGGAGTTGGAGCCGGTGCGGGAGTTGGAGCCGGTGCGG
>CAIPEB010000162.1 GCA_903863885.1 uncultured Planctomycetaceae bacterium | reverse complement strand
GCACCAGGCGCCGATCCGAATCGAGTTGCGCAATCCCCTCCCACGCCGCCTCGGCAGTGGCTGCCCACTGGCGGGCCAACACAAGGTAGGGCGGGTCGTCTTCAAGCCATTTTCGCCAACCGGGCGGACGAGGCCCCCAGAATTGCAGCGGACGCCGCGATATCTTTGCCGCCAACCACTGAATCCGGTTCAAGAACGCCGGATATTCGGAAATCCGGGTCTCGCGCAGCCGCTGATAAATGCGACGCCAATGAGATCCCGTCTTAAGTTCTTCGCGAACCGAACGGAACACCGAGCGACCGTCGCGTACGATCAGGACAAAAAACGACTCCGGAAACACTGCGTCAATGAAAGGAATCCTCAGGCAATTGCACGGCGTCTTCTCGCAGAATATCCTCGCCCCGCGCCGAGTCGCGTAGCGATTGAAGCGAGATCGGATGTGCCTCACAACAGACGGCCGGGCATCCTGACGATCCAGAGTATCGTCCGCACGGAACCAGTTGCCGTACTCCCATACCTGCCTCGGCTCCTCCCAATACGCAACCTCCGGCGAACTGGAAAACGCCGCCCCTAGCCAAGTAGTGCCCGATCGATGCGGCCCGACGAGAAAGACCGTGTGCTCCATCAATCGCCCCATCTTCCAGTCGCGATCAACCTGATCCGCTCTTCATTTCCAAAACCGACCCCGCCGTCGCCGACTCGACACGGCTTGTTCGCCCGATCCGCCCAACGCGTGGCGTCCATCCTCGCGCGCCCTTTTCGGATGCACGCGATTCAGCACTTCGCGGCGAAACGCCCACTCGTCGCCGATCATCGTTGCTCAGCGGAAATACACTCCAACAAACGCTGCGCTGCAACACGACTGTCGAATTGTGTTCCAAAACACCTTAATGCGTCCGCCGACATACGATCCCGTTCAGCCATTGTCAGGGAAAACCATCCTTCCAGAAGTCGAACGGCACCGTCAGCCGTATCCGCCTCCACAAAGCCGGCCCCGCTGTCGCGTATCTCGTCGCAAATATTGACTTTGTCCGTTATCAGGACCGGAGTCCCGCACGAGAGAGCCTCGACAATGGCAATGCCGAAGTTCTCCTGGTGGGTTGTAAGAGCGAACACCTCCGCGCTCGCAAACGCCCCCCATTTCTCAGCTCCCTGCAGCATCCCCAGCCATCGGATGCGGGATTCGATACCCAAGGCTGCGGCCAATTGTCGCAATTCTTTCCCGTAGCTTTCGCTTTGCGGCCCGGCAACTGCAAGCAAGACATCCGGCCAGCGTGAGGCGTTTGCTGCGAATGCGTTTATCAGCAAGTCCAACCCTTTCTTCGGGTGCACCCGCCCAAGGAAAAGAACAATCCTGCGTCCGCTCAATTCGGGAAAACGCAATTCGAAGGCGTGCTTACAGGCCTCAATATCCTGATCTGGCCCGTTGACACAATACGGAACAATGCAGGGCCTCATCTGAAACGGCCGAAACGCGGTCCGGGCCAGTTCGCATTCCCGCTCCCCCGTGAACAAAACGCCGGCCGCATCCCGCATAACGCGCCACTGCACTAGGCGCCAATAGAGCATCTTCTTGAAGTGCTTGGCCGGATACAGTTTCTTGAACTCGGGATCCAGCAGGCCGTGCACATAGACGTAGTAGGGCGTATCCGTTCGACGCAGCGCGACCCAGACCCCCAGGCACGAGAATGTCCAGAGATTGTGCGCTATGACCGCGTCAAATCGCCCGCGATTCTTCCGGAGCCATTCGACAAATCCCGCCCCCCAGCCGAAAGAGCCCCCAGTTTTGCCGAGGAGATGCACGGGGAACGCAGACTCTCGCCCCCAAGGTGCGTCGACGACATCCAGACTCGCAATTTCGCTGTCAACTCCGAGCTTCCTTAAGGCCGTTTCGGCTTGACGGATCGATTCGATCGGACCGCCGCGGGCCGGATCAAGCGACCTTACACAATGAAGTATACGCATCGCCGGTAGTGCACCACCTCTCGCCTGCAAATCGCCGCAGACGCGGCACCCGGGCCGTCAAGCCCCATAGCGCGCGCCCGCCGGCCGCAGCATCCTCGGACTGTTGACAAGTGTCCGCCGCCAGAAAGGCACTGCGTAAATCACGGCGGCAGCAATCACCGCAGCCTTAATGAAATAGTTGAGCTGCTCGCCGGTCGCGTCCTCGACTTTGATCAGCCGCAGCCCGACAAAGACCGCCCACGCCCACCAGAGTTTTTCCTTTTTCGCCAACACCGCAGCCAATCGCCAGAGCAACCCGACGACGAGACCGTAACATCCGCACGCCACGATCGCACCATAAAACCCGAAATTTGCATACATTTCAGCCAGAATGCCGAGATTGATGGCAGTGTTGTCAGGTCGACGATACCTTGTGAAACGTTCCAGCAACCCACCGCCCGCCACGAATTTGCCCTGCTCAATCATCCGCAATGACAGAGAACTGCGCACTGCCGTGTACAACGTCTCGCCATTAGCATACGGCTCATATCGGGGCACCGTCTCCATCACGAGCAGGACGATTTGACTGTGGTCGAACCTGTCGGCAACCGTACCAAGCGTCTTCTCCGAGAACACGTCCTTCGGCGCCAGCGCGGAATCCACAACCAGTCTCACGAGACTGCTCACCCGCGCCATCGTCCCCATCTGCCAGGATTTTGATCGGTACACCTGCTTGACCGACTGCAATACCAGAATGGCGAGAATTCCCACAATTAGAACGGCAAAACGCCAGCGCGTTATGAACTTGTACTTCCGTGGCTCCCAACAAAGCAGGCACAGTGCCAGAATTCCGTAATAAACCAGATCGTGGAATAGCGTGGATCGAATTGCGCTCAAGAGTTCGACTATCGCCACAAGGACTGTGTACCCTGCGGCGGACGGCGACCGCGTAATCCAGAGCCCGACAATTCCCACATACGAGATCCTCCCCAGGAGATACACCAGAAAGGCAATTCCAAGCGAATTAGTCAATCCGGTCCCGGAGACCACTCGAACAGCAATGCCGAACCATATTGTCGCCGCGAACACCTTGGTGCTGGCCGCCGACGCCTGGACATTTCCCTGCTCCAACAACGAACGACGACTCATGCTCGTCATCGGCAGGAGCACGCCGGCGTAAAGACAAGCCAAAGAAAGCGCAGCCAGCTGCGCGTATTCGTCCGGTGTCGGACGCTGCCACTTGATCCCGTATTCCGGATGCTCTGCGATGTATACCGCTGCCGCAACATGCTGCACCGCGAAGAAGATCGGCAACACCATCGGGAAGATGAAGTCGCGAGGAAGCGAAACAGCAAAGTGACAAAAGGCCAGGATTGTAAAAAAGATCCCGACCGCCCACCACCAGGACGTCACGCTGAGAACAAAGAAATGTACGGCCAGACTGACGGCCAACGAGAATAGAATTACACCGGCCCATTCCCTGCCGCTGAGCCAGTATACCGCTGCTTTCCCTGCCGGATGCGGATAGTTCAAGTCTCTAACTTTCACAAGGGCAAACGCAATTGATCGTTAAGTTCTAAGTTACGGCCTCAGGTCGCCGTCCCGTCATGACGAAACAGCCGGCTCCAGACGACGATACATACCGACGGGATGATGCTGACACATCCGATGAGCGTGCCGCCAATGCCGAAGACCGCCTCCGATATTCGGCGACTTCGAATACTGTCGCGCAGGATAAAAAACATCGTCATCAGCTGCAACGCCAGGAATTTGACGTGATGGCGCAGGCTCGTTCGTTTCAGCGAGCTCGCCATGACATGGTACCGGTTGACGACGGCCATGCGTGCCTTCAAGAAAGGCCGCTTGAACCTGCTCGGCTGGGAGTCGTGGTAAGCGCGAGCGCCCGTATGCACAACCAACCCCCACCGCTTGTTGATTCGCACCGAAAGGTCGACATCCTCCATGAAGGAGTATCCTTCAAATCGCTCGCCGAATCGCGATTCCAGAAACGTCTCTCTCCGGTAAGCCGTGCACCCGCTGTTGAGCCATTCGACAGGCACGATCTCCTCATGTGAGTGCAGTTCGGGCAACAGGTTGACGGCCGGACCGATTACCTTGCCGGCATAGCTGTCGCACTTCTGATCTGCGAGAAAATCCAGCCATCGCTTGAACGCCCGACTGGGCGGATGCCCATGTTGATTGACAAGGATCGCTCCCACGCCCCCAATGGGCCAAGAGACTCCTGACAACCTGGGGTCCCCTCCGCTCAGCTGGAACACCGACAGCATTTTTTCAATGCACTCCGGTTCCGCGTACAAATCGTCATCCATAAAGAGAACGACCTCTTCACGGACGTGCTCGATGGCCTCGTTGCGCTGAGCCGCCGCGCCAACCCGAACACATCGCAGATAGGTGATCGGAAGCGATGACTTGGCCGCGAATTCCAGCACAAGCGATTCAACGCCGGGAGCCGGCGCGCCATCCGCCACAACGACTTGCACTGGCTTGCGAGTCTGACGGCTCAGATGCTCAAGCGTGCAAATCAGCGGACCGGTTCGGAAAGCTGTCGCGATGACAACCGAAACTGCGGGCGAAGAGTTCACGGAGGGCAACATCATCTGGTGAACCCGGGATATCCTGCTTCAGGGATTGGCTGCGTCGACAGATCGCGTCGCAGCATCGTGCGTACCGAAAGCACGGCGAAGCGGACGGGCCGGCACGCCACCAACAACAGCCCCCGGCGGCACGTCGGCCGTTACAACGGCTCCGGCGCCAACCACCGCATTACGACCAATAGTAACGCCTTTGAGAATACACGCGTGCGCGCCGATCCAGGCTCCCGACGATATCAATACCGGCGAAAGCTCCATCGGCTGCCCCCGCACACCCGCGGCCGGATCATGTCCATGGTCGCCGTCCGTGATGTACACGTAGGGTCCGATCATAACGCCGCTTTCGATTTCGATCCGGGAGCCTGCATCGAGAAATACGTACGCGTTTAGAAACACGTAATCGTGGATGATGATCTTCCGGCCCGGTTCCGTCTCCGCAGAACGCAAATGGGGGTAAAGCATCGCGCCTTGAGTAATCGCAACGTGGTGCCCCATCTGGATCTGATCAGGCTGACGATACCGAATCTTCTCCAGCCTGCAGTGATGGCCGATGCTCGCCCCGCACAAACGCATCCAGGCAACGCGAACTCTGCTTGCGGCGCTCGTCGGAACCCGATTAATAAAGTCAATCAATTGACGCATGGCGGTCTTTACGCGACTTCTGCACCCTAATGTACAAATGAACCATTTCGTCCGCAACGTCTGACATGCGGCGCACTTCGCGCGGCACTTGCGCTCGCAAGGCGCTGAACCGAGTCGGGAACCCCTGAGCCAGAATACGGGTCAGAGCCGCCGAGTCGCCGGGAGGGAACAACTGCCCCCCGCCAAACTGCTCGATCCACTCGGCAATTCCCCCGCGATTGGAGCCGATAACCGGTGTTCCGGCGGCCCAGGCCTCGAGTACCGTCATCGGCCCCGTCTCAAAACCCAGGTAAGGCACGACAAGAACGTCTAGTTCAGCAAGGAACGGAAGCGTGCAATCGGGAGCAACACCCCCGAGCCACCGGATGCGCGGGTCGTCGCGAGTCTGATTGACCAGTCCGTCGGCGTAGTCGTGGGCAAAAGTCGACGGAGCCCCCGCAATCCGCAATTCCAGCCCATCCCCCTCAATGCGCCCCAATGACTCAATCAGTACATGCAGTCCCTTGTGCGGATGTATGCGTCCAAGGAAACCGATAACCGCACGATCCCTCGGCCTGTCAGGCAAATTGCAGCCAGCATCTGAAGCTGCGCATACGCCTTGCCGGCTCGTGGTGACGCGAGACGAATCGACTCCGTTTCGCACCAGAAGATCTTTTACCCATGCTGCAACGGACACCCAATGGTCAACACAGGCCACAAGTCGGTCCCACGCCTGCCGGTGAACGTGGCGCTGCGACGCAATAGACAGTGCCGAGCGCACCTTCCTCGGAACAAAGCGCCACTCGGATGTCCGCCGTGGCAACCACGATGCAACGGCAATACTGGCCAGCCTGGGCAAGCCGCGCGAATGCAATACGCAACTCGCACAAACTCTGGCGTCAAGACGTCCATCACACTCGTGCTCGCCGTACTGCAGCACATCCCCACGGCCGCAGGTCAGCGTGGGCGTATGGTACGTACAAACGTTCGGAATCTTCTTATCGTGACTTGCCTCCACCCACGACAGTAAGTCGCCTCCGGTGAGAGGATGGAAATGGACAATATCCGGCCGAAACTCCTCAAGAAGTTCCAGGAAACCATCCGCCCGACATCGCCTGACGTCAGTCCCCACAAAAACGTAGCGACCACCGGATCGTGTTTCCTCGCTGGCAGGGAT
>CAIPEB010000161.1 GCA_903863885.1 uncultured Planctomycetaceae bacterium | reverse complement strand
GGCCACCAGTTTGCCTGCGCGCAAGTCCCGAACCGCGCGGGCGATCAGCTCGCGTTCGTCGTCGGCAGTCCGGGGAGCGGTAAGGACGATGGGCATGCGGTCGAGCACTCGTCACATCGGAAGGGGAAGTCCCAAGGCACGGTAAATCCGCGGGTCGGCCAAGTTGTCGGCGACCAGCGACACACCCCGGAAATCGTGCTCCCGGCTGTGCGGTCCGGGCACCGCCACGGTAAAGGCTCCCGCGGCCACGCCGGCCCGGCAACCGTTCTCGCTGTCCTCCAGGACCAACAGCGCCGACGGCGGGACGCGGAATCGCTCGGCCGCAGTCAGGTACACCTCTGGCGCGGGCTTGCCCTCCCGCACGTCCTCGCCGGTCAACACAAACTGGAACCGCGGCAGATAGTTGAACTGGGACAGGACCGTCGCCGTGTACGCGCGCCCGCTGCTGGTGGCGATGGCCTTGGGCACAGGAACAGACTCCAACGCCTCCAGCAGACGCTCCAGGCCCGGCAAGGCCCGCAACCGCGTGGGCAGGATGTCGGCGAAAATGTCGTTCGTTTCGGCCTGCAACTGTTCGACCGTGGCGTCCAACCCATGCCGCTCGATCATGATCCTCAGCCCGACGCGGGCCGGCCGGCCCATAATCTCCCGCTTCAGCTCGGCGGTGTAATGGCAGCCGCGGCGCTGCAGCAGGATCTCGCCCACGTCGTCGTACAATTCCTCCGTATTGAACATCAGGCCGTCCAGGTCAAAGACCACGGCACGCAAGAGTGATTGCTCGGGCATCGTCGCGCAGGCAGCTCCTATTCGCGTTGGATTCCCACCAGGCAGATATCGTCGTTTTGCGGCTGGTTCTCCGTAAACCGCTTGACGTCCGCCAGCAGGTGCAGACATAACTCGTCGATCGGCTTGGGCCCCGCCTGCAGGGTCTTTCGGACCTGCCGGCTGCCGTACACCGTGCGGTGTGGATCCATCGCTTCGTTGATGCCGTCCGTGTACATCAACAGGGCATCACCGGGATCCAAGTGCAACCGGAACGGCTCATACCGCGTCCCGGCCTCGCAGCCCAAGGGCGGGCCCGCCAATTCGTCGCCGACTTCGACGACTTCGCCGGTTGTGAAACGGCGCAGGATGGGTGCCATGTGCCCGGCGTTGACCAGCATCACTTCATGGCGCTGAGCGTCCAAGACGCACAGCACGAACGTCACGAACCAGGCTTCGTTCTCCGGTCGCGAAAACTCGTTGTTCAAGTCGTGGACGGCCTCCCAAGGGGTGGCTGCCGAGACCAGCCGGTAACGGACCTCGCTGCACAGACGAGCCATAATCAGGGCCGCCGTGATGCCTTTGCCGGAGACGTCCCCCAGCGTGATGGCCAAGCGACCGTCCGGCAGCGTGAGGTATCCATACAGGTCGCCGCCGACTTCTTCGGCCGAATTATAGAACTCAAAGAACCGGTAACCGCCGACCTGGGGCCGGCTCTGTGGCAGGAAGTGCAGCTGGACCTGCTTGGCCGTGGCCAGTTCCCGCTGGCGGCGGTCCATCCGCAATTGGGTCTCGTGCGAGCGGGCATACTCGACCGCCTGCCCGGCGGTGGCGGCCAGACTCAGCAAGACCTCCAGATCATCCTCGTGGAACCGCTCGTAGGGGTCGTTCGTATCGACGTAAATGATCCCAAGCGGCTTCTGCATCGGTCCGATCAGCGGAGCGCACATCATCGAGCGGATCGGAAAATCCAGTACGGAATCGCTGACTTGGAACTGGTTGTCGTCCAGCCCGTCCGCGTTCAGGATCGCTTCTCCGCACGACAACACGCGGTTCGCGATGGTCTGGCTGATCGGCCCCAGCGACGAGGTGATCAGCGTGCCCTCGTCCTTCCGCTTCTCCGCCCGGACCCGCAACTCGCCCGTCTGCTCGTCGGGGAACAGGATGTAAGCGCGATCCGTCTGTGGAAAGACCGTAATCAAGCTGTCCAGAATCTTGGGCAGGACCAGGTCGATATTCAGGCTGCTGCCGAGCGTCCGGTTGATCTGCAGCACGGTCCGCAGTTTGTCGTAGGCATTGACGCCCACGTTGCGGCGAAGGTCCTCGGTCGGCGCGACTGCGGGCGACAGCGTTTCCGTGGTCATGCCCGACGAGGACTCGCCGCCGTCTCCGCCCGCGGTCTCGCGCCGGGCTTCCTCGGCCTCGACAAGTTCCCGAAACAGCAGCGTGACGTCATACACGCGGATCAAATCGTGATCCCGCAGGCGGGTCCGGGCGCGAACTCGCTTGCCGTTCAGGAAAGTCCCGTTGGTGCTGTCCATGTCCTCCAGGAAAAAGTCCGTTCCGGACCGCACCACGCGTGCATGCTGGCGGGAGATGTTCTTTTGTGCCAAAACGACGTCGCAGTAGGCTACCCGGCCGATCACGGTCTCTTCGCGTTGGATTGCGAAGACCTTGCCTTTTTCCGGGCCGTCGACTATTTCGAGCCTTGGCATGCCCTGCTCTCCGCCCGGCCGAGTCGGTTACGCCTAGCCGAACCAGCCCTTTTTCTTGAACGACTCGAGTGCTTGGTCGACAGAATCGAAGATGCTGAAGACCTTATTCAAGCGAGTGATCTCGAAAACTTCCATGATGCTGGGAGCGATGTTGCACAGCTTGACGACGGTGTTGCTGGCCTTGCACTTCTTGTTCAGCAGAACGATCTTGCCGATCATCGCCGACGACATGAACGTCACACCCTGGAAGTCAAGCACCATTTTGCCGTTGGCTTCGTCGGCAAGTTCCAGCAACTCGCGGCCGATCTGGGCAATGAGCACATCGGATAGGATCTTCTGGGAAGTGAACTGGACGATCAGGACATCATCCTTGTGTTGGGACACCAATTCGGGCATGGCCCAGACCTCCGGGGCATTTCGGATGCTTCGACCGAACACTCAGCTGCTGCAGCAAGACTCGATCTATGTTAGCAAAGTGCGGCCGAGATGAAAGGACACTAGCAAGAAAAACGCAAAGGGCGTCGTCCACAACCGCGTGGGGGAAGCACGCCAGCCGCCGGAAAGCGGCCAAGATCTCGGAAACAACGGGCCAGCGGCCGAATTCCCAGGCCCAAAAAAACCCTCTGACGGTGGGGCCAGAGGGTCGATGGGTTTCGGTTTTTCAGGTTGTTCAAGGCAGCGCGGCGATCCAAAGCCTAGTACATTTCGTCGTACTCGCCGCCCTGGCCCTTCTTCGCCGCCTCTTCCTTTTTCGGCTTGTCGGCGACCAAGGCATCACTGGTCAACAGCAGCGTGGCCACGCTCGCGGCGTTGGCCAGAGCTGTCCGCGCCACCTTGGCGGGATCGATCACGCCGGCTTTGACGAGATCTTCGTACTTGTCGGTCAAGGCGTTGTAGCCGAGATTACCCTTCGCCTCGGCGACCTTTTCGCAGACGATCCCGCCGTCCTGACCGGCGTTTTCGGCAATCATCGTCAGCGGAGCGCGGCAAGCTCGCAGCACGATGTCATAACCGACCTTCTGGTCGTGCGTCAGCGACTCGGCGGCCTTCAGCGAGCTGGCCGCCCGCAGCAAGCCAACTCCTCCGCCCGGCAGAATCCCTTCCTCGACGGCCGCCCGGGTTGCGTGCAGAGCGTCCTCGACGCGAGCCTTCTTTTCCTTCATTTCGCTTTCCGTCGCGGCTCCGACATTGACCTTGGCCACGCCGCCGGCCAGCTTGGCCAGCCGTTCTTCCAGCTTCTCGCGGTCGTAATCGCTGGTCGTGTTCTCGATCTCGCGGCGCAGCTGGTCGATCCGCGCCTTGATGTCGCTGCTCTTGCCGGCGCCCTCGATGATCGTCGTCGTGTCCTTGCTGATCAGGACCTTCTTGGCGCGGCCCAAGTCGGTCAGCTGCAGCGATTCCAACTTGATTCCCAACGACTCGAATACGGCCGTCCCACCCGTCAGAATCGCGATGTCTTCCAGCATCGCCTTGCGGCGATCGCCGTAGCCAGGGGCCTTGACGGCACAGCACTGGAACGTGCCACGCAAGCGGTTGATTACCAGCGTCGCCAACGCTTCGCCTTCGATGTCCTCGGCGACGATCAACACCGGCTTGCCCTGCTGGACCACCGCTTCGAGCAGCGGCACCAATTCCTTCACATTGCTGACCTTCTTCTCGAAAATCAGGATGTAAGCGTCTTCAAGGACGCACTCCATCGTGTGCGGATCGGTCACGAAGTAGGGCGACAGGTAGCCGCGATCGAACTGCATGCCTTCGACCCACTCGACCTCGGTCGTCAGGCTCTTGCCCTCGTCGACCGTAATCACCCCGTCCTTGCCGACCTTTTCCATCGCGTCCGCCAGCAGGCTGCCGATCGCGCGGTCGTTGTTCGAGGCGATCGAAGCGACGTTGGCCATCGCCTCCTTGTCCTTGATCTTGATCGACATTTTGTGCAGCTTCTCGACGATGTCATTCACCGCCGACTCGATCCCCTGCTTCATCTGGATCGGATTCACGCCAGCCACGACTGCCCGCAGCCCTTCGTTGAAAACCGCTTCGGCCAGGACCGTCGCCGTCGTCGTCCCGTCGCCAGCCACATCGCTGGTCTTGCTGGCCACCTCGCGAACCATGCGGGCGCCCATGTTCTCGTACACATCCTCCAACTCGATCTCCTTGGCCACCGTCACGCCGTCCTTGGTGACCGTGGGCGAGCCGAAACTCTTCTGCAGAATTACGTTGCGACCCTTGGGGCCCAGCGTCACCTTGACGGCTCGCGCCAGCTTGGAAACGCCGCGCCGAATGGCCTCCCGCGCTTCCTGATCGAATGCAATCATCTTTGCCATGAGCTATGGTCTCCTTCGGTTTTCGGTGTCTTCGTTTCGTGATTCCCGGGGCAGCCAACCGCATGCGTCATGCGCCGGAGGCGGACTCGCCCTGGCCTTGGATGCGAACGCTGTCTCAGCCCTCGAGGATCGCCAGAATGTCGTCCTCACGCATCAGCAACAATTCGCAATCGTCGACTTTGAACGTCTCGCCCGCGTAACTGCTGAAAATCACACGGTCGCCAACCTTGACCTGCAAGGCGCTCCGCGTCCCGTTGTCCAACAGTCGCCCGTTGCCAACGCTCACGATTTTGCCGCGCGCCGGCTTGTCCTTGGCCGTATCCGGCAACAAAATGCCCCCCGCCGTCTTCTCTTCCGACTCGTCACGCTCGACGACGACGCGTTCACCCAGTGGCTGGAGCTTGCTACCCTTCTTCACTGCTGCCATGAATTCTTACCTCCCTTGAATCACACCCTCGACATGTTATTGACTTCGACCTGCACCCGGAACGCGGATCGCTGGATCGACTGTCACTCTGGCTGGAAAACAATAGTCCGACACCGCTTTAAGCAACTGCTGGGCCAAACGCGCGACCGCATCTCGCAACCGCTATTGCCAATTGATGTTACGTGAATCCAGGTGGATCCAGGACAGGCCCGGCAGCAGGCACGCTGGGCACAACCGTTGTCCCGCCTGCCATTTTGACAGAACCCGTTGCGACGCGCGCGGACCCGGCGCACAATAGTGCGAGCGGCGAGGGATAGGTTTTTGTAGCGCAATCGGTAGCTGGACGGACAGTCAATATGCCAATCAAGGTGACGTGTCGTTGTGGGCAGCAGTTTGCCGCCAAGGACGAATTGGCGGGCAAGGTGGTCAAATGCCCGAAGTGCCAACAAACGCTCAAAGTGGGCGAGCCGCAGGCGGCGTCCGCCGCGTCAGGGGGGCAGGCTCAGCCCGCGGCAGGCTCTGGCTCCGTTGCCTCGCTGCTGGACGAGATCGGCTTTCATGTGCACGGCAAGGAAGATGACACGGTCCAGCATTGCCCCGCGTGCGACAAGAAGATCTCGGATCACGCGGTTCTGTGCGTGCACTGCGGCTATCACCTGGATACCGGCAAGTTCGTCAAGGGCCTGGGCG
>CAIPEB010000160.1 GCA_903863885.1 uncultured Planctomycetaceae bacterium | reverse complement strand
GCTGGACGATTAAAATAAGAAAACTTCGGATGTATTGGAATGCGATTCGGCAAAATTCTGAGAGGTTTTTTCAGGCCAAGCGGCTTGCCGTCTTTCGACTTACAGCCGCCCCACTCCGACTTTTGAGGGCGACGTCCATGTCCCAATCCCTAGGACATTCTTGACAAGTCAACCGTACCGCAAGCAAATTGGCCATTTGCCAGCCCAAAAGCAGAGCAGCTTCGCCCCCCTTACGGCGCCCACGGCTTCCCATGCTTGAGTTCGAAGACCTTGGAAATTTCCGAGATGCAACGGCAGCGGTTGCCTTGCTGATTGCCGCGTCGCTCGCGCTGGGAACGCTGTTTTACCGGACAATCGCCGCGGGAAGTCGCTCGGTCACAGACCGATTTCTCCTGCAACTGGTGGTTGGCCTGCACCTGCTCGGATTGCTCGGAATGGTCGTCGGATCGACGGGAATACTCACCCAGGGGGGCTCCATCTGGCTCCTTCTCGCCTGCACATCGCTGCTGCTGCCTCAACTGATATCTCTGCGGCACGCGTCCCGCATCGCGAATCTCGTCCAAAGACCAAACGCTTCGCAACTGGCGGTGGCAGTGGCAGCGTGCGGTTTAGGACTTGTCACCCTCGGCCCCGCATTGTGCTACCCGACGGCGTGGGACGAACTTGTTTACCACCAGGTCCTGCCTCAGCGGTGGATGGCAGCCGGATGGCCGGCCGTCTACATCGACCTTCCGTATTCGGGCTTTCCTTCGATGGGTGCCCTTCTGTTCTGGCTGATGGCCCCGATCGACTGCGTCATCGCTCCGCGCCTTCTGATTTGGGTCTGCTGGATCATCGGACTGGCCTGTACCTACCGAGTGCTTCGTCGCATTGTGCGGTCCGAATCGGCGGCGGCCCTTGCGCTGTTCGCAGCCATGAACGAAACGATGCTGCTCATCAGCGCGAATTGCTATGTGGAATCCATCCAGTGGATGAGCGTATCGGCCTTGCTGCTGGCCATGTCGAGGTCTCTCGGCGCCTCGCATTCCGATTCGCAGAGGCAGATTGACTGCCGGCCGCGCCATGGTTGGCGGCAGGCGGCTCTTCTGGGGTGCCTTGCCGCGGGGCCGGCGGCGATCAAACTGACCGGCGGCGGCCTGCTGGTGTTGCCGTGCCTTTGGTACTTCACTCGTTTTCGCTCGAAGCTGCCCGACTGGCGAAGCGCGGCAGGACTCGCAGCCCTCTCGACGGGCATCTCGGTCGTCATGCTGTTTCCGTTCTATTTGCGACCCTGGCGGGCCACGGGGAATCCGTTTTACCCCTATTTGGCCGAGTGGTTCACCAACGACCCCGTGACTATCCAGGTCAGCCGCTTCCATCACGCGATTGGCGGGCTGGGATTTGGAGTTCGGAGTCTTGCGGCCTTTATCGACGCGCCATTGCTGCTCGCCTTTCGCGAAGACAACTACGACGGACGGTTCGGATGGCAATTGATCGGCCTGGTGATTCTCTCCGTGCTGGCGCTCGTCCGGGCGACACGATCGCCACGAACCCGGTTGGCAATCTGGCCGGCTATCGCTTCGTTCTGGCTATACATGTTCTGGTTCGCGACGGCGCAGCAGGCTCGTTTTGCAGTCCCGGCGATCGCGACGTTTCTGCCGCTGGCCGCGTGGGGTCTGCGATTGACGCACGGGCGGACCAGAAAACTGGTCGCGGCGGGCCTGTTCGCCGCTTCACTAGCGAGCCTCCCTTGGACCAAGACGGAGTATTATCGCGTCTCGTGGCTGTCGGCGCTTGGCCAGATTAGTCGGGCCGATTACGTGCACAATCTGACCAAATGGACCTACCTTCCCACGGTCCAGGCTATCGAGGCGTACACGCTGCGCGACGCCAGGCTCATGCTGCTGTTTGAGCACCGGAGCTTTTACATACCGCGTCGCTGCGTGATCGGATCGCCCTTATTCCAGGCCGGCCCCTTTTCGCCTCCTCAGCGATTCAATCGTGCAGACGAGATCATGCGAGTCCTCCAAGAGAAAGAGATTTCCCACCTCGTGATGACCAAAGCACCGGCGGGACCGGACCACACGCCGGATTCCTACGAATTGGAACAACTGGTGGTCGACGGTCTGCAGGAATGCGTCAAGACGGGCAAATTGACTGCCGTCTGGGAATGCGATACGCACGTTCTGCTTCGGGTGAATCCGCCCACGAACCGCGGGTGAACTCCGGGTTCGCAAGCCGCCGCCGCTCCTGGATGGCGTTTAACGATTGCGGTGCGGTCTTACTTCGTTGTGGTGCGATCTCCCGACCGCAACGCCCGTGGAGACCGGTTCACGCGTACTTGAGATTGCGCAGGCCATTTACGAACACCGGCGTTTCCCGATGCGAGGGACCAACCGACCTTTGCTCGGGTTTCGGACTCGGCTGCATCCAGACGCGTCCCACAGTTTGCCCGGCGAACTCGCGGCACGAATCAACGCGGACGGAGAACTGCGGATATAGTGAATCGCCGCGGAAGACGCATTACACTGGGTCGTCCGCAGGATCCACTCCAACAAACAATCTGGCCCAGCAGCCAATCGAGTCAGGAGCGAAGCGGCAATGAACGCAACAAGACATTTTATCGCAGGAACGATCGGCGCCGTGATGCTCGCATGCGCCGCCGGCATGTTCCTCGCCGCTGCGAAGCCGGAAGTCAAGCCGGTCCGATACGGCAGCGTGATCGGCCTGCGAGCCGAGAAACTCGACGAATACAAGAAGCTGCATGCGGCCATCTGGCCTGAAGTGGCAAAACGAATCCGCGACGTGAACATCCGCAATTACTCGATTTATCTCCGCAAACTGCCCGACGGCCAGTATTACCTGTTCAGTTACTTCGAGTACGTGGGAACGGATTTCGAGGCCGACATGAAACGCATGGCGGATGACCCGGACACGAAGCGCTGGTGGAAGGTCACCGATCCCTGCCAGAAACCTCTGGACGACCGCCAGCCCAAGGAATGGTGGGCCAGCATGGATGAAGTGTTCCATCAGGACTGAGCCAACCGGGGATGCCAAGATGAATTCACGCGACCGAGTCTTGTGCACTTTTGAGCATTCGGAACCGGACATGGTGCCGCGATGGTGCGGGGCGTCGCCGGAATTCTGGGCGAAGGCCAAGCGGGAACTGGGCATTCCCGACGACGAGGCCCTGCGTGTGCGTCTGGGGGACGACTTCCGGAGAGTATTCGCCCGCTATTGCGGACCCGAATTTCCGCTCGACGAAGGAGCAACGGCCCGAACGGTTTTCGGCATCCAGCGTCGCGGCATCGGGTACGGCCAGCCCACAAGTCACCCGCTGGAGAACGCTTCACTACGGCAGGTGCACGATTACGCGTGGCCGGATCCCGAATGGATGGACGTGTCGGGCATCCGCGACGCCGCCCTTCAGTGGCAGCGTCAGTACGCCATCCTGGGCGGAGACTGGTCTTCTTTCTGGCATGATGCGATCGATCTGCTCGGCATGGAGAACCTGTATTTGAAGATGTTCGACGCTCCCGAGTTGCTCGATGCGGTGCTGACTCACATTGTCGACTTTTACGCCGAAGTGAGTCAGCGGATTTTCGAGGCGGCCTCCGACGCGATCGACATTTTTTTCATCGGAAATGATTTCGGCGGGCAAACCGGCCCGCTGCTCAGCCCCTCGCAATTCGACCGCTTCATACTGCCGCACCTGCAGCGTCTGATCGATCTCGGCCATGCCTACGGCCTCAAGGTGCAGATGCACTGCTGTGGCGGATTCGAGCCCTTGATCCCCGCGATGATCCGTGCCGGCCTCGACGGCCTGCACGCGATCCAGCCTTGTTGCGGCGGGATGAACCTCGCCGCGCTGAAGGCCGGCTATGGCCGCCAGATCGTCCTCAACGGCAGGATCGACTCGCACCACGTCCTGCTCAACGGCACACCCGATTCCGTCCGGAAGGCAACCCGGGAAGTGCTGCGGATCATGGCGCCCGGGGGCGGATACGTGGCCGGCGCGAGCCACGACTACGTACTGGAAGAAACTCCCGTGGAAAACATCCTCGCGATGTTTGACACGGTCGCGGAAGTCGGCCGTTATCCGATCGAATGAACTTAAGGGAGGTGATTTGTGCTCCACGATCCGAGCCATTACGAACCGCCGCCGATTGCGGAGGAAATCAGGATCAGCGATCGCGACACGGACACGCTGCGCCGCCTTGCGGAGGACCTTGCAGGAATCGCGGCACTTCCCGTGCACCGAGAGCGGGCCGTTCTCTGGCAGCAGCTCAACGATCTCGATTCCCGGCGGCCGATGATCTGGATCAACGAAATTCCCTGGCATGAAATGGACGTGAACGGCGAGCTGACGCTCGTGACGGAGCACCCCTGGGCACGCGACCAGGAACGCGAGTTGCGGCGCACCCTGTACCAGTGGCGCCACATGCAGGGCGACATGATCGTCAGCGATTACCTGGCTTGTCCGCTGGCCGTGCACAGCACCGATTTCGGCATCATGGAGGATGTGGATCTCGCGCTCACCGACAGCGCAAGCGATATAGTCTCGAGGCATTTCAAGATCCAGATCCGCGATTACCCGGATCTGGAGAAGATCAAGATGCCGGTGGTGACGCACAACCTCGAGGCGACGCACTTTCGCTACGAAGCCATGTGCCGCGTCTACGAAGGCATCCTTCCCGTCCGCAAAGTCGGCCAGACGCACATCTGGTTCACGCCCTGGGACTACCTGATTCGCTGGTGGGGCATCGAGGAGGCGATGCTCGACATGGTCGAGCGGCCCGATCTGGTCCATGCCGGCGTGGAGCGAATGGTGGACGCGTGGATGATCGAACTCGACCAGTTCGAGCAACTCAACGCACTGTCGCTCGACTGCAACAACACGCGAATCGGTTCGGGAGGTTATGGCTACACATCGTGCCTGCCGGGCACTCCGTTCGACGCCGGCCGCGTGACACCGGCCAATATGTGGGGCTGCTCCAACGCGCAGATTTTCTCGGAAGTCTCGCCCGCCATGCACTGGGAGTTTGCGGTCAAGCACGATCTTCGATGGCTCGCGCGCTGGGGGCTCGTCTACTACGGATGCTGTGAACCGCTCGACTTGAAGATCGACATCCTGCGCCGAATCCCCAACCTGCGGAAAATCTCGGTCAGCCCCTGGTGCAACACGCATCGCACCATCGAGAAGGCGGGGACCGACTACGTGCTGAGCCGCAAGCCGAGTCCGGCCATACTCGCCGAAAACGAATGGCATCCCGAGCGCGCGCGGCAGGAACTGACCGACTTCCTCGATCAGGCACACGGGTGCCACGTCGAACTGATCATGAAGGACGTTTCCACCGTGCGATACCAGCCCCAGCGACTCTGGGAGTGGTCGCGCATCGCCGCTGAAGTTGCCGAGAATTGGAAGTGAGCTGTTCCGGGGCCAAGTTCACAAACTGCACGCCGCTGATTTCGCACCGACGAGAAAGGAACCTCCATGCCTCGCCCGTCCCACGTTTCGCGCCGTCTCTTGCCGCACGTTGCGGCACTCTGCCTCGCTGCGATCTCGTCGGCAGTCTGTGTCGCCGGAGAAGTCCCATCCGCCGCGGCACAACTCGCGGCAGATTTCGCTCAACCTCCGTTGCGCTGGAAATCCAGGCCCCTCTGGTTCTGGAATGCGAAACCGGAAAGAAACCTGATTACGGAGATCATGCAGCAGGGTGCGGCGAGCGGCTACGCGGGCTTCGGCATTCTGCCTTACGAAAAAACGACGCTGCCTTTCATGGGCATCGAGTATCTCGACGCTTATCGCCATGCCGTTGAGACAGCCGCGAAACTCGGCCAGAAAATGTGTCTCTACGACGAATACTGGTTTCCCAGCGGAGCGGCCGGAGGACTGTTGCGGGCAAAATACCCCGAGGCGCTGAGCAAGCGACTCGACCATGTCGAGACCGACGTCTCGGGACCGGCCGACGTTTCGTTCGACATTCCGGCCGGACGGTTGATGTCCGCGGTCGCAATGAACAACGCGACCTGGGAGCGACTCGACATCACGGACCGCGTCAGCAACCGGACGCTGAAATGGCAGGCGCCGGCCGGTTCATGGTCGGTCATGGCTTTCGTGTGCGTCGACGACGGAAGCCGCGACCTGGTGGATTACCTGGACGCGGAGTCCGTAAAGAAGTTCGCATCGATCACGTATGAGGGCTATTACGCTGCGTTTACGGACCATTTCGGCAAGACCGTGGACAGCGCCTTTTATGATGAGCCGACTTTTCACTGGACGGGCAACGGCCGCTCCTGGACCCCGGCGTTCAATGAGAAATTCGAGCAGCGGTATCAACGCAATCCGCGCACGCTCTACCCGGCGCTCTGGCGTGAGATCGGCCCCGACACGGCCGCCGCCCGCAACGCCCTATTCGGGATGCGCAGTCAACTGTTCGCCGAGGGGTTCGTGAAGACACTCGCCGACTGGTGCCGTGCGCACGGCGTCGAATTGACGGGCCACCAGGACCAGGAAGAGTCCGTGAATCCGGTCTGCCTCAGCGGCGACATGATCAAGTGTTTCGAATACCAGACCATGCCGGGCATCGACGAGATCTTCAATTACGGCCGCGGCGCGAAGATGTTCCGAATTGTCTCCTCTGCCGCCGTCAATTACGGCCGACGTCGCGTCATGTCCGAAACGTACGGCGCGATGAATGACATGCCAGCTTCCGTGCTCTACAAAGAGGCGATGGACCAGTTCGCGGCGGGAGTCAACCTGCTGGTGCCACACGCTGTCTGGACCGATCCGGTCCACATCATGTTCCCGCCCGAACTGTCGTGGCGAACTCCGCCTTACGGAGCTGAACTGCCGACGTACAACGACTATGTCGGCCGCTGCCAGCGAATCCTCCAGATGGGACGCCCGGTGGCCGATATCGCTCTGCTCTACCCGATCCACGACCTGCAGGCTGCGACCTGGTTTGATGGTCCGCTCAGCGCCTATGACGGAATGTACACTCCTCCCTGGGCCGATTACGAGGACATCGGCGATCGACTGGCGCGCGAGTTGAGACTCGGCTTCACTTTCGTCCATCCCGAAACACTCGACAAACGCTGCAAGGCAGGTAAGGGTGTGCTCCGGTTGGATCATCCCGAGATCTTTCAGGACTACCGTATCCTGATTCTGCCGGGCTCCCAGGTCATCTCGGCCGCGAACCTGGAAGCCGCCAGGACGTTTTTCGCCGGCGGCGGAAAGATCATCGCGACGACGTGCCTGCCCACGCGCTCTGCCGAGCCCGGCCAGGACGAACGGGTCCGCGCGCTGGTGCGAGAGATCTTTGGCGAGAAAGCCGCCGCCGCCGCGGGCCGCGTGCCGCGTTACCCCGTGGTTCGCGTTTCATCGGTTCCTTCTGGCTTCAATCCCCAGGACACGCCCGGCCGCGCTGTGGACGGACAGCCCAAGACAGGATGGTCCCCCGACGCCGCGGCGACTGGAGAATCCTGGATTTGCGTGGAGTTCGGCCAGCCGCGAGTCGTGCGGCGAGTTCAGCTCCAGGAGGAACCGCAAAACGTCGAGCACCATCGCGTCGAGTACTGGGACGGATTCATGTGGAAACCGTGCGTCAGCGGTGATGCGATCGGCGGCAAAAAGGACTACGAGTTGGCATCTGTCCGATGCACAAAGGTCCGACTGGTTGTCACAGCAGTCGCGGGCAAAACGCCGCGAATCGCGGAATTTGCTCTGCTCGACGAGTCGGGCCGAAACCTGGCCCAACTCCCGGCGATCTCCCCCGACAACAAGCTCCGAACCATCAACGAAAATACGGCAGGTGGCCGAGCTCTGTTTGTCGAGCAGCCAACCACCGAATTGCTGGGCCGCGCCCTTGAGTCGGCCGGCGTTCAACCCGACGTTGCGTGGAGCAACATCGCACCGGTCAATGGCGGAAGCTGCACGTATCTGCACAAGGAAATCGACGGCCGGCAGTTCTACTTTTTCGCCAATTCGTCCGACAACAAGGTCTCAACAAACATAGCGTTGCGCGGCGAGATGCGGCTCGAACGATGGGATCCGCACACGGGCAAGATCACAGCGCAAAACGCCGAGACAGCGGACGGAGTTACGCGTCTGCAATTGGAACTCGGGCCGGTCGCGTCCGTCTTCCTTGTGAGTCAGTGAGGGGGAGGAGGAGTCTGCAGTCCGGAGTCCGGAGTCTGGAGTCTGGAGGAAGACAGCCATACATCCGATTACCTGCCGCTTCCGTCATCCGGCATCCGTCATCCGAATTTCGCCCGGTTGTCCGCTGTGGAGTCGGCGCTAGAATCCCTGAGATGCTGACGCATTGTTTGCAATGCCAGCGCAGCAGTCAGTCGCTCCTGGACTTACACGTAGTTTCTCTTGTTACGCACAATGGAGGTGAGACCGTGATTCGCGCAACTTGGACAGCGGCATTGTTGATGTCGGTTGTTTCGATTGGACAGCATCTGTCCGCCGCCGAGATCGAGATCGGCGCGGCCGCACCCGATTTCAAGGCCCAAGGCATCGATGGCAAGGAATACACGCTGAAGGGAAACAAGGGCAAGAAGGCCACTGTCGTCTGCTTCACATGCAATATGTGCCCGGTCGCCGTGGCCTACGAGGACCGCTTCAATGCGTTCGCGAAGCAGTACGCGGACAAGGGAGTTGCCTTTATCGCCATCAACTGCAACAAGAGTGAAGATATCGCGGAAATGAAGAAGCGGGCCGAAGAGAAGGGGTTCGCGTTTCCGTACGCTTTCGACGGGTCTGGCGCTGCGGCTCGCGAGTACGGAGCCCGGGTAACACCGCACGTCTTCGTGGTGGACCAGAAAGGAAAGGTCGTATATCGCGGGTCGTTTGACGACAAGCAGCAGAATCCGACAAAGGCCTACGTTGAAGACGCAGTGAAAGCCGTTTTGGCCGGAAAGACCCCCGAAACGCAGTCCACCAAGGCATTCGGCTGCGGCATCAAGAACGAACTGTAGAAATACGGTTGCGCGCGGATAATCGGATCATCTCCAAAGCTTGGGTCGGCGTGGTCGGCCCAGGCTGTTTTTGAATGAACTCGCAGGCAACAGTTCCGAGCCCCGTGGGTAGTCTCCTGAATCGCCGGTCCCCCGCATGATCACAGCCTTGTTTCGCCCGCTCCGTTTGCTGTTTTTCCTCGGCATAGTCGTCGCCGCCATGGGCTTCGGTTGCTCCCGGCAAACACCAACGGACGCTCAGCAATACGGGCAAGCGAGTGTTGCATCCGGCGCTTCGTCGCCCGTACCTGCTGCGGTGCCCCACCACGGCACGCCGGATAAATCGCCGGTGGCTGGCCAAGACCAAACCGAGTCAACCGTTACCCTGACAAAGCTCGATGGCGATGGCCATCGCAGACAGTTGCAGAGCCTGAAGGGCAATGTGGTCCTGGTCGATTTCTGGGCCACATGGTGCGTGCCGTGTATGCAGCAGTTTCCGCACACGGTTCAGCTTGACAAAACGCACCGCGACAAGGGGCTGCGAGTAGTATCCGTAAGCATGGATGAACCGAGCGACGAAGCCAAGGTGCTGCAGTTTCTGCGCAAGCAAAACGCCCGGTTCGACAACGTGTTCAGCACGTACGGCGTTGGTGCCGAGTTCGCGGACGCCTTTGAAATCCGAGGCGACGTGCCGTTTTACAAACTCTACGATCGTGCAGGCCGGCTGCGGTACCAATTCAGCGCGGACCCCAGCGGGTTGACCGGCGGCGAGCCCATCGATCGCATTGACCAGCGAGTCGTCGAGCTTCTGGCCGAATGACGGCACGCTTGCGCAGGCAGTCGCAATTCCGGCGAATGCGTTTGCCGGGAATGCGTCGGCCGGCACAGGCCTCAAACACTTGTCGACTTGAAGGAACTCGGTAAAGTCCCATGGCGAAATGCAGGCCATACGGACTTCGCGATCAGCGTCGTTTTTGCAGCTTGGCAATGCGATCCCGCAGAGCCGCGGAACGAAGATCTTTGTGATCTCAACGATATGTACTGACGTGGAAACGCACGTTTACCATTGACTTTCGGAGGAAACAAGTATGAGTCGTCTTATCACGTGTGTCGCCGCGGTGTGCGCGGTTGTTGCCGGTGTGACGTTCGCTGCAGAACCGCCCGCGGCACTAAACTTCAAAATGAAAGCGTTGGACGGCAAGGAAGTTGAACTTGGCAAGTACCAGGGAAAAGTCGTGCTGATTGTGAACGTGGCAAGCAAGTGCGGTCTCACGCCACAGTACGCCCAATTGCAGGCATTGCACGACAAGTATGCTTCGGAGGGACTGGCCGTTGTTGCATTTCCTTGCAACCAGTTCGGCGGCCAGGAACCGGGTTCATCCGACGAGATCAAACAATTCTGCACGGCGAACTACGGCGTGAAATTCGACATATTCGGCAAGATCGAGGTCAACGGCGACGGCGCCTGCCCGCTGTACAAGTATTTGACTTCGCTGAAGACGGAACCGAAGGGCGCCGGCAAGATCGATTGGAACTTTGAGAAGTTCATTGTCAACCGCAAGGGTGAAGTGGTGGCCCGATTCGCCCCTCGCGTCAAACCGGACGACGCCGACGTGCTCAAGGTGATCGAAGCTGAACTGAAAAAGGGCTGATCGACGCACCCCCCATTTGCAATGCGAGTCGCGCGCGACGTGCTTCGCAAGGTCGTCCCGCATTGAAATCCGGGGCATTAAAACTCGTTCGTTGCGGAGCCCCGCATCTGCCGGGGCTCTTTTTGTTTCGAATTGCCGCGCCGATCAGTTCGCGGACCTGAGAGGCTGGAGCGTCACCGGGCCGAGCAGACCGCACTCGGCGAGGGGCCACGTTGAGGCATCGAAGGGTTTGTAATCCATGTTGACGAGATTGATATCGTAGAAATTCCGCCACACGACTTTCTTGAGATCGAGGTCGCGGATACGGTTCGCCGAGACGCTCGTCACATCGATTTCCAGCAAATTCGCACCGTCCCGCAATTCCACCGGCATGCGAAACGGCGGGATCAGAAGTGTACCGAGGTCCTTTCCGTTCAGACGCACGCGGGCACTCTGTTCGAGTCGCCCGAGATCGAGACTCCATTCCCGGGCATCGCCGGACGGGCGATTGAACTTGAGCGAATAACGGGCGGTGCCCGCAAAGGCCTTTACTTCGTCGCCGGGAAACTCCGTCCAGGACATGAGCCGATCTATCGTACAACCGGGCGGAAGTGCAGGGCCGCCCGCAAGAAACTCGACCTGCCAGTTGCCTGCAAGCTCGCTGGCTTTGCCCTCAGGTTGCCTGTACGTCCATTTTCGATCGGTGACTTCCCGCTGCGCGAATGCCCTCAATATGACGGAATGGCCAGGCGGCAAATCGCAAAGCACTTCCGTTCGGCCGCTCTGCGATCGTATCGTTGCCGCGCCTGTCTTGCCGCTCATCGGATCCATCACCACCACAGCTTTCGCCACGAAGGCAAGCGGCAACCAGCTGTTAAACGGTTCGCTTCCGCGATTGGCGACGAAGTATTGACGTCCTTCGTCAAAACGGCGACGGATGCAGAGCAGGCCGGCGTGATCGGTGAGCGTTTCGCGATCGGCCCCTGCGACCGCGATTGCGGACTCGACATCCCCAACAAGCAGTTGCCCTTTGCCGCGTTGGGCTCTCTGCGCCGCGCCACCCCCGTCCGAGAATTCCAGCGACTTCATCAATTCCTGAAACCGTCCGCGCCGCTTGGCCAGATCGCCGAGGCCGGGCACATCCCGCGGCAGACTGCCCTCAAACACGACAGTCGCTCCGCCCTCGGCCAAGGCCAGTATTTTTTCGAAGGTTGCAGCCGGCATGTGAGTGCAGTGCGGAACGACCAGTACCCGATACGCGCCGCCCGGTACAGAGATCCGAGAATCACCCGCATCTGCCGATTGAAGTTGGCGGTCCGAGATGAAATCGAAGCCGTAGCCGCGCTGCCACAGTCGCTGGCCCAGTTGTCCCACGGGCTTTTCCACACACCACGCGGCCCCATGCACCGAGAAGTTCATCTGCATTCCTGATGCATCGTGCCAGTTGTCGTAAATCGGCCAATAGACGAGCAGTTCATTGTCGGGTTGGCCCGACTGTAGAACGGACTGGCATCGCCTGATGTAGTCCGCGAGAGCCGGCACGTCATGCCAGATCGAGTTGCGGGGGTTCATTTCCGTGGATGCATAGAAGAGCCAGCCCGGCCACTGTGCATCGTCGGGCGAGTAGCACGTACCATGGAAGATCACGTGATTTACGCCCGACAGGTAGAGATCATCCAGCAGGTACTTGATGTCGGAGAGCTTCTCCGTGAAGTGTTCCTTTAACCAGGTGCCGGTCTCGGAAGCGACGAGACGCCGGCCGGCGACATGGGCAGCGGACGAGGCGAACTTCGAGACGACCGGCCGGCGGTCCTTGTTGAACATCTCCGTCTCCGGAATGTCCGCCAGTTGATAGAGGTCGAGGAGATTTCCCGGCGATCCGTGAGCCTGATTGCGTGTGAGAAACCCATGCGAGCGGCACCACGCAGTCCAGAGCGGGATGGAACTCTCTATCAACATGTCGGAGACCGTCTCGCGATAATCCGCCTTGACCCGCGCCGCACGGTCGCTGAGTTCGGTGC
>CAIPEB010000159.1 GCA_903863885.1 uncultured Planctomycetaceae bacterium | reverse complement strand
ATCGAAAACCGGCCCACCCCGTGAACGGTTACCTCCCAGCAATAGCCCGGCACCAACATGCACGAGTTTAAATGCAATCGTGAAGTCCCAATGACCTCCGTGTTCCATCCAAGCATAGTTCGGGACGGTTGGTGTCGGACAATCCCATCGCCCCATGGTCTAATAGACGAAGTCCCCGCGGCACCAGGGTGTCTTGTTCCGAAAGGACTGCTTCGGGCCGGAAGCCATCGCCGCCGCTGGGCAATTCCCGGCAGGGCGTCAGTTCGGCTTCAATTGACTCGAAGCGTACCGCAAAGTCGTTGACCCGTGTGTTAGCCGGCGATACGCTGCGCCCCAGTCGAGGCGCGGCGAGGAAACCTGCTTGTGGCCGGTTGCCATGATGTCGGCGAATCCCCGCAGCAGCACGTCAAAGCGTGATTGGGCACGCGAAAGGAGCAATCGATGCACGGCAAGTTCCCCCGTTTCAGCGCCCTGCCACTCCTCAGTGTGCTCATCTCTGCAGCCCTTGCCGACGACGGCCGGCCGGCGCCCAGCAACGTGGCTGGCCGCGAGTTCCCCAGGATCCACGACGACTTGCGCATTACCTTCCGGGTGAAGGCACCCGACGCGCAGAACGTCCAGGTCGTGCCGCGCAACGACGGTCTCGGCCACGCTCCCTTCGACATGCAGCGCGACGCCAGCGGCACTTGGACGGTAACCACGCCCCCGGCCCAGCCGGGCTTTCACTACTATGAGCTGATCGTCGACGGCATGCACTGCAACGACCCCAACAGCGAGACTTACTTTGGCTGGGGCCAGGAGACCAGCGGCCTGGAGGTGCCCGATGCGAAGCTGGACTTCTACGACGCCAAGGACGTGCCTCATGGCGAAGTGCGCATTCGCTGGTATCCGTCGAATGTAACCGGCACAATTCGCCGGGCCTATGTCTACACGCCTCCTGACTATGACTCGAACCTGAAGCAGCGCTATCCCGTGCTCTACCTTCAGCACGGCGCAGGCGAGAACGAACGAGGCTGGTCCACCCAGGGCCGCGCGGGCTTCATCCTCGACAACCTCATCGCCGCCGGAAAGGCCAGGCCGATGATCATCGTCATGGAGTGCGGTTATGCCACGCAAGCCGGCAGCGTTCCCACGCCGGGCGGCCGCGGCAACGAGGCGTTTGGCGCGCTGGTTGTACGCGACCTGGTCCCAATGATCGACGCCCACTACCGGACCCTGTCCGACCGACAGCATCGGGCCATCGCCGGCCTGTCCATGGGTGCCGGCCAAGCTCTCCAAGTGGGCCTCGGCAACCTCGACCTCTTCGCCAGCGTCGGCGTTTTCAGCGGTGCAGGACGCAACCTCGACCTGAAGACGTCCTTCGGCGGTGCCCTCGCCGACGCCGCCACCGCCAATAGTCGCCTCAACCTGCTGTGGATTGGCTGCGGAACGGAAGACCGCCTCTTCGCCTCCAGCCAAGCCTTCCACGAAGCCCTTACCGGCGCCGGAATCCGGCATGTGTGGTTTGGGGGGCCTGGTTCCCACGAGTGGCAGGTATGGCGGAAACATCTGCACGAGTTTGTCCAGCTACTGTTCAATCCGTGAACCACTCCTTGTGGTTCAGGCAGAAGGCACACTCGACCACAGAGCTGATGGCGGGCTCAGACGAAACGGGAGTGCGGCTGCTTCCGGTTTCATGGATTACTCCGTGCTTTTGGATCACCGCATTCACCAATCCCGTCATCGAAGTGAAGGCAGTCTCCAGCTCCGCCTGCTTGGGATGCAGATAGGCGTTGCCAGTGCCAACAGCGCCGATGTCCATGCGAGCACACCGAAGTTGATGTTCATGATTGGTTTCTTGCCCGAATACACGATCACGGGCCCGCCTCAGTCCTGGCGCCACGCAGTGCCTCTTCCACTTTGCCCGCCAGCCGGGACACGATCTCGGCCAGCAGTTTGTCGCCCAGTTCCTTGGACGCCTTCGTGCGTGGATCCTGACCGTGAATGGCGTAGAGGGCATGCGTTGGGTCATGCGTCGGCGCATCCTTTTTGGGTGTATCCGGCAGCGTGACCTGGGCCGGATCGCGTCCCGCAGTCAGCCGGTCCAAGTGGACCCAATCGCGATTCAGCGTCTGCGCGAGACTTGTCTCATACTTGGCGGCATGGTCGCCGGACGCAGGGTCACCCGGCTCAGCGGTCGTCACCTCCGGTTCGGTCAATCCGATGAACCGCACGCGCGGATGCCGCTCCTGTGCATCACGGGCAAGCCGATGGACCATGTCCACTTGCTCCTGAGGGTAATGGCCTGTGAGCAGGACCACCACCTTGAAGCCCTGGCGGGCGAGGTGGTCCAACGTCTTCTCGATCAGCGGTGCGATCTGCGCTTCCGGAAGCATGAGCGTCCACTTGTAACTCACGTGCCCGCCCCCGGTGCCGTAGAAGAACGTGGGCAACACTGTCCCGCCGGTCCGTTGGGCGACGCGTTCGCATAACGCGTGGGCCTTGATGCCGTCGAAACAGACGGGCAGATGCCAGCCGTGATGCTCGAACGTGCCCAGCGGCACAAACGCGACGGGCGCCTTCGTGAGCACTTCCTCCAGTTCGTCGGGCGTCATTTCCTCCATGCGCCCAAAGGGCTTCGTGTCACGGTTCACCGTGCGGCTTCGCGCCAATTTCTGTCGCGCCGCCAATTGCGGACGGTCTGCTTCCAGCCGTTGGAGAAACTCGTCGAGTGTGCCTTTAGCCAAGTAGATGCGGCTGACTGTCGTGCTTCCTTCGCGAGGGCCGATGTCGCCAAAACCGGGCGCGGCATGGAGGCAGCAGCGGTCCAGGTTGTCGAACAGGAAAGCGGCTTCGATCGCCGTGGCCGCCATGTAGGCCCCGGCCGGTTCCGAGAGCGTCACGATCCATGACCCGTCCGTACGATCGGGACTCGTGGCTTCGAAACCGCGCACGAAGACGGACTCCTCGCCTGCCTTGATCCACTCAGGCAGATAGAAACCGACTGTGGGCATGTGCCCTTTCACTCGTGCCGTCCGCGCCATACACAGCGGCTTACCGCGCGAACTCATGTACGTCCGCGCGAGCTTCCAGTCCTGGAACGCCGGTGCCTCGATCGGGTTGACGCAATTGAAGGCAAACACGTCGTGCCATAGGAACTCCGTGTGATTACGGACCGTCATTTTCACGTCCACGTAATCCACTGCCGGAATGAGCCGTAGCTCGTAGGAGACCCGCCCGCCCGGCCCCCAGGAACACGAGACAACGCCATCCGCGTCCGGTCCCTGCCACTCGATCTTCGCCTCCGGGAAATTCACCAGCATGGCCTCACGGCAGCCGATGGTCTCGGGAATCCCCAGCGCAAAGGCCTGGTTGTCGAGGCCGGGCACGCGCGCCTCGACCTGCATGGCACCGGGCCGAGACTGCAGCGTAATGCGAGCCGGCGCGGCCTGATTCCCGTCTGGTGCCGCCGCGAGCAGACCGCCGGGGGCGGCCAGGAAAAGCAGGGCCATGGTCGACACGATTAGAACGGTCCCGCGAGGCAATCCGGCTTCAAGTATGCTGGTCTTCATAGTTGGTCCCTGCGGTTGTTGACCATGAGCGTCGGCACTCGCGCCGACGAGTTCTCCACCGCGGCGCCGAAGTGGACAGTCTCGCCGACCGGAAGCGACTGCGTACCGGGTATCACGGCGACTTCGGGGGCAGGCGAGCAGGTAGCGGTGCTCCAGCATCTCGAATCGCGGGTGGTACTGACTTCTTCCGGAGCGTTTCACTTTCGCCTTCTTGCGGCTGTTCATTGCTGCTTCCCCCCAACGTCAAATCGAACAAATCGGAATAGCCCTGTCCCCGATCGTTCAACTCGCGATCGCAGAACACCCCACCCAATAAAGCGGCTGAATCAGCTTTCAATGCTGCAAATGTGCAAGATTCCAGAGCGGCAAACCGAACCGAATGCAAAGCAAGCCACCGGCGCCGATCATCAACGCAATCCCAGTGTGAAGCTGCAGGGCAAGCAATCCTCAAGGCCGCGGTATGACCGGGGCGGTGCGTACGCGAGGGCGGATGGGCAGCTCCGCAATGCCGGGGAAATCGGGATCCGGCAGCGCGCGGATTTCCGCGTCGCCCATGTACGGGCAGTTGGCGTCGATCCAGGCCATGAGCCGCTCCAGGTCCGCGCCCTCCAGTCGCACGCCGTGGTGTTTGCCGTTTGTAACGTGCTCGATCAGCGGGCTTGCGGCCGAGAGCGTGGTACCGGGTCGCAGCGTTGCCAGTCCTTTCGGCTCGAGCTTCGAGTCGTCCATCGTCTCCACCGGTATGGCGCCGGCGATGCCGTAGCCGGGCTGTTTGCGATCGGTCGCTGGATTGTTCCAGCCCGCCGCCCCGACCAGCGTGAGATACGGCTCGGTGAACACGCTTGCGGCGGGCCGGGAGGTGAGGTCCAGCGTGCGGCGTCCTTCGCCGTCGCCCTGGTGGCACTTGCCGCAGTGGCGATCCAGCACCGGCTGGACGAACCGCGGGAAGCTGATGGTGTCGTCGCCCCAGGGCGGCGGAGTCAGCTCGCGGGGCGGCTGACGCAGGGCCAGCGCCGTGCTGTGCGGCGGTGCGGCGCTGTGCGATTCGTGGCACCCCACGCACCCGCGCCGCTCGTCCGGCATCACTCCGGTGAAGCTCCGCATCGTCTGCACGCAGCGTTTCTTCTCGTCGAGCAGTTGGAAGCTCAATGCCCTGCCCGGTGGAACGACGGCCGCGAACGAGCCGTCGGCGTGGACCGGCGCCGTGCCCAGGAACCGCTTGACCGAGTCCTCGAAGACAACCGATACCGGCGGGCCAGAGAGGCGGAACGTCTTGAACCAAGTGGAGTACGTCTTCGGGTCGGACTCGACCACGCGAATGTACTTCACACTGCCGCGGGGCAGATCGGGAACGCCCTGGTAAATGTCGGCGCTAAAAAGCACACCCGGCTGCGCGGGCTTTCGCTGCGGCCCCGTGCCCGGCCATGCCACGCGGTCGGGCACTTGCGGCGGCGGCACGATGGAGCGCACCGGCATCGCATGCCACACGTTGTGCAGCCCCTCGAAGAGCAGTTCGCGGTTGCCGTGCGAGTCCATCAGGTAGAGGCGGAACTTGTCGTCGGTCCCGCGCGCCGAGACGAGGAAATCCTCCTCGGAAAGCGGGAACGGTGTCTTATAACTGGTGTACGCCCCGGCGGCGTGATAGTCGGCTGCTTCGGCGGTCTCCGCCGGCCCGTCGCCCACCTCCGGCCACGGCACGTCGCGAGTTACTTTGGTCAGCCCGTGCGGATAGTTGAATCCCTTGCGGGGATCGATGATGCCGATCGAGCCGGTGAACCAGTCGTGGTGGCCGACCGCGGCAAACATCACCCGCCGGCTGTCAGGTATGGCCCGCGGCTCCGCCTGGTGGTCGGGCCACACCGATTGATTGCCCCAGAACGTCATCGTGTCGGTGCCGTCGGGGTTGGTCGTCCACAGGCTCTGCACGCGGAAGACCGACTTGTCGGTGTACTCCCACCGCGAGTAGATCACGCGGCCGTCGGGCAGCAGCGAGGGGACGAAGTCGGGCTCGCTGTTCTGGCTGATCAGGTACACTTCGGTCCCATCAGCGTTGCACCGGGCCAGGGTATAACTGTAGATATACGGCCCGCAGCGGACATAGGTGTTCGCCCGTGTGGTGGTGAACAGGATGTGCCCGTCGGGCAGGTAGATCGGGTCGATGTCGTCGTAGTCGCCGTCGGTGAGCCGCCGGATTGCGCCGCCGTCGATCGCCGTTTCATACAGATGAAAACTCTTCTCGCCGGCGGCCTTGTAGCAGAACAGCACCCGGCGGCCGTCGAACGACAAGTCCGGACGCCAGTAGCTGCCCGGTTCGACCGGCCCGAGTGTGCGCACTGCGGAGTCCGGCGAGAACCCCTGCAAGACCAGCAGGCGCCCGCCCGGCACCGCCCGGTGCCCAAGACGATGGATCGCTTGATGCTGCCACTCGGAACCCTGCGGATACGGTTGGTCGATGCACAGGATTTGCGTGAAGTCGACAAGCGGGTTCTTCAGCGCGATCGCCCTCTTCACTCGCCGCACCGCCAGATACAAGTCCCGCAGCGCCACGGTGGATTTGGAACTCGACTTGCCTGCAAGCAGCGCAGCAAGGGAATCCAACTCGGCCAACTCGGCGGCGAACCGGGATTCCGACGTCGCCTGCCGGTCGAGCTTGTCCAGGCGTGCAGCCAGGGATCGGGCCCAGCCGATTTCTTCCGCGATGCGTCGGGCGAGCGGATGTCCGTCAGCCTGAAAGAGCCAATCGCGGACCAGCGGCGGATCGTCGGGACGGGCGAGGTTTTCGGGCAGCCCGTATTTCTCCACCAAATATCCGTGGACCTGCCGCTGCCCGGCCTCGTCCAGGGCCTTGCGGTAGACGAGCATCTCGGCGATGTCGCCTTCAAGGTACTGGCCGCCGAGAGTCCCGATGGTTAGCGGCTCGCGGTTGGCGACGATTGCCCCGGCGACGTCCTGGCGGTTGTCGGGCCTGGCGTCGAGACACGCGGCGGCGGTGCGGCCGTCGTACACAAGCGATACGATGCGGAAGCCCGAGCTCAGCGATCCGCGGGCCTGGAAATAGCCGCGGGCCCCGTTTTCCAGCCCCAAGTGCGGCCAGGGATGCAATCCGTCGTGGCTCACGGCGATGCCGTAGCCGGTCCACGGAGGTCCCCAGTGGTTCTTGCTCAACAGCCACATGTCGCCTGACGAACGACTCGCCCGGGCAACGACGAAGATCGACACCTGGGCCAAATCGAGCGACCGAGCATTGCCGGCGGAAAGCCACTGGCGGCGCCCGGTGGAGAAATGCACTGCGTCGAGCGCATCGCCCGCCGCGTCGCGGGCAAGCGTCGGCCGCCGGTCGACCTCGGGCTGCCTTGCATGGTGACCGTACTGGCTGCGGTCCGGCCACTCGGCGATCGGGGTCGGAGCGTCCGCGTCCGTTGCCGACACCGTCCGCCGCAAGTCCTGAGCATCCAGCCAAAGGACCAGATCGGGACCAAGCACCGGGTCCCGAGCGCTGCTGGCCGACGAGTGTGTGCTGCCGGCGATGTCAGTGCCCAGTGGCTCGGCCCGAACCGAAACAGCAGCGGCACAGGCTGCGCCCCAAAGCAGCATGACGCGCCATCCGCCGCGGCAATCCACCATGCGTCGACCTCCTCAAACGGCTTTCGTCGAATTGCGTCCAGCCTAACAACCTGCCAACCGACATTCCAGCCGAACCGTGGGACGACCGGATATCGTCTCCTGCACCTCAGCGCTTGATCTCTGCTCGCCTGTCGGAGATTCAAAGACGCCGACGGGACTCGAACTCTTGAAATGCCGCTTTGCAGGCAGCTGCCGCACGAGCGGTGGCGGAAGGGAACGGCCTCGGCAAGGTCCCCGAGCACGACTGACGCGAGGCGACAACGGGAATGTCCGGCGCCGTCAATCCGCTCGCGCGATTGCCTGTGCCGCCATCCGTCCTGCTCCAATAACAGGGCTCGCGGTCACGGCGCGCACGGGGGCTCCGAGCATCTCGGAAACCGTCTGCACAAACAACGGACTTTGACTGCCGCCGCCGGCGGCTAGAAACTCCTGGTGACGCAGGCCGGCGGAAAGACGTTTCGCCATGGCCGCCATTCGCCGGCTCAACGACTCAATCACCGAGCGGGCAAAATCCGCGGGCGCATGGTGCAGGCCGATATTGCGCCAGATACCCGTGCTGTTGTCCAACAACGGCTCAAACACAAGGCCGCGACTGCCGCATTCGGATCCAGCCGCCTGGGCGAAGAACCGTTCATCGTTCTCACAACCTGCGAGCACGGTTTGTGCCCAGTTAATGATGTTGCCTCCGCAACCATCCGCCGCCAGACGATAAGCCCGTCCGCCCGGATATGGACCACGAACCAGTCCGGCGCGGGGCGAGGGCATTCGCCGCCGGCAGGCATAGGCCACCTGCGCCGTGCCGAGCGTGAGCAGAATTGCGTTGTTGCGATCCAATTGCGCGCCGTAGGCGCCGGCGGTCTGATCGTTGCCCGCCAGCACGATGGGAATCCCTTCGGGGAAGCCCAGTTGCCGCGCAATCCGGGTCGTGCGCGACGCCACGCTGCCGATGGGAATTACCCGCGGCAGTTGCTCGCGCAGAACGCCGCCGACTTGAAGCGCCGCCGGCCACCAATCCCGGAGCGTCAACGAGTAGAAACCGCTCATCGCCGCAAGGTTGTCGTCAATGACCGGTTCGCCGCAGAGCAGCCGCACGAAATAAGCCGGCAGTTTGACAATGGAGTCGCACGGTTGAATGAGGCCGGGCCGAGTTCGCTGGAGGCGCAGGACCTGGCAAACCTGCAGCGCCGCCAGCGGTTCGCCAAAGCTGCAATGCCGGCCGAAATCGGCCAAAACCTTGGACCTTTTCAGGTCCAAGCAGGCCGCTTCCGCCTGGTTGTCCTGCCAGGAGATGAATCGCATTTTGGCGCAACCGCACGAGTCAATCACCGTGAATGTCTGCGCCTGGCTGGTAATCGCGATGGCCCGCAAGGCGGTTGCCTTCAAACCCGCCGAGCGGAGTGCGGACGCGACGGATTCTCGAAAAGCAATCAGGACGCCGTCTGCGTCAAGTTCCACCTGGCCGCCGCTGGCGAATTGATAATCCAATGCCGATGAGCCAATGCCAAGTGATTTCAACCGGCGATCCATCACCGCCGCCTTGAACGAAGTCGAGCCAAGGTCAATGGCCAGGATCATGTTGCCAGTTCCTGAGTCAGTTTCACCGCCGCAGAGGTCAATACGTCTCCGGCCGCGGCGGAGAACATGCTCATCTGCGCCTCGTAACCGCCGGCTTTTTCCGCCTCCGGGGTGACGATGTAACCCTGCAATTCGCCGTTGGCGAGGTTGACGACGAACGTCCGTCCCTTGCATGCGCGTTTGATGCGCAAGGCATATTCGACGAAAAGCTCACCTGGCAGCGCAACGAGAAACGCACCGCCCACGCGCAGCACCTGCACTTCCGCGCGGGCGTAACGCCGATGCCACTCCTCGAGTTCGCCGGATGCTTCGGCTCGGGCCAGCGTCACGACTTCCTCCGCGCCGAAGACCGTGCACTCGGCAGTTCGCACTTGTCCGCGCGGCGCTCCTTCGCGCTGAAGTCTCAGGTAATCCGCCTGCGCACGCTGGAGGTTTTCTCTGGCGGAAACCACCGACGGGTAACTTCGCGATGGAATCGCAACCAGCTCACTTACGGCATCCAAGGAAATAACGTCGGCGAAATTCTCTTCGCGCAGGGCTTGCACCGCCCGCAGCACCGCCTCGCCCAAGAGGTGTCCCAGTCGTTCCGCCTCGGCGAAAGTCTGGGCTTTGACGTGGTAACGCGGACTGAGGTTGCCGGATGGGCCGGTGTGATAGATCACTTTTGCGCCGGACAGTGCGGCTTCGAGATACCTCCGCGTGAACGCCGGAAAGTCCGACGAAACCAGCGTGGAGTCTTCGTGCATCACGGTGGGATGCATGGAGTAGATCATCTGGATTGCCAGCGGTTCGTCATTGTCGCGACGCCGGGCAAACAGAATCCCCGCCTCGGGATCGATCGGGCCGTCAACGGGCGAAATACGGTTGCCGCCGAGTCGCTCGGTGATCGCGGCCGTGACTGCCAGCCGGGCCGGCACGGCGGATTGCCGGGCGGCCACCGCCGCTTCGACGACGCGATGTTTGAGAAATGCCATGTATTCGGGGTCAATCGCCGGCACGACGGGATCATCACGCCATGCCAGAAGCTCCGCCGTAATCGGCCCGGAATGCGTATGCGTCGCGCTGATCAGGATGCGACTCGCAGGAATGCCGGCGGCTTGCTCGATGGCCCGGCGCCATTCGCAGACGGTTTCGGCCGAGACGAACAACAGGTCGAGCGCGACGGCCAGCAGCGAAGTCTCTCCGTCGTCAAAACAGATGGCCGACACCAGCAGTGGATCGTGAACGCCGGTCGAGATTCGCGGCACATGCGGATAGCCGACAAGAAACATCGGCTTGAGCGGACTGATATCGCGCGAGGCCGTGCCAACTCGCAGTCCCTTGGGAGGTGTCGTTTTCATGATTCCACAGCCACCGTTGCCTGTTGACGCTGCGATGCCAAAGCCGCAGTGAAAAGCCGATGACTCAACGCGGCCTCTGTCGGCGTCACGCAACCGGCGGAGGGCCGCAGCGGTTCGCCATGCGCCACTTCGTGAGTGAACGCGGCGAGCATCTGCTGGCAGGAGTCGGAGAAACCGAACTCGAAGATGCCCCCCGTGATTGCACGGAAGGGCGGTTCGTAGCCCACGTCGTCCTGCTGCCAGCTCTGCTTGCCGCCCGTGTAGCGGAGGGTTTCCAGGAGCTTCGGGTTCTTGGTCGAGAACCGTGCGCAGGCTTTTGTACCTTTGATTTCGACGTACCAGGTGTTCTTTTCGCCGGGCGCGATGCGTTGGAGCTTCATCGTCCAAGGAAACGGCCCGCCGCCGCGCAGGTCGGTCGTTTCGCAAAGCAGGGTGGCGTTGTCCCACGTCCGGCACGGTACGCGCCCGCCTTTGCCGTCGGGACGTTCCCGGACAATGTCGGAGAGCACGGCCCGCACGTTCAGCGGCCTCCAGCCGGCGCGGAACGGTACGTGACACGCGTGCATACCCAGATCGCCCATCACGCCGTATTCGCCGTTGACTTCAACGATTCGTTTCCAGTTGATGGGCTTGTCCGGGTCGAGGTCGCTGGAATGCAGGAAGCCGGTGTTAACCTCGATGACCTGGCCGAACTCGCCGGCTTCGTTCATCGCAAAGATCTGTTGGACAGCGGGGTGGAACGGCATCTCGGACGAGCATCGCACGATCTGGCGCGGGTGCTGCGCCGCGCACGCGGAGATGGCGTCGTTGGCTGTCTGGTCGATGCCGAACGGCTTTTCGCCGAGCAGGTGTTTGCCGGCGTGGATGGCTGCGCAGTACAACTCCTCGTGCCGGTCGTGCGGCACGGCGCAATAGACGGCGTCGACGTCCGGGTTGGCGAGCAGTTCGCGATAGTCGGCGGTGGATTGTCGGACCGAAGCAATACGCTCGACGAACCACTGCCTCGGAGCGTCCGCCCGGTCGCACACTGCCACCAATTCGGCGCGAGAGTCAATCTCCGCCAGATGACACCAGCGCGACATGGCGCTCGCCAATTCACGGCCCATCAATCCGCAGCCGATGATACCGAAACGAATTGTTTTCATTGCTGATGTGATGGAATAAAGCTCAGGGCTCGCGCTGGCCTTCCTTATCCAGTCGCAACCAGAATCGTCCGATCTCCTCAAGCGTCCGGTCCTTGGTTTCGGGCAGTGTCAGCCAGACAAACAGCGAGCAGGCGATGCAGACGCCCATGAAGATCAGGAACGTTCCGCCCGGATGACCATAGTGGGTCTTGAACCAGTCCAGGACCATCGGGAAAAGGTTCACCGCAATATATGAGGCCAGAAACATCAACCCGACTGCGAGCGACATGGCCTTGCCGCGGACGCGGTTGGGATACAACTCGGACAATACGACCCAGCTCAACGGCGCGAGTGTGAGCGTGAATGCGCCGGCCGGCACGAACATCGCCACCAAGGTCAGCGCCGTCGGCAGCTTGTAGGCGAAGTTGAGGAACATCAGCAGATGGCCACAGGCCATCGCCAGCGTGCCCGCGATCAGGATCGGACGGCGGCCGAACTGCTTGGTGAGCCAGAATGCGATGACCGTGCAGACGGTGATCCAAACGTCAATGATGACGCTGTTGAGGATGGCGTCCGGCGCGTTGGTCAGGCCCGCTTCCATGAAGAGCGTCGGCGTGTACAGCAGAATCATATTCACGCCGTTGACCTGGGAGAAAACCATCAGAGCGATGCCGATCCACACCGCTCTGCGGATGCCGGGCCGCCAGAGTTCGCTGAAACCGCCGCTTTCCTCTCGGAGTTCGTCCTGGATTTCCTGAAGCTCCTTGTCGGCCTGCGCGCGGCCGTTGATGCGCGTCAGGACATCCAGAGCGAGCTCCCGCCGGCCCACCGCCGCGAGCCAGCGCGGACTTTCGGGCACGAGGAACAGTCCGACCATGAGCATCAGCGTGGGAATGCCCTGCGTCGCGAACATCCAGCGCCAGTGCCCGCCACTCGACAGGAGATAGGTTACGAACACCGACAGCGACAGGCCGATCACGATGGCCAACTGGTTGATGATCACCAGTCGACCTCGCAGCTTTGCGGGGGCGATCTCGGCGATATACATCGGTGAGACGGTGGAAGCCAACCCCACGCCCATGCCGCCGACAAAACGCCAGATGGAAAATGAAATCATGCCCGCGCACAAGGCGCTGCCGGCGGTTGAGAACAAGAACAAGAAAGCCGAAAAAATCAAGGTGCGTCTCCGCCCGAAGGTGTCGGCGAGCGAGATGCCCGCCAGCGGGCCGACCGGACACCCGAGGACCGCACTGCCGGTGACCATTCCCAACAGCATCGGAGTGAGATTCCACTCCGCCTTGAGGAAGATGACCGCGCCGGAAATCAGCGAGAGATCGTACCCGAAAAGAAAGCCACCCACCGCGGCGACAAGCGTGATCAGGTAGACATACCGTGTGCTGGCCGGCTTCGTATCCGGCACATCGCCGAGAAGGGAGGGAGTCATTGCTGTTTCCTCCCGCAATAGTTGCCGCCAATCGGAATGTTCACGTTCTCGAAGAAATTGTCGTCCACCTGACAGGGCATGCTCAATTCCAACAGCAGGAGCGGGCCGACGCCGGTGAAGCTGTGGTATTTCCACGGCTCAACCGCCAGCCTGCCACCTTCGTCCAGCTCCAGATTGCGACCATCGTATTCCGCCGCCATCCGTCCCTTGACGACGAAGAAGGTCTCGTGCTTCACGCGATGCCGGTGCAGCGGACATGTCTGGCCATCGAAGACGAAGAGGTACTTGCCGCAGTAGCCTGCCTGGGCCTCGTTGGCGATCCAGTATTCGATCAGGCCGATTCGCCGGAAATCGCCCAGGCCGAAGTCGAGGACCAGCGGCTCGACCTGCGGCATGGCCACGTTCCAAGCGGCGATCTGGCGGTGAAAATCGGCCAGGGCGCGTTCCGCCTCCGGGCCTTTCAAGGCGATGTCGAATGCTCGATTCAGTTCATCCACCTGCGAACTCCTTGCTGTCCCGCGACTGTTTTTCGATCACGATGAGCGTTTAGTTGCATGGCGCCCGGCAACCGGGTGGCGTGGGTTTCCATCCGGACCAAACCAGGCCGCACCAGGTCAAGGCCGGCGGCTTCTTCCTTCAGCGTGTAGGTTTCCTCGGGCAGGTCGTTGATGTGCGCTGCGTTCAACTTCCGCAATACTCTGAACATGCGTGGATCATACCAAGAGTTCCGGCAGGCGGTTTGGCTCACAGCAACTCCTTCTCGGTCTCACCGATCGCCTCGTCAATGATGTCCAGCCCCTTGAGCAGCAAATCGTCGTCCATGACTACGGCCGGACTCATGCGCAGGATATGTCCCGCCGGAATCCACGCCAGCCCTTTGCGAAAGGCCTTCTGATAAACACACCTGCCCGCTTCTTCGAATGGCACTTTCGTCTGACGGTCCTGCACGAGTTCGATGCCCATCAGACAGCCCTTGGCACGCACGTCGCCGATGATGCGGTGCTCCGCCATCATCTTCTGCATGCGTTTCAGCGCGAGTTCGCCGAGATGGAGCGAACGGGCGTTGAGGTCTTCCTCCTCGATGACCTCAATCGATGCCAGCGCCGCCGCGCAGGCCATCGGGTTGCCGCCGTAGGATGAGGAGGCGGAGATCTTCTCAAACGACTCCTTGAACGGCTCTCGCACGGCGACGCAGGTGACGGGGAATCCGTTGCCGAAGCCTTTGCCGATGGACACCACATCCGGCACGACTCCCCAGTGTTCCATGCACAGCCACTTGCCCGTGCGGGCCCAACTGGTAAGCACCTCGTCCGCCATCAGGAGGATGTTGCGCGCATCGCAAAACGCGCGCAGCTTCGGGAAGAAATCGTCGGGCGGCATCACCGATCCACCCCAGCCCTGGATCGGCTCGAGCACAAAACCGGCAACATCGTTGGCGGTTGCGCGGTCCATGTAGCTGCTGTAGAACTCCAGATACTTGTCCGTATCAATCGTGCCGTCCGGCTTCGTCCAGATCGGACGGTAGGGATCGGGCCGCGGCACCATGTGCATTCCCGGCGCACGCACCCGGCCATAGACAGACGAGCGGAATTCCGCCAGCGACACCGCCCCGTAAGTCTTGCCGTGAAAATCGTTGAAGCAGGAGAGCATCTCGTTCCGGCCGTTCACGGCCCGCAGGACGCGCTGGCCGGCCTCGACCGCCACCGTGCCGCAGTCGTAAAGCTGAAAGCCGTTCAGGTCTCCCGGGAGCACCTCCGCCAGTTTTTCCAGCAGTTGGGTCTTGATCCGCGTGGTGAAATCATGCGCGTTCATCAGTTGCCGCGCTTGCCTGGCGACCGCCTCGCTGATCTTCGGATGACAGTGGCCGAGGGTGGTGACGTAGATGCCCGACGAAAAATCGATGTAGCGGTTGCCATCGGCATCGGTCAGTACGCAGCCATAGCCGCTCTCGAACGTCACAGGGAACAGCTTCACTTGGCCTGACAGCCCCTTGAAGAGATCGGCGCAGCGGTCATGCCAGTGTTTTGATTGCGGCCCCGGCGGCGTCACTTTGATGTCGGGAATTGTGTTCAAATCCACATGGGCCCAGTTTGAGGGTTTGGTCGTTGTACGGGTCATGGTGATTTTGTTTCTTTGTGTCTGTTTGTGATTTTGTTTCGTTGTGCGGTGCCGGGATGCTCCCGTCCCACGGGTCTCCCGGTCAGGAAGAGCGTGCCTGCGGGCGCCGGGCGCGGCGAGTTCGGGAAGCGAGCGGAAACGATGATGCGGCGGCGCGGATCACCTCGGCGCCGGTCCTGCGCAGGCGGGCGAACGCGGCCGCCGAAATCCCGTCGTCGGTGATCAGTCCGATCTCCGCGCCGAGACGGCCGATGGCGGCGAGGCCCTCTGCCTGCAATTTGGCGCTGTTGGCGAGAAGGTATGCGCGGCGAGTCTGGCGGATGGCGGCTCGCGCGATGGCGGCGCTCGCCTGCTCGGTCGCATAGAATTCGCCGGTCATGGCGTCGAGGGCGTCGGCGCCGAGGAACGCCAGATCGAAGCGGAAGTCGCTGATGCGCGAGATGGCAAGATCGCCGACGAGGTCGGGGCTCCGCAAGGCCAGGACGCCGCCGAAGACGACCGTCTCGATTGCGGGACGGCCAAACAGCTCAAACGCGACCCGGAGATTCGGCGTGAAGATCCGGAGCGAGAGGTCGGCCGGGAGGAGACGGGCGACCTGGACCGCGGTGGTGCCGGTGTCGAGGTAGACGGCCATGCGCCGCTGGAGCATCGCGACGGCTCGCTTGGCGATGGCGGCCTTCTCGGCCATCCACTGCCGGTTCTTTTCGGAGAAGGTGAGTTCCCGGACCAGGGGGGCCTGCGGGACGCAGCCGCCGTGCGTGCGCAGCAGAAGGCCTTCCCGCTCGAGACGCTGCAGATCGCGCCGGATCGTCATGCCGGTGACGCCGAGAGCCCGGGCGAGAGAGGCCACACCCTGGCGGCCGTCGCGGGCCATGAACTCGAGGATAGCGCGGCGACGGAGGGCTTGTTTCGCATCGGCCATGGCGGCGTCCCGATGATCCAAAACAACTTAGTTATGTTCAAAATGAACATAACGGGCCGCGCCCGTCCTGTACAGGGCATTGTTCTCCCGGAGCTGAAATGAACGGGCATCAGGACGCAGGATGAAAACGCAGATGCGGGTGGCTTGTCCACCCGTGGGAATCGCGAGTCGGCTTCGGTGGCAACTCGACGCCGTGGGTTGAAACCCACGTTTGCCTTCAATCGTCGCTCCGCGACGCATCCGACGCTGCCATCCTGTTTTCTACACACTCCTCGCTCCGCAGGGAGATCAACCACAGAGGACACCGAGCACACAGAGGGTGCAGTGCTGCGATTAACCTCTCCGTGCCTCCGTGAGAGACCGTTTCCCGAAGTTCGCGGGTGATCTCGATCGGCGAAATTCGAGCCGGTCCTTGGCCTCAGGGGGATGTTGTGTGAAATCAGGAACCGATGCACCGCGAAAACACCTCGCTGTCGATCGGCATATGCCCGTTACCGAGAAATCGCTTGGGCGCGTCCCAGTTGTTCCGAAGATGTCGGGGAAAGTCCATCGATGACTTGAGGCATTCGATACACGATCGCCGACGGCCCGACTTCAATGCGCTCGCGGCGGTCGTCTCGTTCCCGTTTGGACTTCACACGGCGGAGCGACGAGAAACGTGGCCATCTGGCTGAAGAATTACCGACTTGGTCAATAGACCAACACACTCGGCAAACACCGTCGCTGTGCGGGGTGTTCGTTCCCTCGAAAAAAGACGCTTTGGAGGACGGCACGCCGGTTGCAGTCAAGAAATCCGTATCTGTTTTTCAACGAACTGAAACCATCCGCACAAAGGAACCAACAAGCGGCTGATTCTGTCGCTGCTGGCCGTCGTTGCAGGTGTCTTGAGTTCTTGATCCTCATCAAGCGGTAACAAGAAAAAGAGGAGATGCGCTGTGGGACTGAAAGAAGCCTATCTGGAGAAGCGGCAGGCGCAACTCGATGAGTGGGATGCCGAGATTAGAAAGCTGGAAGCCAAAGCGGCCAAGGCCAAGGCCGGCGTCAAGGTTCAATACTATAAACAGCTTCGCTCGCTGCACAGCCAGCAGAAAACGGCCCGAGAGAAGCTGAGCGAATTGAAGGAGACGAGCGGCGAGGCGTGGGGCAGTTTTCGGGACGGCCTCGAGGCTGCCTGGAAAGATCTGAGCAGAGGCCTGAAGGCTGCCGCCGCGAAATTCAAGTAGTCGACCCGTGCCTTCGGTCGGCACGTAGCTTCGCGCCATGGCACTTGACGGGAAGAAGCCCGCCGATTCGCAGGCCAGAACACATTCTTCAGAGGAGAAACACGCGATGTTTCGCTCGATGTTGTCGATCGCCGTGCTGGTTGGCGTAACCGCGCTGAGTTTGTTCGCCGAGACAATTACTCCGGAACGCCCAATCATCAGGTCGGCGGCATACCAGTCGTCCATCCACGGCCAAATCGTCACGGTTCACGAAAAAGAAATGGTTGTCTCTGTTGGCGGAGAATTCATCCATTTTCTCATCGCAGGCGATGCGCAGATCACGGTCAACGGGCGCCCGGCCGATGTCAGTGACCTCCAGCCTCGTCATATGGTGGTCATCTTCGCCGAAACGAAAGGCCGCAAACCTGTTGCCAAGTGGATCAGCGCGACCGAGCAACTATGGGCGGGTTGAGCGCAACGCGACTTATCGGGCGTGCTGCACACGATCGCCGACTAGTTCTCCGCGTCAGCATGCACGCAACAAGAGTGCGGGCACGCTGACACGATGTTGAACTCGTCTGGCGGTCGTGCCTAAGACCAGACCGGCGAGCTATCGATGCCGCCCCGGGGAATATCAATGGCCGGCAGAAGCACGTCGGGACTCAGCGCTCTAATCCAGGTCAGACAATCCAGTCCGTGTGACGTAGCGGAGAGCTCATTCTGAAAGTGTGCGTCGACACGTGGATGCGAAACCGGGTTGGAATCAGGGAGCGGCACGCACTCAAAGGGACGAATTCGTCGTGTGACCCGTGACGACTTTTTCGACTGCCAACTGGGTATTGCGGAGTTTGGCGCGGAGCGTGAAGCGGCTCAGGCCCAGCAACTCGCTGGCACGGGTCTGGTTTCCTTCGGTTTGTTCCAGCGCCCGGGCAACGATCAACCGGTCAAACTGCCCTAAAGCCCGACGGTACAGATCGGTCTCTCCCGCCGCCAGCCATTGCTCGAAATCATGCCCCAGTCCTCGCCAGTCCTCCTCCGCCACGCAGGGCTCTGAAGTTTCGGGAATAACGTCGCCGCTTTCTTCGTGTAACAGTTCCGGCGGCAAGAATTCCGGCAGCAGCACGGGCCCAGAGGAACGCAGCAGTGCCTCGCGCACCACGCTCTGCAATTCGCGGACATTGCCGGGCCAGGCGTACCTCTGCAATACGTCCAAGGTCCCGGCGGCAATGGCCTGGACCGAGGTTCCGAGGTCGCGGTTGAAACGGAAAAGAAAATAGTGTGCCAGATGCGGAATATCCTCCCTCCGGTCTCGGAGCGGTGGCAAGTGAATTGTCACGCCCCGTAAACGATAGTACAGGTCGCGGCGAAAGCGGCCCTGCTCGATTAACATTTCCAGGTCTTGGTTCGTAGCCGCCAGGATTCGGACATCGACCGTAATGGTCTCGCTCCCACCGACCCGTTCAAAGCACCGTTGCTCCAGGACTCGCAACAACCTGGCCTGCGTGTTGGGCGCCATATCGCCCACTTCGTCCAGTAGGATTGTTCCCAGGTGGCACTGCTCGAACTTGCCCAAACGCCGCCGCTCGGCCCCGGTAAATGCACCTCTCTCGTGACCAAATAGTTCGCTTTCCAGAAGTGATTCCGGAATCGCCGCGCAGTTGATTGCCAGAAATGGTCCCTGGCTGCGCCGGCTGTGTTGGTAAATGGCCCTGGCAACCAGTTCCTTGCCGCTGCCGCTTTCGCCGAGAATCAGTACGTTGACGTCTTGTGCAGCCACCCGGCCGATTTCCTTGCCGATCGCCTGCATGGCCGGACCGCGGCCGATGAGACGGTCGGGCAATGCGTCGGGTTGCCGGTCTGCGTCCACCACCGTCGGGACATTCATGAGGCGACTGATCTGAAATGCCTGGAGCACCACCTGCTCAAGTTGTTTCATATCGAGTGGTTTGACCAGGTAGTCATGCGCGCCTTGTTTCATCGCCTCGATGGCTGTATCGGGTGTGCCGTGTCCCGTGACGAAAACCACGAGGCTCTTCGGTGTCTTTTGGCGAATATCCCGGAAAACGTCCCAGCCGGACTGATTCCCCAGCATCAGGTCGAGCAACACCACGTCAGGGCATTGTTCAATCGCCAGACGTCTGCCGTCCTCAGCCGTATGTGCGGAGGACACCTGAACGCTGCCCTTGTCAAAAAGGCACTCTACAACCGAGCCGACCTCAGGATCGTCGTCGACAACCAACAACTTGAACACCGGTGCGCTCCTTCTGCTCGGGAGAATCAAATGGAATTCGCGCGCGAAACGAGCCGGCATTGCATTTTGTTGCGGACGTACGCTCAGACAAAGAAATTCCAGCCAAGTTGCCGCCGGTCGTCGGAATACTGCACCCGGTCGTGTCGGGGATACCGGTCATTTGTTGTACCGAGCGGTCATGTTCTTACCGGCTTCAGGATGGATGCAGTCGCGGCGGCGAGGCCGGTTATCCGCCAATTGCCTGGCCCGATCTGACTGGGAAATAGCAGCTTGCGTCTCTCGGCCATCTGGTCCCGCCAGATGGCACAGTTCTTGCCAATCGACTGCTGCTGTCCGACGCGAAAGGCCGTCCTTTCCCTGAAAGGTAGGCACGTCGGGTTGTTCGAGGGGCCGTCCACAGGATGTAGTTCCTTGAACAGTGCATTCAAACGAAAAGCAGAGCCTTGGACTTACAGAACGCACACGTATTTGGAAGGTCACTCTCATGAAACGTCTTATCGTGTTCTTGTCCGTGATCCTGCTCAGCGGGATTGGAGTCGGGTTTGCCCGGGGCTGGTTTGCCGTATCGCAGCTGCCTGACTCGGGAGACAACAAGGTCGATATCAAAGTCACGGTGGACCCTGAGAAGATGAAGTCAGATTCGAAAACCGTGGGCGAGAAAGTCAAGGACTTGCCAACTCGGCTCAAGAACTCAATCGAGACACCGAGTGATCACAGCGACGGCGGAGTGTCGGGATCCCGATAAGCTCCCCGTCGATGCGACGCCTGCGGTGCCGGTGCTTTCAGAGAACCGGCGTATTTTCACGCGCGAGGCCCCGTTTCGGGCTCAGTATCATCCGCGCAGAGAACCAACATGATCGTACGACAATAGAGAAGGAGGGCGGCCCATGCGATGGAACCACTCGGAAACAAAAAGTTGGGGCATGTTTCTGCTTGCAATTTGGATGATTGTCACGGGGCTCCAGCCCTTCATTCACGTAACCTTCATAAATGGCGGTTTGATCTCGGCACTACTGGCCATTGCCTCCGGCACTTTGTTGCTGCTGGGGCGCTAGTACTGCTCCGTTACCTAATCCACGACAGAATTGTCGGCCACGGGCAGCTTGGCGGGTATGGAACCACGCAAGTTCCAGAAGATCCGAAACGAACCGGAATCGTTCTTGAGGAAACTCACCCAGGGCATGGGGCGGAGTGAGCGGCGGCCAGGGTGCGCGGCCTGCTGCTTGACGGCCAGTGAAAGAGCATCGAACCGACGGCCAGGCGGCTGCAAACCATCAAACGCGAACCTGGGGATTACGAGCAGTCGCTGCACCAAATGGTCAACCAGAGCCAGCGGGCGAACAGTTGGAAACTGGTATTTTGGCGGGGAACTTCAGGCCTTTGCCGAAGTTCGCACGCAATCTCGATCCGCGCCTCGGGCCGCCAGGTGGTGCCTTTGGAAGCCGCGGCCGGACGGCGGGAAGTTGGAGGTGAAGACAATGCCTGCGGGAATGCAATTCTCCCCGCCGGATGCACCTGGGGTGATATCACCGGGGCATACGTGATACAAGGAAGGGGATTTCTTTCAAGGAGCCATCGCATGTCCGCAGAGAAGACCGAACTCGACTCCCTACTCGAGATCATCGGCAACATAGCCGCCGGGCGGTATTCCAACGACATCATGGAATTGACCTCGGATTCCACGCCTGAACCGGTGCGAACCATCGCCGAAGCGATGGGCCTGATGATGGTCAAGGTCGAGGCACGCGAGTACCAACTCGAATTGCTGGTCGCCGAACTGCGCGAGCTGAACGAGCAGATCAAGAGGAACTCGACGCAGACGATTGCCGCGATGATCCAGGCCCTCGAGGCACGCGACGCATACACGCGAGGGCATTCCGAGCGGGTGGCGGCGCTCTCGGTCGAACTCGCTCGGGAGATGGGCCTCGACGAGGAAGCCATCGAGCTCGTCCACAAGGCGGCGATCCTTCACGATATCGGGAAGATCGGCTGTTCCGACGAACTCTTCGAGCCTCACGATGCCAAGAGCTCCCGGGAAATGGTCAAGGAGATTTTGGAGCATCCGGGGATGGGCGCCGAGATCCTGCGTCACCTCGATTTCCTGGCCGAAGCAACCAAGCTTATCCACGCCCACCACGAGCGACCTGACGGCAAGGGCTATCCGCGCAGGCTGACAGGGGACGAGATTCCCATGGGCGCGCGGATCATCGCCGTGGCCGATGCCTTCGACGCCATGACCACCGACCGCCCCTACCAGAAGGGCCGCACCTGGCAGGCCGCGCTGGACATCCTGAAGAGTATGGTCGGCACAAAATGGGATGCCGACTGCGTTGCCGCCTTCGAGCGGCTTCAGGTGAGAAGAGCGGGAGGAGAGAATTGAAAAGGCCCCGGTCCGGTGCACGGGCGGGGCCAGGATGGCAAGTCGCACAGCACCGGTGTGTGCCACGACATCCGGTATTTGTCTGCGCGAATGTCCGTAATCGCTTCACGGTAGATGCCTTGTCTTGAAGCGGAACGAACGCTTGTCGGTGAGTTCTTCGTCAGACTCTTGAAGCGAGTGCGAGCAGATCAAGTCCGCTTAATAGCCAGGCGGTGGCGGGACGCTGCCCGCATGCTAAGCCGGTTCCACCAGGACCTGCACTTCGGGGATGCCAGCGAGCAGTCGCGCGAAACTCGTACTCGACATCTGCGACGTGTGCGCGACACTGAACGTGCATCCGAGGGAATTCGGGCCGTCCGTTATCGGCTCGCTTGTTTTGAACACAAAGGACTGGCTCAGTCGACGCAGCAGCCATTGTGCGTGATCGCAGTCTTCCACGCGGAGGCAGGAGGTGTTTTCCGAGCGTCGTACCCAAACACGAAAAGCTTTCATCGCAGATTCTCCCTGGATTACGGTACCAGACGGCTCAGCAGTGAATCGAGCGAGATCATCGCGAAGCGGGTGATGGTATCGGAGGTGGCAAAGGGTAAATAGAGTTGTCCGTTGTGGATCATTGCGCCGCAGGAATAGGCCACGTTGGGCACATAACCGTCGCGTTCTCGTTCGGTCGGGGAGATGAGGGGTTCGTCGAGAATGCCGATTACTTTCAACGGGTCTGCGAGATCCAGCAGCATGGCGCCGATGCAGTAAGTGCGCATCGGTCCGACGCCGTGCGTCAACAGCAGCCAACCGACCGGCGTCTCCAGCGGCGAACCGCAGTTGCCGATTTGCACAAACTCCCAGGGAGCACGCGGCACTTGGAGCAACTCTGCACTTTCCCAGAAGTGAACGATGTCGGAGACCATGATGTAGAGGTTCTCGCCATCGATCCGGGAGCACATCACGTAATGCCCGCCGACCCGCCGGGGAAAGATCGCCATACCCTTGTTCTGAGCGCGGGCGCCATTGATTGTGTGCACGCCGATCTTGAGGAAATCTCGGGTCTCGATCAGTTGGGGCAGGACGCGAGAGCCATCGAACGCGGAGTAGGTTCCGTAGTAAGTGATCGTGCCGTCGTCATCCACGAAGCGAACCATGCGCAGGTCCTCAATTCCGTGGCTTTCATTGCTGGTCTGGGGGAAGATGACAACTTCGGACGCTTCCGCTTCCCGGCCAAGCTGCAACTGGTAGTTGGAGCGGGCCAGCCAGCGAATGTCCTGCAGCGATTTTTCGATCTGCAGCTTTTCGGGAGCCGCCGCCCGCGTCTCGGTGATGGCATGTTCTAATTGTGCCGAGGTGAACGAATCGCCGAGGCGGCCGAGCACCAGGTCGGCAACTTGCTGGGAGACGCCGACGTCGGTGAGCTTGCGACCGAAGATCGCCTTTTCGTACTGCTTGTCCGGCACCACGCGGACTTGCTTGGTAAAGCGGCTGGGCGGGTCGATCTGAATCCGGTGATCGGAGTAGATCACTCCGGTGCGAAATACGATCGATGACACGTGCCCCTCGCCTGTCGCGCGGAGACTCATGATGAACCGCACCGCGCCTGCCGGGACTCCCTGTTGATCGTGGTGAGGGACGATCGACGGATTGAACAGGGCTGCCGACTCGATGGAATACTCCGCGGTCAGATAGGAGCCGATCAACAAACGTCGATTTTGCGAGAAGTCGTCCGTAAGTGCGATCATGGTCGTCGCCGTACGGTAATTCTCCTCAAGCACCGCGGCTATATCGCCGTGGCGAGTGCGGAACTTCAGGAACACCTCGTCCAGTAAGCGGTCGACCTGCCCGCCGCTGAGGCCTCGAACGCGATCGACGATGTTGCGGATCCTCGCTTCGCCTCCCGGATCAAAGAACCGGGTGATAACGCGCCGGATATCGCTGCGGAAGGTGACCGGCAAACGCTTCACCTTAAGGGAGCGTTGGCGGCCTTTGTGGCTGATGTCTCGAGGTCCGAAATCGCTTCCAATACCTTCGCGCACGATCTGCTCCATTCCGGCCAGTTCAATTGGCTGTGTCGTCGGCCCACTAGGACTTTCACCTCACTCGAATGGCATCGGACTTCGGCGTTATGGCCAATTGCGAACCGTGAGAATCGCGTCGGAAGGATGTCGCCGAAACAACTCCGGATATCGATCCGAGGCGACTGATCCGTCCGGCACATCAGTTTTCATCAAGGCAACCCCGCCGAGTAACTTCATTTCAGCCGGCTCATGGCCGTCGTCGCCGTGCTGCCGGCACAGGAGTGCAGCACCTCCGACGCACTTGTTTCCGTCCATAAGTAGGCGAGCATTGACTCTGCCCCAAGATTGCGGTTCACGCCTGACGCCTGCAGGCCGTCATAGCAAGCCCCCGACCGCACATGGGCAAGCCGCCGGTTTTGGCTGTTTTGGCCGTGGAACCAACTGTGGCACCGATGGAAGGTGGCCATGTATTGTTCGGCACCGAGCAAATCCCAAGCGGCACGCGCAGCTTCTGCCATCGTGCCCGCTTCCACGGGTTGCTGATCGTATGACGCCTTTCCTGCCCCGCGCGGATACCAACCCTCGTTCCCGACCGGCCAGAAGATGTTATCGACCGTCGTCTGCTGGTCGAGGAAGGCGAACGACGACTTCGCTATCTGCAGGAAAGGCTCCTGTGGCCAGCGTTGGGCGGCGATGAAAAGTGCGTGCGGCAACACCGCGTTCGCATAGGTCAGACGCGACTCAAACCACTGCCAATCCGGTTGAGACGCACGGCGGAAGCAGCCGCACAACCGCTGAGCCGCTGAGAAAGCCACGGATTCCAGCGGTTCGAGGCCTCCCACACCCGCCCTCCAAAGGCGCCCCCACGCCAGAATCACATACGATTGAGCCCGCAGGCTGCGCAGGTCGGCGAGCGTCGGCAGCACCGTGTCGATCAGCTCACGGGCCAGGGCGCAGTACCCGCCGGGCAAACCGCTGCCGAGCACTTCCGCGAGAGCGAGAACGGCCTGACCCTGGCAGTCTCCGCAGCCTTCAGCATCCAGCCAGCGGCGATCATAGCCGAGGAAGTTATGAAACCCCCGGCCGATGCCCCGCGCGTATTCCAGGAAGCTCAAATAGGTGGTGAGCCGCTTCAGCATGTTCTTCTCGGGATATTGACTCCAGAGACGCACGCATAGACGAAGCGCTCGGGCATTGTCGTCCGTCGTATAGCCGCTCTCGCGCCGGGGAACACCATAAACGGCATGCTGGATCAGGCCTGTTGAATCGGTCATGCGATCGAGGTGAATCAACGGCAGGCGGTCTACAATGCGCATCACCAGCCTCCTTCCGAGAGCTGTAAGCGGCGGCGGGCCGCCGTGCCGGTAATCGCCGTATCGCCGTCAGAAACAACCCGGTGGAAACACTGCAAGTACTTGCGACCCACATTCGGCCAGAACATGGGCTTCGCATAGCGGTAAGCCCTGCGTCGCGTCTCCATCTGGAATGCCGGTTCCAGCAAGAAGCGAAGTGCCGCGTCCGCCATGGCATCGCTTTCACCGAAGGGCACGAGCACGCCGCGCCCGTCCGCCAGGACTTCCTGGGCATAAAGATAGGGCGTGCTGACCACCGCTCCACCCGCAGCCAGCGCATAGGCCAGAGTTCCGCTGGCGATCTGGTCTTTGCCGGGATACGGGGTGACGTACACATCGCAGGCCTGTAAGTGCAACAGCAGCTCGTTGAGGTCGAGATACCTGTTTACGAAGCGCACATGTGCGCCGATGCCCAGAGACTTGGCCATTTGAGCCAAGTGCTCTCGGTAGACCTCTCCCTCATGGCGTTTCACCTGCGGGTGGGTGACACCCACGATCAGATAAACGGCATCAGGGCAGGCGGCGACAATGCGGGGCATGGCAGCGATCATGTATTCCAGCCCTTTGCCCCGGTTGATAAGCCCGAACGTGCAGATTACCCGGCGATCCGCGAGGCCCAGGTGGGACTTGTGCCGGTCGTTGCGACGGAGCGGGACGACCGGGACGCCGTGGGGAATCACCTGCACGCGCGGGCCTGACACGCCGTAAACGGTGGCGAGGAGCCTCGCTGCCACTTGGGTCATGACTACAATCGCCTCGCTCCGGGCCGCCAGGCTTTGAATCAGTCGCATGGGAAGCGGGTCAGGTTGAGTCAGAAGCGTGTGGAACGTCGTAACGATGGGTTTGCGGCAGGCACGCACAAAGTCCAACACGCGGCTGCCCCAATCCCCGGGGTAGAGACCGAATTCGTGCTGCAAACTCACCACGTCACAGGGGCCGTCGTTGGCCACCTCCGCGGCGCGGCTGTACGCCTCCGGGTGACTGTTGTCGATCACGTGGACCACCCGCCGATCCTCGTAACGCAGCGCCGCGGTCTTCTGTATCGCAACCAACGACGATATCGACTCACCCGCCGCGAGATCGACGGCGTCGGCAGAGTCCTTGGTGAAGGTTGCCAGTCCGCACTCTTCTGGCGGGTAGGTCGACACAAAAAGTGGCCGCACAGTCTGCATGGGTGTTCCTCCTTTCGCTGCTAAGTGGCAGCGGCCTTATTTTGTGTGTAAGCGGGCAGTACTTCTTCGGAGTTGATCTTCCCGGCACGCCGCCGATGTGCCTCGCCCCGGGTTCATTGCCGCGCCCGAACACACGGGAGTGGAGAGCCAGCAGCTGCTCGCCCTGGCGCATACAGCATTCGTCTGCGCGGAGTCGAACCGGACGTTCTGCCGCCGTCATCCTCCCACTGGTCCATCCCCTGACGCAGCGGCACCGAGTCGCTCACCTGAATTCGCCCGCGATTTGAGGCACGGCGTTCATCCCACACCTCTTCGCGGTACACCGGCACATCGGCATCCGCCTCGAAGCCCAGTTTCACGCTCGCCCCGCGGATTCCCAACACCGTGACCCGAATCACGCGAGGAAACCCATCGTCTCCCCCGATTACCACAGATTCCGCGTTCTTTCTCGACAAAATCAACATGACTAAACCTCCGTGTCCCGTGGTCGAAACTCGCCGCAAGCGCTCCAGGCCTCTACCGGGATACTGCCTGTGAGCCGGAATACCTGGACCATGGTGCCCGATGCAAACGCGTGCACGATTGCGCCTGCGGTTGTCACCACTTCCGCGGCAGCCTCACCCACTCCCACACCGGTGATGCGTTCGATTTCATCGCGCAGCAAATCAACGGAGCTTGCGAAGAGTTGACGATGAAACTGCTGCACTTGAGCGATTCCATCGGGAGTGTCCGCAAGAGCCTTCTCGGCAGGCGACAACGCACCGTACAGCGTGGCGACCAGCATCCCGTCGCTCAAAGCCACGGACACGGCTTTCGGCGCAAGGCCTGTCCGTTCCTCCTGAAGGACGCTGATCGCGCGTGCGACCTGCTGCGCCATGGTCTGATCGAGCCTCGTCATGGAGCTACTCCGTGAGCACTGGTGATTGTCACAATCCGGGAATGCCGCACGAATATCGCGATTCGTACAGTGGTGCCGCAGAAGCTTCCGCATACTGCTGCCGACCGTCGGTCGCCTCAGTCATGCGGTCTCGTATCTCGTGGCCGTACTCTTTGCCGAGATCGTAAGGGCCTGCAGTCGGGCAAGCATTCGCGTCTGCCGACAACAACGAAAAAAGCCGACGTGGCGGAACACCCGAAAGTGTTCGACCACGTCGGCTTACTCGTCAACGAGCCTCCCGGCACAGCCGGGTTGCTCTTCAAATAGTCATCCGACAACTTTGATCCGAGAGCCGCAGTCGACCGTATCGCGACTCCCTCATTGCTTCTAATGGTACGTCGCGGACCTGAAAAGACAATGGCTCTGTGTCATCCGGATCGAATTTGGTATCATTAACACCACTCTGTATCAAGGCTTCAGTGGTTTATTCATTTCTATTTGTGTACCCCCACTGCCCTCAGAGCAATCGCTCTTGAAACCGTTCCCACCTTCGGTCGGCACGAATGGTTGCAGCTATGAAAACGTTGGGAGAACTGGAATCCGCCATTTGTGCAGGTGTCAGCCGTTTCGAGCAGGACTACATGGGCCGGGGGCCAAAGAACATTCAGGCGCACCTGCTCGGCGATCTTCTCGTTGTTCGCCTTCAGGGTGTACTTACCGCAGCCGAACAGCAACTGGTCAAATCGCTTCCCGCCGAGAAGGGCAGGGATTTGCTTAAGCAGGTCCGGACGCATCTGATTGAAACCGCACGCCCGGTTCTGGAGGCGATGGTTCAAGGGGTCACCGATACTGAAGTGTCGAGCCTGCACCATGACATCAGTACCGTGACCGGCGAAGAGATCATTGTCTTTACACTGGCCACAGTGCCCCATTTTCGCGAGGTCAAAAAGCGGTAGTCGGTTGGAATCCTGGCTGCCGGCGAAAGGGCGGGCGATCGTCCTTCCCAAACCGCTGCAGCCCAGACTTCTAAACTTCCAGCGAAGTGTCCGAGGGGAGATGCGAACTCCCGCGCCAGGATGGCACAACGTTCTGGACGTCGCGCCGACCGAACTTCGTTCGGTGCCCGCCAATTAGCTCACTTCCCGCCGCCCAGTTCTTCGATTCGTCGGGCCACGCGGTCGCGGACCTTTGTCAGGCTGGCTGAATTGAGGTCATAGGCACCGACATCCTTGACCAGTTCGGCGGCAACTTTCCTCATGCCGGACTGGGCTTCGGCGGCGGGATCTGTCGCACCGGCGGCGCGCGCCCTGGCTTCCAGACGCTGCTGCAGAATCGCCAGGTACTCGAAGTCGTCAATACCTTTCTGGAGCAGCCTGAAACGCAGGGAGGAAAGGGGCAGGCCGCCCTTCGGGTTGGGATAGATCATGATGGCTTCGCCGGCTTCGTAACCGGGTTTGGAGCTGATCTCCTGCCAAGGGTCGGTCCCGTTGTAGAAGTTGACGCTCCACAGCAGCGCGCCTTTGGCCGCATAGCGCGCGGCCTGCCAGAACCACAGGCGGTGCACCTGGGTCGGGCCTTCCAGGCTGGCTGGAATGTTGTAGACCCAGATTTCGTCGCCGGCCGCGCGCCGTGCTTCGACGTCCGTCTCTTCGAAGTAAGGCCGCGCGAACAGCACGGACCACGCTTTGACGACGCCCCAAAACTCTCTATTGAACGGGCTGGTCGTCTCCCACGTCTTGAAGCCGGGGTCGGCCTGCAAGGCCAGCCTCTGCAGGGCCACGACCTTGTCGAAGTAGACGGGGTGCGGCTCGTCCCACAGGTACAGGTACGCCTTGTCGAACCAGCCCTTGGCCTTGAGATGCGCCGCCACCTGGCGCAGGTAATCCGGGAACAGGCGGTTGAAATCTTCGGACAGCACTTCCATGCCCAGCCACTTGCGCGGCGCCCACACCGCCTCGCCCGTGCCACCGCCAAAACAGGGGCCAAGAAAGAAGGTGTTGAAGCCCAATTCGTCGAGCGCCCAGCCGATGCTTGAGTCGAGTTGCGCAAAGTCGCACACCACTTTTCCGTCCACCAGCTTTGCGTCCACTCCGTTCGCACTCACTCCATATGTGCCCAGCGTGCCGTAGCCGCGGATTCCGTGCTGGTGGAGCATGCGGCAAACGTCGCGCTCGATCTCGACCGGCGGGCGATTGTCCCAACGCTGCATGGTTTCGACATGGAAGTAGATGCGTGCGCAGAACGTCGGGTCGGCCGGCAGTTCAAAATCATAGACGCGCAGGGCGATGGGGACCCTCGCCACGGCGCTGCTGGAAGCGACCAGGGTAACCTCGCCCTTGTAGACGCCCGGCCTGGCGTCGCGTGGAACTCGCACCCCGATACAGAACGGGGTATTTTTGCCCTTGGCCGCGGCCACCGGTTCAGGATTCAGCAGCGGGTCCGGCGTAAGGCCGACTCGCGTGTCCGGGTTCGAGGCCTTCTTGACGTTGGCGAATCCCACCGGCCACCAATGGACGTTAGTGGCCGGTATGAGGCCGGGCCCTTCCAGGTCGGCGGTGACCAAGGACACGCTCTCCAGGTCGGCCCCGGGCCTCAGGGCGATCTGGAAAAACTCCTCTTCACCCCGTGCCGCGGAAACCTCCACGGCCTCGATCGGTTTGGCGTGGCCGGGTACGGGATCCTCCGCGCAGATGCGCGCAGACAGATTGTCGGACCAGAGGGTGTGGTCGCCGGACTTATGCAGGATTACCGCCGTTTCCGATACGCCCGAGGCATTGTTGCGCTGCCACGCCGGATACTCCGCTTCGAGCTCCGTGGGAAACGCACCCTCATACACGCACACGTCGTCGAACCAGCAGAAAGCCGCCGGGCTATTCGTTGGTGTTCCGCCCATATTATGCGTCACCAGGATGGGATGGAGGCGAGTCTCATCGGCTTTGGTGGTGTATTCGCCGAAATACCGAGTCCAATCGCTGGAGCCGTGCACCTTGAATGTGGTGCCTATTCCGCGCTGGCCTTTGTTGGTACATAAGCCAAGCCAGGCGGCGGTGCGGGTGAATCCTTCGGTCTTACACCACCAGGTCACCATGTACTTCGTGCCGGGTTTGACGGCAATGTCGGCGCCGTCACAGATCACGAAAGTGAAGGGATTCTCGCCCAATCGTACGCTGCGCGCGCCGGCATGGGCGATCTTATCGTCAAGAGTGACCTTTGCGTCCGGCTTGCCGAATTCCCCCATCACGCCCCAGGACCTTGCGAACTGCTGGGGCGAAACGTCCTCAAAGCCGGGATTCACGACCAGGTTCGGCGGATCGCCGGCCAACGCCGCCCCGCACATCGCCCAGGCCGCCAACGTCCCCAACCAAGTCGCCGTATGATGAATCTGTCGAGTAATTATTGCGATCTCCTTTTTTAAACCTGGCTTCTTCAGCCGCACATTGCGGGATGCTCATGGCACAACTTCGCCTGCAACATGCTCCGGGCATGCTCCCAAAGTCGATGCGCAACCGCCAGCCGCTCGGCTTCCGTCCTGCGACGGAGCATCTCAGCCATGGCATCGTCGAGAACTTCAACCGGGTTCGGTTCGCGCTCCTGCATCGACAGTGGATTCCGACCCTTTATTGGCCTCGATGGTCCAAAGCGGAACCGGTTGGTTGGGAACACGCGACGCAGTTTACTTCGCAGTTTTGGCTTTGATGATCGGATGCCGCCGCTACGACTTTCTTCACGGAGATCGCAGGAATCTGTCCGGCGAAGATGCGACCGAGACGGAAGTTCGGCGCTACATGTGGATGTGGGGTTTGGGCGGCGTCGTGGCATGGGGCATTGCGAATCTGCTCGGCAACCACATTCTCGAGTGATGAGCGTCGGGCGGCAGGTGCGAATCTGCCGCGTGACAATCGTCAACCTGAACGCGCCGGGACGATCCGCCGGATCTCCCTGCCACCGGCCAACCAGTGGGACCCGCTGCTTCCGCTGACGGTCGGCGAGGCACTGCGTAAACGGAATGCCGGCGGAAAGGTCCAAGGTAATCCGGCTTTCCGCAGCCGCGGACTCGCGACGCGATCCGGACAGGTCAGTGACGGTGGTTTGCATCGTTCGGAGCATCACTCGTCGATGTTGATACCCGTTTCGACCTTGCCGGTTCCTTCGTTGGTCAGTTTCAGCCCGCCCCGGAAACGGCTGCCCGTGATGAGCGTGCTTTTGGACTTAGCGCCGAGCAGAACATGGTTCCGGTCGGAGCCGGTGAAATCACAGGCGCTCACCGTCAATCCGTTACCATCACAGTAGATCGCCGCATGCCCTTCGTCCGTGAAGTCCTTGGGCACGAAGGGGCCCTCCGCCCGGTAGAAGTGGCAGCCAATGAACGTCGTCCGTCCCTGGCCTCGCAACAACGCGTGGGTGGCTCTCACGTCGCCATGCGCGAGATATGGCGACCTGTAGCCTGTGCCGAACATGCCGCAGTTCATGAATTTCACCGGGCCGAGACTGCCATCGTTGACGACCACACCCGCGTTGATCTGGCAGTTCTGAAAGAGCAAGCCCGCATGCACCTGGCTCCAGTCCACCTGCACACCTACCGTGCATACATCCGGGCCGGAGTTGACGATCAGCGCGTTGCCGGCGTCGTGACGGACGGCCGTAAAGTGGAAACCGATCTTGTAGCCGAGGCAGAAACAGCCGCTGAGCAGTTCCCAGTCGGTCCGGGCGAACCGAAAGGCCACGCCGTCTTCCTGCGTGAAGGGAATCAAGGCGTCCGTCCAGAACGGCCAGAAGTGGACGTCCTCGATGCGGCCCACGTCGAGGCATTGATCCACGAAGATGCCGAGCCTGAGCGGCTGACCGTAAAGGCCGCGGATAAGATGCCGGCCGCAGGGAAAGGTGCCGAAGTCCACCGCATTCCACGGATTCACCATCAGAACATCCAGGATGGCACAGTTGTCGCCGACGCCGCGCACGCACCAGGGATAAGGCACCGGCTTCCGGGCATCCTGTTCGGGATAGAAGATGGTGACGCCCTTGAGTACGGAGTTGGCATGGAGAAGTACGAACGGCTCACCATCCGCGCCGCGCCCTTCGACGGGCAGCAGCGTGCTGCCGTGAAATTGCGAGCGAGCCGTCGCCGCCCGAAACACTCCTTCGAGTGTGACGTTTTCCGGCACGCTCAGGTGGCCCCGGATGCGGTAATTGCCCGTGGGCACAAACGCGATTCCGCCGCCGGCCTTGCCGACCGCATCGAGGGCCTGCTGAAAGGCGGCGGTATCGTCGGTGCTGCCGTCGCCCGATGCGCCGCAGTCCCGCACACTGAGAACGCGTGACGGATTATTGACCGGAGCTTGCGTCGACTCAGCCGCGCGACCAAGCGCGGTCATGCCGGTCAGCGCGCCGACGGCACCGAATTGCGTCAGAACGGCTCGGCGGGATGTGGGTGGGTTGACCGGATCCATGGTGTGTCTCCATTTCGAGCGTTTGACGACAGGGCCTGTCTTTCTCGTGTCGTTGCAGCCACGGTTTCTTTGGCGCGTCTCACGGCACAACGGGTGCCGGCGTCTTGAATACTTGCTTCGCCTCTTCGAGAGTCAGCGGTTCGGACTTCGGCGCGAAGGACTCGGAAAGCGCATAGTCGACGAGGCAGTCCAGCAGGTAGCCGGCCTCCGGCATGCCGTTCCGAATACCCGAGAGGACGCGCAGGGAGCAGGTCAGTACCTTGCCGCGACCGATGCGGCCCTCACAGACGAGTCCGCAGCGGCTGAGCTTGGTGCGGGTGCGTGGATCCGACCATGGAAATTCCGAGGCACTGTCGAAGTCCGCCTTCATTCCCCAGATAACGGGGCTGAATCTGGTGCGATCGAGGGAGTCCTTCGTGGTCAAATCGAACGCATCAACGCTTGCCCCAAACAGCCGGAAAAACTGGAACGCGCAGTAGCCGTCGTTCGGGAAGTCATTCACGGCCGGGTGATGCTCAACCACTGATCCGACACTGCGAAGACCTTGTGGCCAAAAGGTGATGGGCACCGGGTGTTGGAGCACTCCCGCCTCTGTCAGCAGAACCACTGTGCCGCCGGTGCAGACGTAGTCCAACACCGCGGCATCCATCTTGTCGGTGACGACTACCCGCGACTTGTCCGGCGAAACGCCGGGGTCCACGCCGTACCGCTCGTTCAATGCCGCAGCTTCCGTCCTGTTCGCGATGCCACTGCCTGTGAAGTCGCGTTTCTTGGCCGGAAACGCCCAGAAATCCCACTCGTTATCCTGCTCACAGGCCGATGCGACGAGTCGAGCCTCCAAGGTCAATTTGACCGCGTGGTCGAGCTTGCCAGGACTGCAGGCGAGTGTGGCAACTTCCTTCACTTCCCCGACGGCGATGTTGATCCCATCCACTGCGCCTTCCTCGATCACAGTCGAGCCATGCCTGAGCTTCCAGACAAGTCGTCCGTCTTTGACCGGACTGGTCCCGTAATGCGACACGCTGACGGCGATCGGCTTGCGCTCGCCTGGGCCGAGGACTCGATCTCCCGCCAGAGCGCTTATGAGAATCACCGTCTCGCCGTTGAAGCGGAGGAACGGTTTCGGGTCCGGGAACTTCTCCGGTTCGTAGAACATGTTCAGCAATCCCAGGGAAGCCGGATCGCCTTCAACGCCCCCGGGCAGATCGGTCATCAGCCAGTAGTTGTATCCGTCGAGCGTCGGGGACTTGCGCGCGGTTTCATAGGCGTCCTTCAGGTAGAGATGAAAGAAGTCCACAGACCTCTTGCGGATATCGGGATACCTTTGGGTGAGACCGTAATCGGCAATCTCCTTGATATGGAACGCGACACAGTTATTGTCCCGTATGATCCCGGTGTATTTTGGCGCGATCGTTAGATCGGGCAGGCTGCCGGCATAGACGTTGTTGAACTCGTGCCATATGTGCGGCATGTTCTGGATTCGGTTGGTATCACTTGCCTTCCTGATCAGGTTGCCGATTCGGCCGTCCAGTGGCTCCGTCATGAGACGGACGGCCGTGACGGTATCCGCTTGGCCGTTGATATACAGCTTGAGTTTCTCGCCATCGTAGGCCGCTCCCACGTGGTTCCACTGCCCGGCCCGGAGACTGAGCGTCGATTTCGCGATATTCGACATCCAGAGGCCGATCATCAGCTTGCCGGTTCCTTCCTCACCGTCCATCGACAGCAGGAAGGCGGAACCGAGCGAGGCAGACCCGCAGGCGAAGGGGGTGCCGAAGTCGCCTTTTGCGAACTTATCGGGCCTCAGCCAGATCGACAGGCTGAAGGGCTGATTGCCGGCAGCGAAGGCGGTCTTGGCGGCGGTTTCGAGGCTGAGCGCGGGAACACCGGCGCTGAACCGAATGCTGCCGCAGGAGTCGGACGCCGGCAGCACGCCGGGCTGAGACAGATTGCCACGCGGCATAGTCTCTTCGCACAATCCGTTCAGGCCGTTCCCGCTTGAATCCGCCACATTGCCAACCACGGTCTCGTTCAGCCGCCAGTACCCGGAAGGCTTCAACGAGCGCACCATGTCCGCGTAACCAGACGCGGGCTTGGCGAGTTTCGCCAGATCCGCGTCAGACAGACTCTGCTTGAAGTACGCGACCTCCGAAACCAGCCCGTTGAAAGTCTGGTCGATCGCGCCGCCGCCCTGTTGCTGAACAAACATGCTGGCCGCAGTGACGATATCCATCGGAAAGATCCCGGTCCCCTCGGAGCCTATGAAGAAACGGGTGGGATCCATCCTCTTGAACGTGTCGTGAGCAAACAGAATGTAATCCATCCACGGCGAGTTGCTGCTGAACTCGTTACCGGCTGACCAGGCGTACCAGGACGGGTGGTTGTAATGCTCTCGGATAATCTGCGCCACCATCGATTTGTAGAGCGGGACGATCTCGTCCTGTCTGGGCCACCCGTTCCAATAGGCCGGCGCCTCCGCCAGGATGAGAAAGCCGGCTTCGTCGGCAGCGTCGAAGACTTCTCGCGACGGTGTATGTCCCAGGTATCGGAATCCGTTGAAGCCATATTGCTTGCAGAGCCTGATGCGCTCGCCGTAGACGTTCTTGTCCGGGATGAGTGTGCCCGTGATCGGCTCGACGTAATCATCACCGAGGCCGCGAACAAAGTAGGGCCTGCCATTCAACAGCAGCGTTCCGCCTTTGCCGGCGACGATCTCTCTCATCCCGAACCGATCTCGTTTGGCATCGATGCGGACGCCGTTCTCCACAACTGCCGCCTCGATGTCGTAGAGAAACGGATCTTCGGGCGACCAATGGTGCGCATTCTTGACCGCCACGCTGACGACCGACTCTTCGCTTGCGACTTGGCCTTCAGCAAAGTGGACGGTGCCCTCGGCCGCGGACGTTGGCCCGCCCTTGACCGGCGCGACGCTTACAGTGAGTTTGCCGTCCCAGGCTTTTCCGGGAGAAGATCGTTTGAGTACCACCTTAACGGACGCTCGCCCTTGCTCGACGTTGGATGTAACAAACAGCGTGTCAATGGCGGGGTCTGACCTCGCTTCGAGATGGACCGATCGATACAAGCCGCCCCAATGGGCCCAGAAGTTGAACATGCCAACCGGGCCGGGCCTGACAATCGGGTCCCGGTGCGGGTCGTGACACCCCGACTTGCTGTCGACCTGGCAACTGATCACGTTCTCGGTCCCGACGCAGGCAGCATCGGTAATGTCAAACTCGTGCGGAGTCAGGTAGTACTCGACAGAGCCGACATGTTTGCCGTTCACGTACACCTCTCCGACGGCGGTCACTCCGCCAAAGTGGAGCCAGAGGCGCTTGCCAGCCCAGTTCGAGGGAATGGTTACGGTGCGACGGTACCATGCCTTGCCCTGGTAATCGTGACTCAGGTGATTTCGGGGCTCGCCGAATCCTTGCGCCTGCCAATTGCCGGGCACTATGATCTTGTCGGGGAAAGTGGCCTCCGCCGCAAACCATCGGCCCGCAACGCCTTCGTCGTTGGGGTCCAGTTTGAATTGCCATTGGCCGTTGAGTGAGATCTGCGGGCGTACCGGTTCGTCGGCCGCAAGTGCGGCGCCGAAAAGCGACGCCAGGGTCGTCAGCAGTATGCGTGTCACTGTCATCGTTGAATCCGTTTCCGGTTCGGTCGCGAATTTCCGATCAAGCCAAACGACACGGCCCGCGCCGGCTGTTCACTCCAAGCCCGACATCGGCGTCTCGGGGAACTCCGTCAACATTCCGGCGGTTTGTGTTCGCAGCAACCCTTCAGCACGCTGCCTACATCGGCGCCGGCAGACACGCTCCCCAAGATGCCACGTGTTGCCGCATTAACCGCTCGGCGGCCACAGGCGATTCCTCGCAAAAACAACGCAACAGTTTCTGATGGTCGGCAACGGTGGCTTCACGCGTCCGCTTCGTCCGCCGCTCAAGCTGCTGCTGCAGGCCGGCCAGCCACAGTTCCAGTTCGGCCCGCAGCGATCTCCAAAGCCGTACCAGCCGGGCATGCCCCGAGGCTTCCATGACGGCCTCGTGGAAATCGAGATCCCCTCGCGTCAGTTCGCGCAGCGACGTGGCCTTGTGGGTGGCAGCCAGGATTGATTCCAGGCGGCTCGGGTCGCGTCGGATCGCCGGCACCGCCAGTTTCGCTCCGAGCGGTTCCAGGGCCAGCCTGAGCACAAACAATTCTTGAAAGTCTTCCGGCCGCAAGGTCTTGACGTGCGCTCGTCCGGTGCCGCTGAATTCGACCAGACCATCGCGTTCCAAGGCGAATAACGCCTCGCGCACGGGCACTCGGCTAATCTGCAGTTCCCTCGCGACCGCCGCTTCGGCCAGCAACGCCCCCGACGGTCGAACCTGATCCAGGATTTCTTGGCGCAGCTGTGCAGCGGCCGAATCCGCGAGAGTCGTAGGTCGCCGCATGACGGTCTCCTTGTATAACGGTATACCGTTTAAAAATGGTATACCGTTTGTCGGAGACATGTCAACGGCCTGAAGGGCCCAGCGGTTTTCGCCGTGTACCTTTGTCCGCCGAATTGGGAGTGGACGCTGCGGGTTACCCGTGAACGCTTGGCGCTCCGGGGCGTGGTCACTCGTCCGTGACGCAGCCTTACGAGGCGGACCGTACGTTCCTGGTGTATTTGCGCCGAGTGAGGATCTGCGTTTGCGTCACCCTCGGGAAACTCAGCACTCCGTTGGTCGGCTGCTCGAACGGCTGGGCCCTGAGGCGTGACATGGATCCGAAGCGGGTTCGGATTTGCCGGGATTCGGGGCCGCTCGGGGAATAATCGCCTGCGTTCCGGAGAATTCGGCTACAATCTTGGAAAAATCCGTTGCGTCCGGTGGAGAGTCGCCATGCACAAGGAAATCGAACAGCCACTCGACACTGCGGTGATCCGCCTGCAGAGCCGCCTGGACGAGACGATTCGACAGATCGCCGGGCCGGAGGGTTTGGCCGCCGTCGTCCGGGTCCGAGACCTGGCTCATGCGGCGCGGGCGGGGCACGCCGCATCCCTGCTGGAATTAACGCGGACCGTGACGGCTCTGTCCGTCGAACGCCGCCGGGTCGTAGCGCGTGCGTTGTCCATCTTGCTGGACCTGATGAACGTGGCCGAAGACCGGGAGCGGACGCGGATCCTGCGTGAGCGCGAACTGGCTGCTCATCCTGCGCCGCGGGCCGAGTCCATCCGGGCTGCCGTTGCTCAGTGGGCTGCGGACGGACTGGCGGCCGATCAGGTGGAGGGGATCCTGGATCGGCTGAGTGTCGAATTGGTCCTTACCGCCCACCCCACCGAGGCCAAACGGCGCTCGATCCGCGGCAAGCTGCGGCGAGTTCGCGAACTGTTGCACCGGATGGACCAGTGCGGTTTGTTGCCGCGAGAAACCGCGGATCTGGAGGCCCAGCTGCAGGCCGAGCTGACCAAGCTCTGGCAGACCGACTTCATCCGTCCCTGGCCGCCCACGGTCATCCAGGAGGTGCAGCGGGCCTTGAGCATCCTGCCTGTGCTGTGGGAAGTCGTCCCGGACGTCATGAAAGACATGCGGCAGGCCCTCCGGGAATTCTATCCGGGACACGTGTTCTGCGTGCGACCTTTGCTGCGTTTCGCCTCCTGGATCGGCGGAGACCGTGACGGCCATCCCGGCGTGACGGCGGATGTCACCGAGCAGACCTTGATCTGGCTCCGGCGGGCGGCCATCGGACAACAACGGGAGACGGTCTGCAATCTGTATGGTTCGTTGAGCCTCTCCGCGCGGCAGGCTCCTGTCAGCGAAGAACTGCGCGAGGCAACCGCAGCGGCGATCCGCGAGTGGCCGGAGACGGAGAACCTGCTGGCGGCAGTTCCTCCCAACGAAGAATATCGGCGTTGGCTGGGAGTGATCGATTGGCGGTTGTCGGCCTCGGGTCAACTGGGCCCAGGCGCGGCGTTGCCGCGGGGGGCCTACGCCTCGAGTGCAGAGTTGGCGGAGGATGTGCGGATCATCCAGCGGAGTCTGTCGGGTGCCCACAACGATGTGTTAGTGCACGGTGAGATTCAGCGCTGGCTGGATCAGATCGAAGTCTTCGGCCTGCACTTGGCGCGGCTGGATGTGCGGCAGGACGCGCGGTACCACGAAGCGGTCATCTCTGAACTGCTGGCGCGGTCCGGCGCAGGGGCCGACTTCGCTGCCTCGTCCGAGACGGAACGCCAGCGAATTCTTCTGGAGACTCTGGGGCGGCCGCTGAGTTGGGACGAATCGGCCCTGTCCGGCCCCGCACGCGAAACGCTGGCGCTGATGAGACTCTTGCGGCGCACCTTGCGAAACTGCGGAGCTGCTCCTTTGGGTGGCTTTGTGATAAGCATGACGCGGACGGCCAGTGACGTGCTCGCCGTGCTGTGGCTCTGGGAATGGTCCCGCACGATTGACGGCGGTCATCCGCGCGACGCTGCCCTGCAGCTGCCGATCATTCCCCTGTTCGAGACGATCGACTACCTCCGCGATGCCGCAGCGACGATGGCCGCGCTGTTGGACGTGGCGGCTTATCGTTCGTACCTGTCACAGCAGGGGCTGCGCCAAACGGTGATGATTGGTTACTCGGACAGCACCAAGGACGGCGGCTACCTGGCGGCTTGCTGGGCCTTGTATCATGCCCAGTCGCAGATTTACGAAGTTGCCCGCGAGCGTGCCGTCGAGGTCACTTTCTTTCATGGCCGGGGCGGCTCGCTGGGGCGCGGCGGCGGACCGACCGCCCGTGCGGTCCTATCCCTGCCGGCGGCGACCTTTGATGGCAGCCTGCGTCTGACGGAGCAAGGCGAAGTACTGGCCGAGCGATACGATGACAGTCAGATTGCCCATCGCCACCTGGAGCAGGTGACCTGGTCCGTGATGCTGGCCGCCACGCGGAAGCCGGCGGCAGGCGTGCCGCGTTGGCGTCGGACCATGGAGTGGTTGGCGGACCGCTCGTTCCGCGCGTACCGGCGTCTGACGCAGGAGCCCGGCTTCGTCGACTTTTTCCGGCAGACGACGCCCATTGGCGAGATCGAACAGCTGCCTATCGGCTCGCGGCCGTCGCGGCGCAAGGCGGGCGGCTCCTTAAGTGACTTGCGGGCGATTCCGTGGGTCTTCTCGTGGACGCAGATCCGCTGTCTGGTGCCGGCATGGTACGGCTTGGGCAGCGCCGTGGCCGAACTCCGCACGGAGTGCCCTGAGCAGTGGCAAGAACTGGCCGACATGTACCGGGACTGGCCGTTCTTTAGGGCTTCCGTCGACAACGCCGTGTTGGCGTTGGCCAAGACCGATCTCACGGTGGCCGGCGCGTACTTCCGGCTGGCGGAGGATCCCGCGGTCCAGGAACGCTTCGCGACGCGGATCGTCAGCGAGTATCGCCTCTGCAGCGAAGCCGTGTTGCAGATGACAGGCCGGCCGGCGTTGCTGGAGGATGTTCCGTGGCTGCAGGATTCCATCCGCCGCCGCAATCCGTTGGTGGATGCGCTGAACCTGCTGCAAGTGGATCTGCTGAGCCGACTGCGGGCCGCGGCGGGTACCGCGACGGCGGATGCCGACGAGTGGGCGCACCTCGTGCGGTTGACGATCCAAGGAGTTGCCGCGGGGATGCGGACCACGGGATGAACGGTAAAGCCGGCGGACCGCGCGAGGCAATGAACCGGAGGGATAATCGAGGCAATCAGTGGAGAATCGCATGGCAGAACAACCGCTCGTTGGAGTCATCATGGGCAGCAAGTCGGATTGGGACACAATGCGTCACGCGGCGGAACTGCTCGAACAGTTCGACGTCCCGCACGAGCGCCGCGTCGTCTCCGCGCATCGCACGCCGGAATGGATGTGCGAATACGCCCGCACGGCCGAACAGCGCGGACTGTGTGTGATCGTCGCCGGGGCCGGCGGCGCAGCACACCTGCCCGGCATGATTGCCGCCCAAACGACTTTGCCGGTTCTGGGAGTGCCGGTGCAGAGCCGGGCAATGCAAGGGCTGGATTCGCTGTTGTCGATCGTCCAGATGCCGGGCGGCATCCCGGTCGGGACACTGGCGATCGGTGAGGCGGGCGCCAAGAACGCCGCGCTATTGGCCCTGCGGATTCTGGCCAACGAACGACCACTCCTGCGTGAAAAGCTGCGAGCGTACCACGATCGCCAGCGCCAGCAGGTTCTCAGCGAAAGCGAGTTATGAACGCAATCATTTCTCCCGGGTCCGTGATCGGTGTGTTGGGCAGCGGCCAACTGGGCCGGATGTTTACTATCGCGGCCCGAAGGATGGGCTATCGGGTCCGAGTACTTTCCCCGGACGACGACACGCCGGCGGGACAAGTTGCGGATGTCGAGATTCAGGCCGACTACGAGGATCTGGACGCCGTCGCGGAGTTCGCCCGGGGCGTCGATGTGATCAGCTTCGAATTTGAGAACGTGCCTGTGACCACGGCCGAAGTCGCGGCGCGCTACGCGCCCGTGCGGCCCGCCGGACAGGTGCTGCACACGACCCAGCACCGCCTGCGCGAGAAGACCTTCCTGCGGAATGCCGGCTTGCCCGTAACGCCGTTTGCGCCGGTGCGTTCGGCAGCCGATCTGGAAGGCGCGATTGCCACGGTCGGCTTGCCGGCGGTCCTGAAGACCGCCTCCTGGGGTTACGACGGGAAGGGACAGGTCCGCGTCGAGTCGCACCAGCAAGCCGTCGAGGCGTGTCAGGCTCTGAACGGGGCGGAGGCCGTTCTCGAAAGCTGGATCGACTTTGATTCCGAACTCTCCGTCGTGGCGGTGCGAGGTCTGACCGGTGAGTTGGCGTGCTTCGACCCGATTGCCAACATTCATCGTCACCACATTCTCGACGTGTCGCTGGCCCCGGCCCAGGTCGAAACTTCGGTGCGTTCCGGAGCGATCGAGATCGCGCGAACCGTGATGACACAGCTGAATGTGGTGGGCGTGCTGTGCGTCGAGTTCTTCCTGACCAGAGACGGTCACTTGCTGATCAACGAGTTGGCGCCACGCCCGCACAATTCCGGACATCTGACGATCGATGCCCACGTGGCGTGCCAGTTCGAGCAACAGGTCCGCGCAGTCTGCGGTTTACCGCTGGCCTCGACGGAGCAGTTGCGGCCCGCAGCCATGGCCAACCTCTTGGGCGATCTCTGGGAGGATGGACTGCCCCTGTGGCACCAGGCGTGTGCCCTGCCCGATGTGAAACTGCACCTGTATGGCAAGCGGGAACCGCGGCCGGGCCGCAAGATGGGCCACGTGACCGCCCTTGCCAGTTCCACCGCAAGTGCGGCCGAACACGTTCTTGAGGCGCGAGCCCGGTTGACGAGAAGGCCGCAGCATTGAAGGAGTCGTGCGCCAGCGGGAGGGCGCCGCTGTGCAAATCCCGGAATTCCGTGTGATCCGTCAGCCCGTCGCAGTGTGGCCCGCTGTCCGGGTCGTTGGTCGCCGAAGTCGATGGCGAGGTGGTCGTCAGATCGCCTTCCCGCAACACTTTCGGGAGTCTTTCGTTGGTGACCGAGCCGATGAGCGAAGCGGCCTTTTCTCCTGATCCTGTTCCGCCACCCAACCGGAAAAGATCGGAGAGCGTCGTGTAGGGAAAGAGTGTCTT